>JAPYQK010000051.1 GCA_029941275.1 Longimicrobiales bacterium | reverse complement strand
CTCGCTTTCGGTTCGGGTTTTGCGATTCTCACCATCGAGATCGCCGGTGCGCGCGACATCGCGTCCTACACGGTCCTGGTGGAGCAGGCGGCCGCTGGATCCACCTACGAACAGAGAGACGTCAGCCAATACACTCTGTCTCTCGCGCCCTGACCCTGCCTTAGGAGGCTGTTGCGACCCACTGTACGTCTTCAACAGCCTTCTAGATCGTCTCCAACGCCCCCACGGGCACCCACCCCACCCTTCCGTCTTCCAACGCGACCTCGGCCCAATCGTCGGAGAGTCGATCAATCCGGACCTTGGTCCCTTCGTGTACGGTGAACACCGTGAGGGTCTCGTCGTCTAGGGGGGCACTCATCACGTCGACTTGGGGCTGGAACACGACGGCCTCTTGAGCCCGTCCTACTTCCAACTCTCGAACGGCGAGGTTGAGGCCGAACAATACGAACACGGCACAAGAGGCCAGGGCGATCCGCCCCGGCCACACCGTCATCGCGGCTCCCCTCCTGAGAACGAGTATGAAAACTGTGCCCGTCCCCATCAAATAGGCGGCAGCGACCACCGCGATGAGTAGCGTTCTCGGGAGAAGGTCGACCCACCAAGCGGCCGCGCTGAAGAGCCAGAATCGAGGAAGAGGCTCGATCTCGTCCACGGTCAATGAGCGTGCAAGCGCCAGGTTTGCCTGTACGTCTGCATCCGCAGGAATGAGGCGACGAGCCCGTTCGTAATACAAGATCGATCGGGCGAGATCACCGATCTTGAAGTATGTGTTTCCGATGTTGTAGTAGACCTCGCCGCTTTGAAAGCCTCCTTCGACCAAGCTCAGATAACTGGCGAGCGCATTCTCGAAATCGCCCTCCTGGTACAATCGGTTCCCCTCTTGATAGAACTCCACCTGAGGGAAAGCCGGGCCAAGCAGAACATCGGTGGCCTCTGGAGCGGGAATCGTAGGTCGTTCGGAATCGGCCCCTGATGCGCCCGACGCAGGGACGCCGGCGACGCCCGCCGCTGCTATCAGAAAGAGGGGGGCCACTCGCATCAGGAGAGTCCTTCTTGCACGGCCGTCATCGCCGACGCGGCACGGTCAAAGAACTCGGATCGCTCCTCCGCGCTGGAACTGGGAGGAGCGAAGCGCGCGCGGTCGCACTCGCCCAGACAAGCGAAATATTTCTTCATGGCCACCACGGAAACACCACGTTCACGGAGTTCCTCTTCGGCCGTATCCGACATGAATCCGGCCTCTGCGATATTGAGTTTGTCAGCGAGGAACCCGCGCAACGCTCTCTCGACTTCCGCGTAGAACACCCGGGCGTCACTCTCCGACATCGCTGCCCGGGCCTGGCTGAGGCGTTTCTTGGCGACCCGCCCGGCTCGACGTCCTCTTGCATAGGCGACGTCGCCCTCTAGTCGGTCCCAATGCCTTCGCAGGCCCAGGGCTCCCATGAGCGCAACCATGGGTAAGAGCGCGACGATCCAGAACCCGGCGGAGTCCGTGAGTGATCCCCCGATCGCTCCGAGACTCGGGGGACCGATCTGGATGAACCGGATGTCCTCGCGAAGGGTCGCCACGCCGGCCCGCCCACCGGGAGCGGCGATGACCGGATCTCCTGTTACCTCCAGCCGAAGCGGCTCAGAAGCCGACGAAGCGTACAAAGCGCTCGCACCGTCGAAATAGCTCATCTCGACCGGAGGGATGGTGCGTTCACCAGGGGATCTCGGAATCAGCACATATTCGTAGGTTCTAGTTCCGCGCACCCGTGAGCCACTACGATCGATCGACTCGGTGACTTCAGGGGGGAAAACCTCGAAATCGGCGGGAAACTCGATGACGGGCTCCGCCAAGCCCCGCAGATTCCCCTCCCCCGCGACAATGAGCTCGAACGTGACTGCGTCGTTGGTCTCGACACTCAATCGATCGATAGAAGCGCTTAGGTCGAGTCGACCCACGAGCCCCGTGAAGCTCCGTGGCCTCCCCTCCGCCGGGAAGGGAATTACCTCCACCTCCACCGGGTTCGAAGCGATCACGACGGGAACTTGCGACCCGAAGGGCGAACTGCCGCCGAAGATGTCGTCGAATATGTCACGCGAGCGCCGCTGAACCCGCACACTGGCCTCGATGCTCATGGGTTCGATCGTCTTGGTCCCCGAGCCGGCCGGAAAAAGAACCGCTCGCCGGACCACGGCGGTCGTGTATGCTTGTCCTCCCAGAACCCGCTGTTCGACTTGGGGGCTTTGTGGGACAGGGACTTCCTCGACCCAGAAGCCCTCGCTTTCACCGAGATCCACCAGGGTGTAGGAATTCACGTTCACGCGGGTGAAAAGCCGATAGCTCACCTGGATCGGCTCGTTTTGGTAGACGCGGGTCTTGCTGACCTCCGCCACGATGAAGACATCCTCAGTACCGATACCGGATGCGGATTGCTGACCGGTCTGGCCCCCGGCCGCGGCCGCCGCGTCGGATACGGTTAGTGTGGCCGGCCTCGTGCGCGCGGTTTGTCCGCCGGCCTGAACCTCTACGGGTCCGATCTCGAAAGTGCCTTCACGGATCGCGCGAAATCGGTATTGAATGACTAGAGACACCGTCGTAATACCGTTGACCATCTGCATACTGGTAGAGGCATTCCGACCGATGTAACGAGAGAAGTCACCCATGTCGGGAAGCGAGGGCTCTATATCCGTGCGGTTCGTGCCCCGTAGCTCGACGGCCAATGTGAATTGACCGTTGAGCGGGACCACGGAGGGCGTGACGGTGGCGACCGCCTCGAGCTGCTGGGCGAGCAAGCAGGCTGGCGCTGTCAGGCCCACACCCAAGACCGCCACGAACCAAGCGGTAACCCCGTTGACGATGGCTACTCTACCCACAGCGAACATCGTCCTCGCCTACCAGGGCTTGATGGGGCGCCGGCCCCGCAAAGGGGCTTGGCGCCGGTTAACCTCTCCGGGATCCTCCTGGACCCCTTGAAGCAGTCGCTCAGCCTCTTCCTCGGTCATCTCCCCGGGCTGGGGCTCGTTAGACTCGGACTCATCTTCCGGGGATTCTTCGGGCTCGTCGGGAGGCTGATTCGGATCTTGCTCGGGGTCCTGCTCTTCCTCTTCACCTTCCTCATCCTGTTCGGAATTCTGCGGCTCCTGCCCCCCCTCTTGGTCTTCGGGGTTCTCTTGTTCGTCCTGGTTCTCCTGATCCTCTTCGTTCGGGTCACCATCCCCGGACTGGGGATCCTGCTCCGACTGCTGGAGCTGCTCGAGAGCCGCCTCGAGATTGTGCTTGTAGTCGACCTGTACCGGATCGAGGCGAAGCGCCTCTTTGTAGGCTTCGAGGCTCTCCTCGAAGCGCTGCTGACGGTACAGTGCGTTCCCCAGGTTGTACCAGGCGGGCGCGGCAAGTTCTGGATCGCCCGACCCGATGGCTCCCACATAGGCATCGAGAGCCCGAACGTATTCCTCTGATTCGTAGAGCGCGTTGCCGTCGTTGAAGAGAGCGACGGGAGAGTCGGGCGCGTCCCGGAGCGCCTCGAGATATTTTTCGTGGGCTTCAGTGAATCGGCCCTCCTCGTAGAGTCGATTTCCGTCGTTGAGTTCAGCTCGACCCCGTTGGGCGGAAGCTCCACCCGCCGACAACGCCAAGAGCGCCACCGTCATGGCGAATGCCACTCCCCATCGTGTCTCCACTCTGCCCATCATGGCGAACGAGGCGCACCACCGTATGCCACTTCTTCTCTTCAAGTCACCACCTCTTCTACCGTTCACGAAAACCTCCCGGCCCAGACTTCCTTCTTCCTACTGCGTTCCGGAATCAGACTCTCCGCCAGCAGAAGCATCAAAGCCAACCCGAGAAAGATCTGAAACTGTTCTTCGAACTGGGTGATCTCTCTGGCTTCCAGTTCACGACCCTCGCCAGCGGTGATCTCTTCGATCAGGGGATCCAAATTCGCTGCGGACCCCAATGCCGGGAAGTATCGACCCCCGGTGACCTCGGCGACACGCACCAACGTCGACTCATCGAGCCGGGTGGTCACGACAGAACCCCCTTCGTCCCGGACGAAACCCGTCCTCTCACCGGAAGCGCCGAACTCCGGGATCGGGACCCCGTCGAGCGAGCCGATTCCCACCGTGTGAATCTGCACACCTTCGTCGAGGGCGCGCTCCAACGCTCCATCGATCTCACCTTCGTGGTCCTCGCCGTCCGTAACCACGATGAGCACACGATGATCCCGGGTGCCTTCCTCGAAGGCATCCAGCGCCACCGTCAACGCCTCCCCCAAGTTAGTTCCCTGGATGGGGATCAGATCCGTGTCCATCGCGTTGAGGAAAAGTGCCGCCGCCCCGTAGTCGACGGTGAGTGGGCTCTGGACGAAGGCGTTCCCGGCAAACGCGACGAGACCGATACGGTCGCCGTCCAAACGCTGCAGAATCCGCATGATCTCCAGTCGTGCTCGCTCCAGTCGGTTCGGCGCGACGTCCTCGGCCAACATCGACCGGGACACATCGAGTGCCACCATCACGTCCTGGCCCTCAGTCCTCATGGTTTCGACACGGGTCCCGAACTGAGGGCGAGCCAGAGTCAGGACGAGCAAACTGACGGCCAGGAGCACGAGTACGTTCTTGGTCGCTCGAGCCCTCTTGCTCAGGGTCGCACTCAACTTCTGGACCAACTCCAGATCTCCGAATCGGGCGAGCACCCGTTTTCGCGCTTGGCGAGTTCTCCAGAAAAACAGACCCAGCGCGGGAATGAGGAATAACCCGAAGAGGATCTGGGTTGAAACGAAACGGAACACGGCGGTACGAGTCTCCTTTGTGGTCGGTTTACGGCAGCTTACGAAAGACGGTTTGCCCCAGGCCTACTTCGAGGAGCAAAATCAACAGGCCTGCGGAGAGCGGATAATGGAAGAGCTCTCCGTAACTCGTAAAGTTCTGCACTTCGATTTCCGTCGTCTCGAGGGCGTCGATTTCCTCGTAGACCGCTCCGAGCCCCTCCCGGTCCGTGGCCCGGAAGTATTGGCCACCCGTAGTCTCGGCCACTTCCCGTAGCGACTCGTCGTCGATATCGACTTCGACTTGTGCGTACCGCCGACCCCGGAGTCGGTCGTCGATGGGAATCCGAGCCAAACCCTCACCACCAGCCCCGACCGTGTACACCCTCACACCGAGGGCCTGGGCCATCTGACCGGCGGTCACGGGGCCGATTTCGCCCGTGTTGTTCCGCCCATCCGTGAGCAGCACGACCACCTGGGACTCGGCGTCCGACGCTTGAAGACGTTTGACGGCCGTCGCGAGGCCCATCCCAACCGCGGTCCCATCCTCGATCATGCCCACCTCCATCTGAGCGAGGAGTTCGATCACGACCGAGTGATCGAGCGTGAGCGGCACCTGTGTAAACGCATCTCCGGCGAACACCACCAACCCGATCCGGTCGTTGAGCCGGCTCTCGACGAACTCCGCCGCAACAGCTTTGGCGGCCTCCAGGCGATTCGGATCCAAGTCCTCGGCCAGCATGGAACTCGAAACGTCGATCGCGAGAACGATATCGATTCCGGCGGTACGCACGGTCTCGCTGGAGACCCCGGTCTGCGGTCGTGAAAACGCGACGACCAAGGCGGCGAGCGCGATGATACGAAGCACGAAAAGCCCGTGCCGCCTCCGACCGGTGTGCCGTACGTCCGACCGCTTGATCGACTCAACGTCGGAGTAGCGAATCGCTCCCGAACCGAGGCGACTGCGGCGCGCATGCACATACACCAAGGCCGGAAGCGCCATGAGAAGGACCAGAAACAGGGGGTCTTCGAACCGGTACATCACGCCCCTTCCGGCAGGTCCGCGGCATCCCCGCCGGGCCCACCCGCAACGGAGCCAGCCGCAACTACATCGGCCGCACCGTCCTCGGCGCCGCGGTCTTGGGCCTCGCGCCCGACCTCCACCGAAGCGTCCTCGCCTGCGCCCGCGCCACCATCAAACGGGTCGATGCGGGGCTGGGTCTGGTCTACGAACGCGCGCGCGTTCTGGATAAGATCCCGACACGCCTCCGGACCGGGCCTGAACTTCGCAAACTTCACCAAATCGCACCGATCAGCGAAGCCGACGAATGTCTGGACGGCGTCCCCCGCCAAACCCTCGGACCGCAGAGCCTCGATGACCTCCCACGTGGCAAGCTCCAGTGCGTACACACCAAAACGACCCTCCACATACGTTCGGACGATTTCCGAAGCGAGGATGTGGTATTCCTTGATCTCGCCTCGCTGCAAGAGGCCGGACGCCTCCAAGCGACCGAGGGCCTCGTGAGCGTCCTCATGAGGAAAGCGCGGCATGACCACCGACCTACGTGGGCTGGCCTCTACGGGCTTTCTTCTCTTCCACAGCCAGTAGCCAAGGGCGCCGAGGACCAGCACGAGCAGGACCCAAGGCAACACGTAGATAACGCTCAACGGGATGCCGAGGGGACCTCTGATTGCGCGAATGTCCCCCCCTTCGTCCAGGCCGACGCTTTGAACCATGACCATATAGGGGTCCGTCGAAACGGTGGTAGCGGACCCGTCTGGGGCTTCCACACGGAGATCGAGGCTCGGAATCTCCAGGTCTCCGAGTTCGAACGCAGCCAGGGTGAATCGAGCCGACGTGACGGTGCTTCCGCCCTCGCTGACCGCGGGGAGAATCTCCGCGTCGAGCACCTCCACGGGCCCCAGGTTGAGCGAGTCGGGCCAGACAACCGATGCAGCCGGATCATGTTCCACCCGGACGGTGAAACTCATTCGGTCCCCTACAGAGACCAGCGCCGTGTCCAACTCGGTGCGGACCCGAGGGGCCTGGGCCTGGAGCGTTGCGGGTCCAAGAGCAAGGCATAGTGTGATCGCCGCGTAGCCACTCCTGTACAGTCGTGTTCTCATCGCAAGCGCCCCTCCCGCTCCTTGAAGAAGCGCATGAGGGGCTGCACATACGGCTGGTCGGTCTGGATGTCGATCACGTCCACCCGGCTGCGGCGGAAAGTCCGCTCCAGTTGGGCTCGGGCCCGCGCCACGCGCTCCTCGAATTTCTCACGGAAAGCAGCATCAGCCGTGTTGACCGTGTGGAACTCACCCGTTTCGGCGTCCTCGAATTCCATATATCCGAGCGGAGGAAGTGATGTCTCACGATCGTCCCCGAGATGTACGGCAATCAGGTCATGCCGTCTCCCTGCAACGGACAACGGCTTCTCGAACGGGGGAGCCTTGAAGTCGGACACGAGGAACACGACCGCTCGACGTTTGACTACGCGGGTCAGATACTCGAGTGCACCCTGGATATCCGTGCCTCGTCCCTCCGGCTTGTGGTAGAACAGCTCCCGGAGCACGCGAAGCACATGAGGACGGCCCTTTCTGGGCGGCACGAATTTCTCGATGCGGTCGCTGAAGATGATCAGGCCGACTTTGTCGTTGTTCTTGATGGCGGAGAACGCCAAGAGAGCGCAGATCTCGACTGCGACCTCGCCCTTCATCCGTTCCCGTGTTCCGAAGTCCCCGGAAGCGCTCACGTCCACGACCAACATGACAGTGAGTTCACGCTCCTCTTCGAACACTTTCACGAACGGATGTCCCGTGCGAGCGGTCACATTCCAGTCGATGCTCCGGATGTCGTCGCCGTACTGATACTCCCGTACCTCGGCGAAATCCATCCCCCGTCCCTTGAAGACGGAGTGGTATTCGCCTGAGAAAACCTCGTTCACGAGGCCCCGGGTCGTGATCTCGACCCGACGCACCTTCTTGAGGATCTCCCGCGGGATCATCGGCGCTCCCTCATGGCACTTCGATATTGTCGAGTATGCGTGTCACGACGTCCTCCGGGGTCACCTCCTCGGCCTCGGCCTCGTAGGTGAGGAGAACACGGTGCCGCATCACGTCGAGACCGACGGCCCGGACGTCCTCGGGCGTCACGTATCCACGGCGACGGAGGAAGGCGTGCGCCCGCGCTGCTTTAGCCAGGTTGATCGTGGCGCGTGGCGAAGCACCGAAATGGATGAGGTCCACCAAGTCGGCAAGACCGTGCCCGGCCGGATCACGAGTCGTGAAAACGAGTTCCACGATGTATCGCTCGACTTGCTGATCCATGTAGATCATCTGAACAGCCGCCCGCGCGCGCAGGATCTGCTCGGGCGTAACAACCGGCGAAATTTCCTGCGGCGGCCCGCCCGCGACCCTGCGCAGGATCTCTACCTCTTCGTCTTTGCTCGGGTACCCGACCGACAGCTTGAGCATGAATCGGTCGATTTGCGCCTCCGGAAGTGGATACGTGCCCTCCTGCTCGATCGGGTTCTGCGTGGCGAGCACCAGGAAGGGATCGTCGAGCGGAAACGTGTTCTGCCCGATCGTCACCTGATGCTCCTGCATCGACTCCAGAAGCGCGGCCTGCACTTTTGCCGGCGAGCGGTTGATCTCATCCGCCAGAATCACGTTCGCGAAGATCGGCCCCTTCTTCGTCTGAAACTCCGACGATTTGGGGTCGTAGATCAGCGTTCCGATCAGGTCGGCCGGTAACAGGTCGGGTGTGAACTGGATGCGCTGGAACGAAGTCTTGATCGCCTTGGCAAGCGTGCTGACCGTAAGCGTCTTCGCCAGCCCGGGCACACCCTCCATGAGAACATGCCCATCGGCCAGTAGTCCGATGAGCAGCCGTTCCACCATGTAGCGCTGCCCTACGATCACGCGGGCCACCTCGTCCTGGAGGCGGCTCACGAAAGCGCTCTCTTCCTGGATCTTGGCCTGAATGACCTCGATGTCCGCGTGTACCGCGGGCGTGGACGGAGCCGTAGGCTTGGTTTCGATCACATCTTGATCTGACATCTGGGTCCTTGCATCTGCACTGGTCGTGAATAACGTCGCTACCTGACAATCACGCCGTAGAACGATCGTCCGGTAAGCAGCCGGGAAAATATACTAAACGACGGGTCCTTGGGGTCCCGAGGTACTGTGCGGGAGGCCCTCCGTCGCGTTGTAGGGCTTACTGACCCAGTGCGTGTTGGGCCTTACGACCGACTAGAGATCTACGAAGGTAGGATCAAGAAAGTCGGCTGGGTGGTTGCCCCGCGCCTCTTCTTTGCTACCAGTGCTGGGGAGCGGGACTCCCCACTGGAATCAAGCCGGCAAGCGGCCCCGCCGCTCGGTCAAAGGGGCGTCACCCAGCGAGTTGTCGTTCAGCAACCTTCCCGCCTGAACTTCATCGGAGAAGGCACCCGCGTACACGCACAATGGTCTCGTACTCACCGAAGTAGAAAGAGTAGGGTGCCTCTCGGACCGCCCAAGCCCGAGGATCGGGATTCAAAAGAGTCAGAGCCTCGGCTAAAGGGCCTCTGAGATCAGTGGCCTCCGCGGCGCTGTATGCGGGACCGACGAGGAGCGCGTACCGCGTGTCCCCGTCGATCAATTGCGGACTTACGAGACCCAAGAGATCGGGCATCCTCTCGTGGAGCGCGTCGGCCCACGCCTACGGTGTCTCGTCTTCACGCCAAGCGTCCACATAGAGGACATGGCTCATCACCGGCGACTCTGGCACGGGACCAGACAGCACAGTGGGGGCCGGCACAGTAAACGTGAGTCGGTCGGCAGGGGTGATTCCCGGGATCTCAACCACGCCAAAATATGCCAACGCCAACCCCCCCACGCCGAGCAGAAGACCCAGCGAAACGGTGGCCCCCAGAACTTTGGCCTTCGACGGATTGCGCCCATGCACTGGCTTACGGGTCGCGTACTTGACCTTCTGGCGGACCTTAGCGGCGGCAGGCTTCGGTCCACTCGGGTCCGCTCCCGACTTGTCGTCCGCGGAGCCTACAGGATCACCATCGGGCTGGAACTGAGCCGACCGCTCCTCGCCGGTTTCAGCGGTTCCGTCGGACGGATCCCCTACCTCCGGCATCCCGGATTCTTCGTCTCCGACCACTACCACACTCCTCTCAAAGGCTCCGAGTCCTACCAATATCGCAGGTTCCTCTTCGCTTGTCGCGCACTTTTATTCGAGTCTCATTCAAAAGATCGCGAGCGGGTTGAGCGGCGACCCGGTACCGCCCTCGACCGCCAACGGCGCCGCTACCAGCATGAACTCCCATCGACCCTGGCGCGCCGCTTCGGCCGCCACCGCCTCGAGATCCAGGTTGTCGAAGAGCGGCGTCCCCAGTGCGACGAGCATGAGTTGGTGAATCGGCTGGGTCACACCCTGGACACCGGAGGGCAGCACGTCGTTCGTATAGTCGCTCCCCAAGATCGCAACACCACGGTCGCGGAGCCACGGAACCACCGAGGCGTGTAGACCGGCTGCCTCCCGGCCCGTCCTCCAAGCCCCTAGTTCGGCGCGTCGAGCCCACCGCCCGCTCCGTACCAACACGACGTCGCCGCTCCCGACTCGAACGCCGGCCTCACGCTCCCAGGCCTCCAGGTCCTCCACGTAGATCGGCGTCCCGGGCTCGAGGTAGTCGACCCCCTTGAGCCGTGCAATGTCCATCAGAATTCCGCGAGTGACGATCCCCTGCTTGAAGTTGATGATCGCCAGCTTGTCACACCCACCTTCCGTTACTTCGTCGTCTCGGATGTACCCGTTGTACAGCTGACCCTCATACATCATGTGGCACAACGCATCGAGGTGAGAATGCGCGTATCCGTGGTAGGCAATGGAATACCGATCGCTTCGGAAAGCGCCCGGACTCCCCACCCCCAGCATCTGGTGTTCGAACGGAGAGGTCGCGTCGAGCGCCTGCTCCTTCAGGTAGTTGTGCGACATGGACACCGAGGTCCCTACCTGGGCCAAGCCGATCGCTTCGAGGCGCTTCTCCTGAGTGATCAGGTTGAGGGTTCCGAGTTGATCGTCGTCTCCCCAACGGCCCCAGTTCGACAGGTCCGTCATCCACTGCTCGACCGTCGCCTGGGTCACGTCGCGGGAGGTTTGCCCCAGCAGAGGCTGGCTGGCCGGCCCCACAAGGAGAACGGCACTACACAGAAAGGCACTACCAAAGCGAATTCTGTTCACTTCGGGCATCCGGGGGACGGTGTTCATGAGTCTCTCCATAGGTTGTGCTGAATCCTGCGGAACTGCAGGCGAAAACCCGCGACCAGATTCCTTATAGAAAGCACGAGGGCGGGCCGATATCACCGGCCCGCCCTCGATCTCACCAAGATTTACGCTCCGACCGGACCGGTTTTTCTCGGTCTGATCGGACCAGCGCCGGGCGTCCGGATTCTTACCGCGCTACGTACTTCCGGAGCATCCGCGGACCCACTTCCGCGCCGTAGACGTTTCCTTCGTTGTCCACCGCGACGCCCTCCGCCGCGCTCGTTCCGCCCGGGGTGGGGTCGGGATCGGGGATAAACGCGATCACGAAGCCGGTGTCGAGGTCCATCACTCGGATTCCGCGCCTGAATCCCGGGTTGGTCGTGTATCTGGATTCAGAGTCCGCCACATAGAGTTTGTTGTTGTGGATCGTGATGCCACTGGCCCGTCCCATGTTGTAGAAGTCGCGAACGAACGTGCCATCCTGCTCGAAGACCTGGATGCGCCGGTTGCTGCGGTCCCCCACGTAGAGCCGGCCGTCGTCATCCATCGCGAGGGCGTGAGGCGTCCTGAACTGCCCCGGGTTGGAGCCCGTCTCGCCCCACTCCATGAGATACCGCCCGTCGCTCGTGTACTTGACGATCCGGTTGTTTCCGTTCCCCGGATGCCCGTCACCCACGAAAATGTCTCCGTTGGGCGCGACCAACACGTCATTGGGTTGGTCGAGTGTGGTCCGGGTCCGCCCCGCCACACCGGCGGTGCCCAGGCGCAACAATACCTCGCCCTCCGGGCTGAATTTGATCACTTGATGGCCCCGCTGGCGCTCCTCGTTGCCCCGGGCATCCACAACCCAGACGTTGCCACCGGCGTCTACGTCGATCCCGTGCGGCCACTCGAACAGGCCGGCTCCGAACTGCGTGAGTATGTTCCCTTGTTTGTCGAACTGGAACACGACGTCCAGATCATCGTGACCGACACAGTTGTTCTCCCCGCAGCGATCGACGGCCCAGATGGTTTCGCCGTCCGGAGAGACCTCAACCAAGCTCGTCGAACCCCAGGAGCGGCCGTCCGGAAGCTCGGCCCAAACGCCCGGCACCGTCCGATACGGGTTGGGTGCTTCATTCTGGGCTTCCATCTGTACTGCTGTCGCGCCAATTCCGGCACAAAGGAAAGCGAACATCAAAGCGACTCGACTAGCATGCGACATGGAACAATCTCCCTGGACGGATGGACTTGGATCGGCGTCAATCGGCGCCAACGCATGGGGCCTAACGGGCCGGCAGGCCCCACCAACTGGGACCATAGGACGGCCCTATTGAACGGGCAAGTGTCGCGCCGAACCACCATGCCGCGTCGTCGCCCTCCGCTGAGACCGCCTTTCCTTGCTCCATAAGTGCCGGGCTACGATACTGTCGGCTTCGTTGTGCGACCCCCCTCTCTGGCGTCCGCATCGCTAGAAGGCACATCAATGAGGTACGCGGATGAATCGTCGTGATTTTCTCAGGCTCAAGACTGAACGGGGGGTCCGTTCCGTCGAGATCTCGTGCCAGCGCCTGCACATGTACTGTCTCGAGAGTCGTGTGACGAGCACCCAGTTCGACCAACCCTTCGATCCGATCGAAGACGGTGAGCCGCCCGCGGCGTTCGAGAAGCCCACCACCGGGCAACTTTTCGAAAACCTAAGGCGTGACCTCGACGGTGTCGACGTGCTGCGCGTCGTGGAGTACCGCTGGCTTTCCGAGGGGGATGGGGAGCTGCAGCGGGAGTTCGAGGGGCTCCTTTCCGCTGTTCGAGACCGCGGCGGACGCGTGGAGTTCACTTGAGTTCCTCAAGCGGCCCAACCGACCTCCGCCCGCCTGACGAGGCTTCCAAGCTCCAACACCTCACCTTTACGGTCATATTCGGACACGACACTCGGGCCGGTCGCCACTTCGACGTCCTCCTGATCGTCGCCATCTTGGCCAGCGTTTTCGTGATCATGATGGAGAGCGTGGCTTCAGTCCGTGCCGAGTACGGCGGCCTGCTGCGGGGAGCGGAATGGTTCTTCACCGTGCTCTTCACCGTAGAGTATGCGACGCGCCTCTGGTGTGTCAGGCGTCCGCTGGTATACGCGAGAAGTTTCCTCGGCCTCATCGATGTGCTGGCAGTACTCCCCACCTACGTGTCTCTGCTCTTTCCCGGCGGACAGGTCCTTACCGTGGTGCGAATCCTGAGGGTGCTCCGGGTTTTCCGCATCTTGAAACTCGGGCACTACGTGGGGGAAGCCCGCGTTCTCGCGCGAGCGGTGAGGGCAAGCCAGTACAAGATCACCGTTTTTGTCCTGTTCATCGTCGCCGTCACCGTCATCGTCGGTTCGCTCATGTACTTGATCGAGGGGCCCGACCGCGGGTTTACCAGCATTCCCCGGGGGGTCTACTGGGCGATCGTCACGCTCACGACCGTGGGCTTCGGAGACATCTTTCCCACGACGCCGTTGGGCCAGACCCTGGCGAGCCTCGTGATGATCATGGGGTACGGTATCATCGCGGTCCCGACCGGCATCGTGACCGCAGAGTTGGTCTATGCCGGGCGAGAGACCTCCAGTCCTGGCGATGGGGTCGTTTCGTCACGCGAGAGCGCGTGCCCCGGATGTGACCAAGAAGGCCACGATCAAGACGCCCGACATTGCAAATGGTGTGGGGAAGCCCTTGCCGACACCGGTCGCAAGGCGATTCGCTAAGACGACCTGATTACTCGGGAAGCTCTAGGAGTTGGCCCTCTGGCCCGGCGTTCAGCACCAGGGTTTGTCCCACCGTGGAGCGTTTGCCCCACTGCCCATGAATGTGCCCGCAGACTACCAGCCGCGGCGAGACGCGCTCAATGGTCTCGAGCACTGCGCGGCTCCCGAGGTGCCTTCCCCCGGCTTCGTCGACGTGCCCATGCGGCGGAGAGTGGCTGACCAGCACGCCCGCCTCAAGACAATCGGCCAGCATCACCTCCGCTTCGTCTTCAGTCAGGTCGAAGCTCCAGTCACCGAATGGCGTGACGGGGATGCCAGCGCCGATGCCGTAGAAGGGCACTCCTTCCAGTGTGACCCCATTGCCGTGGAGGACGTGGGCGGAGGCCCACTCACTGCAGGCCTCCATTAACTCGACGTCGGACTCACCGTTGCCGGGGACCAACACGGTCGGCTTGTCGACGCCAGAGAGAATCTCGATCACGTCGTCGATGCCGCGCCGCATGACAGCGAAGTCTCCGGCACCGACTAGTATGTCCGCCTCCTCAGCACGCTCCACCAGCGAGCGGGCCGCATCTCGGTCCCGGTGTAGATCGCTGAAAACGAGGAGCTTCATGAGAAGAGCGTCACCTTGGCGCCTCGTCGGTCAGCGCCGACGCTCAGGTCCCGGTAGTGCACAATGTGGTTGACCAACGATAGACTCCAATCGCGTGCTCGAATTAGGCCGCACAAGGTAGCAAAACACGTGCCGGGCCACACGGGGCCAGGGCCCTGAGAGTTGGATCGGTTGAGTCTATCGGATCGATCGGATCGATCCCTATCTACTGGTTCCGCGGGTCTCTACTAAGACACCAGTTGCACGAGTAGTAACTCGGGCGTATGGGGAACCTGGTTCGGAGCCGCGACATCGATTCTCCTGGACTTCGACGGCGACGACCAGACCCTGACCGGTGCGCTCATGGGAGGGAACGTCGGACCGGTGAGCACGGCGCTGCTGTCACCCGGGTGGAATCTGACCCAGAGCCTCGCGCGACTCATCAGCATCGCGGGAGTCATCGGAGGCGTGGGGGGCCTGGGCCTGGACCTCATCTTTCAGCCCGACGGTGAGAAGACCGCCGTCTTCATTCCCTTCGCCACGAGTATTATCGGGTTGACCATCGGAGCAGTCACCTCACGTAACCGTGTCGATGACTTCTCGAACGCAGACGGCGCCTCTGGAGCTTTGTCTGGAGCCCTGTTCAAGCTGGATAAAGGCGACTTCGGAGTCGGTATACCGACACCGATGCCCACTTTCCTTCGGGGAGATCTCCCGTCAGGCGGTACGGCGCTCGAACCCGCGGCTTCGTTCACGCTGTTCGCCGCGAGGTTCTAGTAAGCCGGTTCAATCGGCGGACTGAGCTCGCCTCTAGGTGACGTCCGGATCCTGCCCCGGGTCGGTCGGCTCGGCGTTGGCGGCGGCGGGAGCTGGAGCCGGAGTTTCTCCCTCCGGATCCAGCTCCGCGTCGGTCGCTCGGGACCCGTAGACCTCGGGCACCCAGGTCATCGAGTCCAGCGGTGGACGGCGGTAGTTCGGGTCTCTCTGGAGGTCCGGTAATTCGATGGGGTCGACCAGAATCTCCTCGTAGGGAATTTTCTGGAGAAGATGGTTGATACAGTTAAGGCGAGCGTGGCGCTTGATGTCGGCTCCGACCACATGCCAGGGTGCCTCTTCGATGTCCGTGTACATGAACATCGCGTCCTTCGCCCGGGAGTAGTCGCTCCAGCGGGCGCGGGACGCGACGTCGACCGCACCGATCTTCCAGCGCTTCTTCGGATCGTTGATCCGAGCGCGGAAACGTCGCTCCTGCTCGGTGGGGTTGATGGCGAACCAGTACTTGATCAGGATCATTCCCGACCGCACCAGCATTCTCTCGAATTCGGGACACGACCGCAGGAAGGCCCGGTACTCGTCGTCGGTGCAGAACCCCATCACCCGCTCGACACCACCGCGGTTGTACCAGCTGCGATCGAACAGCACCATTTCGCCGGCCGCAGGAAGGTGAT
Source organism: Longimicrobiales bacterium (assembly GCA_029941275.1). Classification (GTDB taxonomy): domain Bacteria; phylum Gemmatimonadota; class Gemmatimonadetes; order Longimicrobiales; family Gaopeijiaceae; genus UBA822. The sequence goes on along the minus strand of JAPYQK010000051.1, from coordinate 88 downwards.
TGACGTAGCGTTGGAAGTACCATTGGCTCCGCTCGCGCTCCGTCGGAATCCCGAGCGCCACGACTCGCACGAAGCGAGGGTTCAGCTG
>JAPYQK010000050.1 GCA_029941275.1 Longimicrobiales bacterium | reverse complement strand
ACCCCAACTCGCGCGTAAGTGCTTCAAAGGTTTCATCGAACGTGCTCGTTGTCACGGCGATTGGAGGTCCCACCACGACGTTGATCGTCGAGAACGGAAGGGAATGCATCTTCCGATCCCAGGAGTTGGACCGAAAACACCGGTTGGCGTCGACGCGCAACGGTATGATCGCCACGTTGCTCTGAAGCGCGATGTGAAGAACCCCCTTTTTCAGGGTTCGTGCGGGACCGTTGGGTCCGTCCGGAACGATGACCGTCGAGTACCCATCCTTCAAGTAGGTCACGAGTTCGTCCGCCGCCCGACGTCCGTCGTGTCCCGTCGACCCCAAGACCAACCGCTCCACCCCGACTAAGTTCAAGAGGACCCCGACCGGCTTCGTGTACCAGGCGGGATGCTGTAGCCAAGCGTGGGGTCGTTGCCTCATATAGCGAGGAAAACGCGGAGCCCATCCCTGTAACGAAAGGGTCGCCGACTCATGCCATTGGCAAAAAATGTAGTTGGAGTCGGCCGACAGGTTTTCTGTGCCGGTCACTTTCACCCTCTGGGTCATCCGCAGCAGGAGCACGCCCAAGAACCAGAGGAATCCCGCCACGTACCCGTACATGAGGAAAGGCACACGGAGTCCAAGAGGAACGTTATCTATCCGATATCGACTGTGCAGCTTTGTTGCCCTCCGTTTTGAACGCTCGCTCCCCGCGCTTGCCCCTGAGGTGGCCACGGTCTCGACCGCAATGATAACGCCAGCTTGCCCATTCGGCTTCGGTTCTCATCTTGGGATGATCCAAAGTGATGGTCGTACAGTCTACCAGGTGTCGACATGAAGATCTCGCGTCGAGAGATGCTCAAGGTGAGCGCAGGGGCCGGGGCGGCCCTGATGTTGAACGAGTGGCCTGCCTTCGCGCAGGAACGACCGCTCATCATGCGTTCGATCCCGTCCACTGGTGAGCAGATCCCGGCCCTGGGGCTCGGGAGCGCTCGCACGCTCAATGTAGGCCCGCCGAGCCCGATGTGGGTCCCTTTGAGCAACGTGGTGCGACTCTTCCACGAGATGGGCGGGCGCTTCTTCGATACGGCCCCTTCGTACGGGACGTCGGAGCAGGTGGCCGGCCAGATGGTGCAGGAGCTGGAGATCGAGAACGATCTCTTCTTTGCCACCAAGATCTCGACGGGTGGGGGGCGCCAGGCGGGGCTCGATCAGCAGGAGGGATCGCTCCGGTATTGGGGCCGCGACGTGATCGACTTGAACCAAGTGCACAACTTGCGGGATGTCGATATCCACTTGCGAACCATCCGCCAGGCCAAGGAGGAGGGTCGGACCCGGTACGTGGGCGTGACCACTTCCTTCGACCAACAGTACGAGCAGATGGAGCAAGTGTTGCGGAGTGAGGAACTCGACTTCGTCCAGGTCAACTATTCGCTCGGGGAGCGCACTGCCGCTGACCGTCTCATTCCTCTTGCACAGGACCGAGGAATCGCGGTGATCATCAACGAGCCCTACAACGTCGGACGGCTGTTTGCCGTCACCAGTGGTCGGGAGTTACCCGATTGGGCGGCCGAGTTCGAGTGTGAGAGCTGGGGCCAGTTCTTCCTGAAGTACATCCTGGGACATCCGGCCGTGACGGCCGTCATCCCGGCCACTTCCGACCCGGAACATCTCGTAGACAACATGGGCGGGGGCAGGGGGCGGTTACCCGACGAGCAGACGCGAAGGCGTATGGAGGATCTGTTCGATCAGTGGGCCTGACGGGATGGAATGGATTGGTTCAGGCCTATCGGTTGGTTCAGCTATATCGGTTGGCTCAGGCCTTGAGATTGGTTACGGCATAGAGGATACGGTTTAAGAACAAGGAGGCGTCATGCGTTCGAAGCCGCTCATGATGGCAAGCTGTGCTCTGTTGTTGGCAGTCGTTCTCGTCCAGTCGGGCTGTGGTGGGCCAGGGGTCGAGGCGTCGACTCAGGTTGATTGGCCGATGTACCGCGGCAGTCTGGCCGGAACCGGCTATTCGCCGCTCACGCAGATTACCGCGGAGAACGTGGCGGACCTGACGCTGGGTTGGCGCTATTCCCTGCGGGCCAATGAGGCGGCCGCTTCTGCGGGTGCAGGCCAAGCCCGCCCGCGCGAGCCGAACTCCCAGGCGACCCCTATCGTGGTCGGTGACGTCATGTACTTGCCCACCGTCGATCGGGTTGTCGCTCTGGACCCGACCACGGGAGAAGAGATTTGGTCGCATTTCGTCACCGATGGGGCACCCTCGCGGCGTGGTCTGGCCTATTGGCCGGGAGAGGACGGCACACCGGCGCGCATCATTTTCACGGCGAGTCGGCGCCTCGTCGCGCTCGACGCGGCCACCGGAATGCCGGCCACGGCGTTTGGCCAGTCCGGCGAGATCGACATGGTGATTCCGTACAACTCCGTTCCGCTCGTCTACGAGAACATCATCGTGGTGGGTGCGAACACGCCACGCGGGGCGATCGGGGGCATCGGTAACGCACGAGCGTTCGACGCCCGCACCGGCGCCAAGGTCTGGGAGTTCAGCTCAGTTCCGCAGCCGGGCAGTCTCGGACACGACACCTGGGAGGGGGACAGCTGGCAAGGCCGACTCGGGGCCAATGCGTGGCCGTTCTACTTCACCTTGGACGAAGAACGCGGACACCTCTATGTGCCTCTGGCGTCACCCATTCCGTTCGGCTTCGGGGGCGACCGGGAGGGCGCCAACTTGTTCGCGAACTCATTGGTCGCGGTGGACATCCGCACTGGCGAATACGTCTGGCACTTTCAGACCATCCACCACGACCTGTGGGACCACGATCCACCGGCCCCACCCGTGTTGTTCGACGCTCCACTCGACGGTGGCACGGTCGCGGCGTTGGGTGTGACCACGAAGTCGGGCTACCTGTACATACTCGACCGTGATTCCGGGGAACCGATCTTCGAGATCGAGGAGCGTCCCGTTCCCCAGAGCGACGTTCCAGGCGAAGTGGCTTATGCGACCCAGCCCATCCCTGTGAACCCGCCGGCGTTGGCTCGTGTCAGTTACGATGCGGCCGACCTCGTTACCGCCGAGGACACCTCGCCCGAACATGCTGCGGCGTGCGCCGAGTTGGTCGAAACGGTGGGCGGGATCTACAACGACGGCGCGTTCACGCCGTGGGCGTATCGCGCCAACCCCGCGTCGGGGAGGACCACGCTGTTGTTCCCCGGGCTGGTCGGCGGTCCCAACTGGGGCGGCGCCGCTTTCGATCCGAATTCGGGATACATCTTGGTGTTTTCCCAAGACATCGGCGCCCTCGGTTGGATGGAGGACGCGCCTGAGGGTTCGCTCCTGCCCTACCAGAGGAGAGGACCACGCCCGTCCACGTTCGACGTGCGGATCGGGGATTCGCGCTTGCCGTGCCAAAAGCCGCCGTGGGCTCGCCTGAGCGCGGTCGACGCCTCCACGGGCGACGTGGTGTGGCAACAACCGGTCGGCATCACCGCGGAGCTTCCGGCGGGTCGACAGAACACCGGCCGTCCCGGACGGGCGGGTGCCATCGTCACGGGGAGCGGCCTCGTGTTCGTGGCGGCCACCGATGACAATCGGCTTCGCGCCCTCGATGTCACGACCGGGCAAGAACTCTGGGTGAGTGTGATGGATCGGAGGGGGAACGCCAACCCGATGACGTACCTCGGGGCGGACGGTAATCAGTACTTGGTGGCGGCGGCTACGGACGCGGTGGTGGCGTACCGGCTGCCTTAGGTTGTCGCGTACCCGAGTTTCTCGATCCAGTCGCCGTGGCGCTCATTAAAACGGCGGGTGAGTTCCGGCGTGAAATATTGTCGCCACTGCCCTGAATTCGGATCGCGAATATGCTTCGATTTTGCTTGTTGCTTGGCCGCGCGGTGGCGACGCGCATTAAAACGTCCAATCAACCTCGAAGCTGCTGAAAACCCGAAAAACTCGAACATCTGATTGAAGACGTCCACCTCGTTGCCCACCAGATCCTCGTAGCGAAACAGCCTGACCCGTGCATGGTCTTCGGGCCAGGCCATCATGCCGTCGTAGTGCTTCTACCTGAAAGTGAGTTCCGCCAGCAAACCCTCTTCGATCGACGTCCGGTTGAGATACTGAGCAAACGAAAGCCCGGCGGGAATCTGCTCGGGAACCTTGCCGTTCACCACTTCCCAGTCGCTGTCCTCCGGATCGACGAGATCGCACCAGGATTCGGCCCCTCGCTTGTGATAGAAATAGCCGGAGATCAACAAGTCCTGCGGATCGGGGATAAATCGGGATACCAGGACGTCTTCAAAGCGGTCCAGGTACATCACGTGCCCACTGATCGACGCAATCGAGTACTCCTCGCAGAAGGCTTCGCGCCCATTTCACGGATTTGATCGTAGTTCGAGGCTCGAACCCGGGCCCGGACTACATATCCGAGCTCGTGAGGCTCAACCGCGAAAAGGCGATTCTGGAGGACGAGCAGATCCTCGACAATTTGGTGCTGTTACTGGCGGATGGGCTCGGCAACGTCGACAAGGGGATCTGTAACGCTGTAGCCGCGTTGCTCGAACACCCAGATCAATGGGAACTCCTTGAACGAGAGCCGGAATTATTACCGTGTGCCGTCGACGAGTGCCTGCGCTTCGAATCGCCCGCCCAGTTCATCGGTCGAGTGGCGAAGGAGGACCTCGAAATCAACGGCCAGCTGATTCGTAAGAACGAGGCGGTATTGCTGCTGCTGGGATCCGCCAACCGGGACCCGGAGCAGTTCGACGATCCCGACCGCTTCGACGTCTCCCGCGATCCGAATCCGCATCTGAGTTTCGGCCGAAGCCGCCACAGCTGCATCGGCGGGACGCTGGTACGCCTCCAAATGCAGACGGCGCTGGGGGTGTTGCTGCAACTGATTCCGAGGATAGAAGTGTCGGAATCTGGATTGACCTGGCAGCCGCGCATGGGGCATAGATGGCTTTCCGAACTCAGAGTGCGCCGCGCGGAGGTCCGTACCTAAGGGCCGATTAGCCTCGTACCGCCCAACTCCGGGGGTGCCTGCGGCGACCTATTACTCGCCCTTCTCCAACAGCTTGAGAGCCCGTCGGTCAGCCTTTAGACGACGTTTGGCGTCACCCGCGGTCTCTCCAGAGTGGCGGATCGTGATGCCGGCTCCGCCCATCGCCGCCAGGCCCGTGACCCGGATGGTGGGTGCATGAGGATCGGCGGGTGGATGGTACTGCCCGCTGATGCCGAAGCCGCCCATGATACCGACTCCGGAACACTCCACGCGCACGTCCGGAGGAGCCAGGATTTCGATGCCGCCCATGACCGCGAAAACCCTGACTTCCGTAACGCCGGGGCCCAACTGTGCGTCGCGGAAGTCGAGTCGGCAGCCTCCCATAATACCGACCGCCCAGTTGTTCCTTGCGGGAATCCAGGCGCCCTCGCGCCCTCCCCCACCCATGATCCCAACAACCAGGGAGTGGTCGGAAATCTGATCGTCGGGGAGCGTAGTGCGAGAAGGGACCCTCGGAGACCGGGGGACCGGGTGAACGGCGGTCTTCGAGGGCACCACCTTGCCCTTGCCCTTGCCCTTGGTCGGGAGCGGAGCGGTGGGAATGTCCGCCAGAAGGATGCTCAGCTGCTCAGCGGTCTCCACCCGATGGACCAACTCGATTCGTTCCTCGAACTCCTGCATTTCCAATTCGTCGCGGGCGAACGAATCGCACAGTGCGTCGATCGCCTTCTGCCTGGCATCCGGCCCCGGCGGAGCGGTCGATTCTAGCTGAGGGCCCTTCGGCTGTGTGTCGGTCATCTCCTAGCCGTCGTTTCGGAACGAACGCCCCACGATGATCGTGATGTTGTCGCTGCCGCCGCCGTCCAGGGCGTCTTGGAGCAAGTCCTCGCACGTCTGCTTGGAGGACGTCAAGGATCGCAGCCGCGCCGCGATTTGTTCGTCAGATACGTATTTGGTCAACCCGTCGCTGCACAACAGGTGGATGTAGTCCCAATCATTGTCGATGCCCGAGACCACCGGGCTCGATTCCGAGCCCCCGATGGAGTTCGAGAGCACATTGGACAGCGGAGATTTGGCGGCTTCGGCTCCGGAGAACACGTCATCGTCGACCAGCACTTGAGCGAGCGTTTGATCGCGAGAGATCTGAGTCAACTCGTCGTCCCTCAGGATGTATTAGCGACTGTCGCCAACTTGGAGGAGGTAGGCGCGGGGCCAGACGAACAGCATGAGGCTGAGCGTGGTGGCCATACCCGAGTCTTCGCCTTTCCGCTGGCGGAGGTCCTCGTGGCAGTGAAGCGCCGCATCGGCGAGGGACTGCGTGAACGTTTGATCGTCGGTGGGATCGGCCGTGTAGTAGCAGTCCATGCTGCTCGAGGCGTACTGGCTCACGGCCTCCAAGACCCGCTGACTGGCCTCCTCTCCGCCGGGCCCTCCCCCGACCCCATCCGCGACCATGGCGAGGAAGGCGAGACGGTCAGCCTCAGCGTGCAGCCCACCCGTATCGGGAAGACTGGTTTGATGGACTTCCATACGTTTGTGGAGAGACGAGAGGAGGAAGTGATCCTGGTTTTCGTCTCGAACCTTGCCCGTGTGGGTGACACCGTGGAAGTCGATCTGGTCGTCGGTGGGCTTTCGGCCGAGGGCCAGAGCTTGTTGTTCTTTCTGCGTCGCGGTCATGGTCCCTCCTGTCCTATGCCCTCTAGGTTTCTGGATCCAAATTGCCGCCGAGTCGGTTCCTTGAGTTACTTCCCTGGGGCGGGAATTATGGGTGTGGGTATGTCAGGCAGCAAGAGCGGACCACTTGGGGCGGTGCGACGTCTGGAGCGGAGAGGCCTTGCCCCCGGGACCGGTGGCTACGGAAGACCGAAGACCACGATCGTTCCGGACCCCTGGTGATCGCCCCACCAAAACCCCGAAGGACGGCCAGACCCAACGGCGACGTACTGCCGTCCCTCCACCGAGTAGGAGACGACACCCGCGCCGATCGGGCCACCCGTGTTGAACCTGTAAAGGACCTCTCCACTGTCCGCCGAAAAGGCCAGAAAGTCCCCCGTGAGCTCACCGGCGAATACAAGTCCGCCCGCCGTGGCGGAGACGGCCCCGACGACGGGACGCTCTGAATGGTACCTCCACCGGACGCTGCCATCGTTGGTGTTCACCGACGTGATCCACCCCGTCGCTTGCGTGTCCATCTCGTATGTGCCGCCCATATAGAGCTGCCCATCGACGTAACGGACTTCGTCCGGCTGGAATTCCGTGAAGGTTGTGCACCAGTCCACGGTGGGCGTCACGAGCGTGCCGGTTCCGGGGTGATATGCCGGACCATTCCACTCGACCCCACCATAGACACCGGGACAAGCCCGGGTCCCGTCCGTGGTGACGGGAGCATCGACATTCTCCAGCGTCGTGATCGGTGTTTCGAACAGGCGCTCCCGAGTCTCGCGGTCGAGAAGTCTGATGATGCCGTCTTTACCGACCGTCGTGACCAGATCCTGCTGCGCCCCACCCACGTTTCGACTGAAGATCGGACTGACTTGTGTAAGATCCCAGTCGTGCTCATCACTCGGCACGAGTTGTTCGTACCAGCGAAGCGCTCCGGTACGAACGTCGAGGGCTACGATGGAATTCGTGTACAAGTTGAGGCCGGGTCGGAGTTCGGCCGGAAAATCCGGAGCCGGGTTCCCGACTGCCACGTAGAGTTCCCCGCGCGCCACGTCGAGCGTGAACGGGGTCCACACCGCGCCTCCACCGAGCGGGATGGAGAGCGGGTTTCCCCAGGACTCGCTACCCTCCCGGGTGGCGCCGGGGACGGTCTGGAATTTCCACACTTGTTCGCCGTCTCGAAGCCGGAAGGCGCCCACCCACCCCGAAATTCCGTTTTCGCTGCCGGCCGGGCCAATGAGAACGAGGTCGTCGTAGACCATGGGCGCCATGGTGAACGTCTCGCCGATCCAAGGATCAGCGATCTGCCTTGCCCAGAGGAACTCCCCGTCGGCCGCATCGAGGGCCATCAGGTATCCGTCCGCCGTGCCCCGCACCACGTACCCGTCCTGGATGCCCACGCCGCGGTTGTTGTTCCACACTTCGCGATCCCGGGGCTGCCAGGTGTGGCGCCACAGCATGCGGCACGTTGCGGCGTCGATCGCCACCGTCGTTCGTACCCCCGTGAAGTACATGATCCCGTCGTACACGATCGGGCCGGTCTGGAAGTTCCTGGCTTCGCTGAGTTGGAAAAGACACACCGGACGAAGGTTCGCGACGTTGTCCACGTCGATCTCCGACAGCGGCGAGTAGCGGGTGCCTGAGAAATTTCCGGTGTGGAATAACCAATTGGCTGCATCCTCTTCGGCACCAACGAGTTCCTCGACGCTCGGGCCTGTCCCGATCGGGACGCTCCGGGCCCCCTGGATGAACGCGCTCGCTATGCCCACCGCCACGTCGTCCGGAAGGAGGAGCGAGACGCTCTCCAACCTGGCCTGCTCCGCACTGAGCGGCTCTGCCCCGGCAGCCACGCCGTTCTCCGCCATGATGTAGGCGAGAACGTCCAGATACTGGGCATCGGAGAGCGACCCTGGTCGGGACGGGGGCATCGTGGTCGATACGATGTAGTGAAGGTCGTTCACCGTAACTTGCGGCCGTGACCAGGTCCTTCGGAAAGTGGGTCCGATGAGTGCGGGCGCTGAGCCGTCGCTGAGGCCGCTTCCGTGGCATTGGGCGCATTGCTCCACGTAGACCGTCGTCCCACGCGCTGCTTCAGCCTCGGTGTAGGTTTGACCCGGTTCTTGGGCTGAAGCTCGATGCGCCGAGAGAAAAACCGCGGACACGACGATGAGCGAAAGGCCGAAGAGTTTCAGCTGGACGCGCGAGCAGTGTCTGAAAGCGCTGAAGCTACGGGATGTCGATTGGAAAGGCGGGTTCATACCCATGGTGACGGACGTCCTCGTGTGGGGCGGCGGATGTAACTGACTCCGGATGACCGATCCCGAGTGTATCGTTCGATTCAGGTTAGGTGCAAGCCCCGCCTTGCCGTGCCAGTCACGGGTCGGCATCGTAGCGAGCCGCTCGGGCAACAGAGATGACCTGGAGTTCCCCGGGGAGAGAAGTGCCATGAATTCTGGAACCCGCATTTTCCTTTGGTTGGCCGTGATTGGCTGGATGGCACCGTCCGCCTTGTTGGCGGCACCATCCCTGATGTGGGCCGCACCTCCCGCCTCCCCGAGTGCTGCAGTTGCGTCGATGGCCCTGTCCCTGGCTCGCCCCGGCCAAGACGTGCAGGACGTGGACGATCAGAACGCTGCGGACCAGGAGGAGCCCAAGACCTACTCGGAGGTGATCACCGAAGATGCGGAGACGGACGAGGGCGTTTTCGACGTGCACATGGTGGACGAGACACTCTACTTCGAGATCCCGGACTCTCTCCTGGGGCGGGACATGCTTCTCGTCTCCCGGATAGGTAAGGTGCCGGTGGGCTTCCCCGGATTCTCACCTGCCGGCGTAAAGACTGGAGAGCAGGTGCTGCGATGGGAGCGGCAGTCGGACAAGATTCTACTCCGAACCATCTCCTACTCGAATGTTGCGGATGATACCCTCGCCATCTCGATCTCGGTTGAAGCCAACAACTTCGGGCCGATCATCGCAGCGTTCGACATCGAGGTCGAAGGCGAAACCGGCAATTCCGCGGTGATCGACGTGACCGACTTCTACGAGGCCGACACACCAGCGCTCACAGGCTTGAGTTCGACCCAGCGCACCCAATATGGAGTGCGCCGTCTGGATCCCGATCGCAGCTTCATCAACTATGCACGCAGCTTCCCGCTCAACGTCGACGTGCGCCACACGATGACCTACGAAGCGGGGGATCCTCCGGCCCAGGCCCGCACCGGGACGATCTCCATGGAGATGCATCAATCGATGATTCTCCTACCGGCGGAGCCCCTCCGGCTCCGATTCGGGGATTCCCGGGTGGGCTGGTTTTCGATCACCCGAACCAACTTCGGATTGGATGAGCAAAAGGCGGCGGAGCAAACGCTCATCCGGAGATGGCGGATGGAGCCCACCGACCCGCAGGCCTACGCCCGGGGAGAGCTGGTCGATCCTGTGAAGCCGATCGTCTACTACATCGATCCGGGGACACCTGAGCAATGGCGACCCTACGTGAAGCAGGGCGTGGAGGACTGGCAAGCCGCTTTCGAGACCGCCGGCTTCAGCAACGCCATCATCGCCCGCGACCCGCCTTCGCCAGAGGAGGATCCCGAGTGGAGTGGAGAGGACGTCCGATATTCGGTCGTGCGGTGGGCGGCCAGCGAGACCCGAAACGCTCAAGGACCCAGCGTGTCGGACCCGCGCACGGGTGAGATCATCGAGAGCGACATCGTCTGGTACCACAACCATATGAGGTCCTATCGAAACCGGCTTATGGTGGAGACCGGCGCGGCGAATCCGCTCGCTCGGAGTCTCGATATCCCCGAAGAGCTGATGGGTGAGACAATGCGGCAGGTGATTGCGCACGAAGTCGGTCACGCCCTCGGCCTGCCACACAACTGGATCGCATCGGCGGCCTTCCCGGTGGACTCGCTTCGATCCCCGTCGTTCACGGAGCAGTACGGTGTGGCCGCTTCGATCATGGAGTATGCCCGGCAGAACTACATCGCCCAGCCAGGAGATGGGGTCACCCGCTTCGTGCGGAAGATCGGTACGTACGATCACTACGCCATCAACTGGGGATACCGGCTCATTCCCGAAGCGAAGGACCCTGAGGACGAGAAGCCGATCCTCGATGAATGGATCATGGCAAGGGCAGGCGATCCCATGTACCGCTTTGGTCCGGTGGGGCCGAACTTCAGTCCTGAGATCCAGACTGAGGACATGGGTGACGATCCGGTGAGGGCGAGTGGCTACGGGATCGCCAACCTCAAGCGAGTTCTTCCGAACCTTCCGGAGTGGACGGCCACCGACGGCGAAAACTATGATGACCTGAGCGAGCTCTACGGTGAGCTACTGAGTATGTGGAACCGTTATACCGGTCATGTCCGGACTGTGGTAGGCGGTGTCTACGCCACCATGAAGTCGACGGATCAATCAGGCTCCGTCTACGAACCCGTGCCAGGCGTCAAACAACGGGACGCCACCCGGTTCATCGTCGAGCATGTCTTCACGGACGTCGCTTGGCTGAACCACGAAGGCATCCTGAGCCGCATAGAGGGAAGCGGTGCAGTTTCTCGTATCCAACAGGTTCAGGCCAACAACCTCAATTCGCTGCTGAACCCCGCACGGATGGTGAGGATGACTGAGGCGGCGTTGGTGGATGGGACCGCCTATTCGCTCATGGACTTCTTCGAGGATCTGAGGGCCGGAATTTGGACCGAACTTGAGACCGGAGCGCCCATCGATACCTACCGGCGGAGCTTGCAAAGGACCCACATCGAGCGTCTCGCCTTTCTCATGGAGGACCAGGAGTCGACTGGGGGCGGGGGAGGCGGGCCTGGCGGAGGCGGCAACGCGACGAACGTACTCCGCTCCGATATCCGCCCGCTCGTCCGTGCGCAGCTCAACACGGTCCGCGCGGATGCTGACGCGGCGGGCAGTTCGGACGAAATGACGCGGTATCACCTGGAGGACATTGTGGCGCGGATCGACGACATTCTGGACGGCTAGGCGACCGGTCTATCAGGCGGGTGCTGGCTAAGTCTTCTTGATCTCGACCCTAAAACGGGTTCGTCGCAAACACCGAAAATTCCGGAATGAACCCGCGCCCATCCATCTTGAGCGCTCCAATGATCCCGTCGGCGATTTCCTGGGGCCGTAATTTCTTGTCGGACGCCTCCCGCTCGACGCCGGCCTTTGCGGCGAAGTCGGTCATCACCTCACTCGGGTTCACCAGCATGACGCGTACGTTGTGGCGCCGAAGTTCATCGCGCCAACACTCCGTCATGCCCCGCAGCGCGAACTTGGAAGATCCATACGCCGTACGGCTGGCGCTGCCCTTGAGACCCGAGGTGGAGGAGATGTTGATCATCTCGCCACTGCTTTGTTTGATGAACTGGCGAGCGGCTTCCCGCGCCATGAGGAATGGGCCAAACACATTCGTGTGGTACACGGCCTGCAATTCCTCGAACGTCGTGTCGACCAAGGGTTTGAAGAGACCATAACCCGCGTTGTTGACCAGGATGTCGAGCCGGCCGTTTTTTTCGACGACCGAACTTACGGTGCGGGCGGCATCCGCCTCGTTCCCAACGTCTGCCGCAACCCAATCCATTCCGAGTTCCTCGGCGGTGGCGCGAACGGCGTCCTCGCGGCGGCCGGTGATGGTGACGTTCGATCCCTCGCGACTAAGGGCCTCGGCGATGGCACGACCAATCCCCTCGCTGCCACCCGTCACCAGGGCAACCGTGTCTCTCAATTCCATGGAATCTTCCTCGTATGGGACCCGGGTTTAGAACACAGAAGCGTGCCCCCGCTTCAGGGCCTCCGAGCGGTCATGGGCCGCACCAGACTTCCGAACAGTCTACTAGGCGTGGACGTATTCGACAGGGGCTTGGCGGGGTTCGTGGGGGCCTCGGTCGGTTCGTCCCAGACCGTCGTGCCTTATGGCGCTACCCGTGATGTGAGTCGGCGGTGAGCCCTACTGGTCGTCCCCAACCGCGGGTGGGGGCGTTACCGAAAACGCGGTCACGGCCTCGACGATACCACGCGCGGCGCGTTCAGGATCTTCCATGATCACTTGACGATCCTTCCCACTCGTGAGGAAGCCCGTCTCGAGGATCACCCCGATCGTCATGGGGTGAAGGGCGTGCTCGTAACGCTGGAAGTTGAACGCGTAGTAGTTCCGCATGCGGCGAGTGGACGCCGGCAAGCGTTTGATTCCCGTCGCCTCTCCGTAGCTCTGTTCGAGCAGCCTGCGGATCTCTAAAGCCCTGCCGGTAACGTCCCGGCTGGGTGAGGCGACCCGATACCCGGATGCGTTGGGGTCGTTACTCCCGTCTGCATGGATCGCGATGAACAGGTGGGCCCGGTAACTCGGGGGCACGACCGCAGGAAGGATGTCGACTTCGTACCCCAGTCCTTCGAGAATCGCGGCTGTGCGATGAACGATCTCCAGGTTCACTTCCCACTCGGGGGTGTTCTGCCAACGGGTCCCATTTCTTTTGAGGCCGCTGAGCTCCTGGGGTGCCTCGTTCGCTCGCCAATGACCGGCTTGTAAGGCGATCCTCACCGGGCCCACGGGCGGCACCCACTCTTCGGGTGTCGGGGGATTGGGAATGCGGTTGGGCCGCCGCCGGTAGCGTCTCCGGCGGCGTACGGGCGGCGTGACGGTTTCTCTCGAGGGTTGCTCCGCCCCGGCTGCTGCGGTCGGCACCGTCTCTGCTGCGAGGTCGACGCGGTTCGACTCGGGGGCGGGCTCAGGGAGTACGGCGGCGGCAAGGGGCGGGGACGGAACGAGGGCCGGCGGCGCTTCGGTCCCGTCCTGCAACCGCAATGCCGCAAGCGCCACCACCAACACACACAAGTAAGCGAGCCCGATCAATCTCACATGCCCCTCCCCATGTTGCGGCTTCGATCAAAACGGTTCATTCGACGAAGCACTTCCGCAAATATCGACACCCCGGAAGGCGATCTTGATGGTTGGTTCGCGTTCCGCCCCGAGCAGTGTAACAAATGCTACAAGTGAGGAGGTGGCGATGCAACGATAACCGTCCTAGAGTCAATGGAGCGATCGGGGCAGTGTCAGCCCGATTGACAATAAAATCGGGTCGGGTCCAGCAGCGGCTACGCTTTTTCCCAGTAGGAAATGGTGAGCCAGGTGGAGAGCGAAGAAGGGGGGGTGCGGCTGATGTTCAGGTGGTTGGCGTTGTCGGCCCTCGTTTGCACCTTGGGTATTTCGACCTATTACCGACGCCGAGCCCGCCAAGGGAGTGAAACGATTCCGCGGAGCAGTGAGCGGCCGCTCCTGATCTTGGCGAGAGTCGTGCTGACGCTCCCGCTTGTGGGTGGAATCCTCACGTACTTGGTGAATCCGGCTTGGATGGAGTGGGCGTCCTTCACGGCACCGTTGTGGTCACGCTGGGCGGGGGTCGCCCTGGGATTCCTGACCGTGCTTTCGGCGTATTGGGTGTTCAGTTCGATCGGCCTAAACATCAGCGAGACCGTGCTCACCAAGGAGCACCATGAGCTTGTCACCCACGGTCCGTACCGATGGATCAGGCATCCGCTCTACACGACCGGCCTCGCCCTGATCGTGGGCATCGGCCTCATGGCGGCGAACTGGTTCATCCTACTGTACGCGCTTGTTGTTCTCATCTCCGTCGGCCTGGTAGTGATCCCTACCGAAGAACAGGCGCTTTTGGAAACCTTCGGCGTAGACTACCGCGATTATATGCACGGAACAGGTCGTATCTTTCCGCGGGTGTCGGGACGCGTGTGAAGACCGGCCTCAAACTTACGCCTTAACCGTAGGTTTTCCGGAGCTCCGTCTTCTGGACCTTGCCCGTACCGCCGATGGGTAGCGCCTCGACCATCACCACATCGTCGGGTATCGACCAGTCGGCGACCTTGCCCTTGAAGTACCCGAGCAAGTCCTCCTTGGTCGGATTCGCGCCGTCCTTGGCCTTCACGATCAGTAGGGGCCGTTCGGTCCATTTTTCGTCGGGCACTCCGATCACCGCGGCTTGCATGACGTCCGGGTGGCCCACGGCCAGGTTCTCGAGTTCGATGGAGCTGATCCACTCTCCGCCCGACTTGATCAGATCCTTGATTCGATCCGTGATGTGCATGAATCCGTCGGGGTCGATCGTCGCGACGTCTCCGGTGGCAAACCACCCATCACTGTCCAGAGTCTCGTTCTCGTCTTTGAAGTACCCGCGCGTTACCCACGGGCCGCGCACTTTGAGTTCGCCGAAAGCCTTTCCGTCGTGGGGAAGGGAATTTCCCTCCTCGTCGACGACCTTCATCTCGACCCCGTAGACGGCGCGCCCCTGTTTGGCTTGAAGCTCGTAGCGCTCTCCGTCTGCGGCTGCTTTTTGCACGGGCTTGAGCACGTTGATCGCGCCGATAGGACTCATCTCCGTCATGCCCCACCCCTGCCGCACTTCAACCCCGTACTCCTTGTCGAACGTCTCGATCATCGAGCGTGGCACCGCGGCGCCCCCGATAATCGTGACTTTCAGTGAGGGGACGCTGGTCTGTTCTGTTTGCCAGTAGTTCAGCAGTCCGGACCACACGGTGGGCACACCAGCCGTGCTGGTGACGCCCTCGTCGCGCATCAGTTGTGTGAGACTGGCACCGTCCAACGCGGGACCCGGCAAGACGAGCTTGGCACCGGTCATGGGTATGGCGTATGGCGTTCCCCAGGCATTGGCGTGAAACATGGGTACGACCGGCAAGAACGTCTCAGATTCCCCAAGCCCGAGAGCATCGGGTAGGGATACGCAGTATGCGTGCAACACCGTGGATCGATGACTGTACAGCACACCTTTGGGATTGCCGGTTGTCCCGGACGTGTAGCAGAGCGATGAGGCCGTGTTTTCGTCGAATTCCGGCCACACGAAGTCGCCATCCTGGGCACCCACGAGGTCCTCGTAGCACAGCACGTTCGGCAACTTCAAATCCGGCATGTGATCAGCGTCGGTCATGATCACGATGCCTTTGAGCGTCTTCAGCTGGTCCGCGATCGCCTCGACCAAGGGAACGAAAGTGAGGTCGACGAAGAGATACTGATCTTCCGCGTGATTGAGGATATAGATCAGTTGGGACGGGTGCAGCCTCGGATTGAGTGTGTGGCAAATGGCGCCAATGCCGGAGACGCCGAAGTAGAGCTCGACGTGTCTGTATCCGTTCCATGCGAGTGTGGCGATGCGATCCCCCGCCTCGACCCCGAGCGACGTGAGAGCGCCAGCCATCTGCTTACTACGGTGGTGCATG
>JAPYQK010000049.1 GCA_029941275.1 Longimicrobiales bacterium | reverse complement strand
GGGTGGAGGTTTGGGAATTCCTTCTTCTGCCGCTGCCCGAAGCTCCAGTCGTCTGGGGAAAGATCCGTTACGCGGTGAGGAAGGAAGACTTCATGCCCACGTGGATCCGATACTATGACGAATCGGACGAACTTGTCCGGACCATGATCCACAGCGGTTTTCGCCTCATGGGCTCACGTCTGGTCCCTGCTGTCATGACGATGGTGCCGGCCGACAAGCCGGACGAGACCACCGTGATCACATACCACGAACTGGATTTTGACGTCAACCTCGATGCGAGCTTCTTCTCGCTCAGAAATCTGCGTCGAGATAGGTAGGCGGGCAGAGTTGGTGGCTCGAGAGATGGGGTAGGTGAGGGAATGTGCGTTAGAGATCGTTAACTGAGAGATAGATGACGGACGATCGGTGGATCTGGCTGCGCTTGGCCTGGCGTAATCTTTGGCGTAACCGAAAACGCACACTCATCACCGCTTCAGCGCTCTCCGTTGGTTATTTGGCATCCGTGACCATGATTGGGCTGTGGGAGGGCATGCTTGCGGAGATGATCGAGAGCGGGACCAATCTGGTCACGGGCCAACTGCAGATTCACTCTCCCGATTATTACCCCGAGCGGAGCATGTACGCGACGCTCGGAGGTCGGGACGGCATCGACGTGGATGAGTTGGTGCGCCTCACCCAGGAGACCCCCGGTGTAGTTGCCGCGTCACCCCGCGTGTATGGGGGAGGCCTCGTGAGTTCCGGTAGCGAGACCGTGGCCGGGATGCTCGTAGGGGTGGATCCGGAGCGTGAGGCGGATGTGACCCAACTCCTCTCGTTTCCGGCGGAGGGACGGGCCCCGCGAGCGGGTGAACGGGAAATCTTCATCGGCCAGGGTATGGCCGAACTGCTCGAGGTGGGGCCTGGCGACGAAGTCGTTCTGGTTGCCCCGGCCGCCGACGGCTCTCTCGGAAATGACCTGTACGAGGTGAGCGGGGTGTTCTCCACGGGCCTGGTGGCCTTGGACGGATCCTTCGGCATCCTGCCCATCGGCTCTCTTCAAGAACTCATGTACATGCCGGAAAACCGGATTCACGAAATTGCGGCCTCCATTGAGGACCCGTTTGCCGTAGCCGCGTTGGGGGACTCATTGGGTGCAACTCTCGACGCCCAGGGACTAGACTATCCCGTCTTGCCGCGACCCTGGACCGTTTTTCGTGCCGAACTCGCGGCCTACGCCGACCTGGCCGGGGCGGTGAACGGACTCGTCGTTGGAATCATCTTCATCATGGCGGTTTTCGGCGTGGCCAACACCATGCTTCTGGGGACCTTCGAGCGACGCCGTGAGTTTGCCGTCGTGCGAGCGCTCGGCACGCCGCCCGCGAAAGTTGCTGTCACCGTCGTATACGAAGGGCTGATCATGGGGGTCTTGGCTCTGGCCGCCGGTGTTGCGCTATCAGTGCCCGTGCTTTTCTGGCTCCATAACTACCCGCCCGATCTCTCGAATCTGTTCGGAGAGATCAGCGCGGCCGGGGGGGTCATACGCCCTGTCCTTCGAGCGGAGTATTCTGTGGGTGGTCCTCTGGCGAGCGGGATCGGACTTCTCGTTACATCGATTCTGTCTGCCCTATACCCGGCGTACAAGGCAGTGAAAATTCTCCCCGCCGACGCACTGGCTAACCTATGAGGCGCATACAGACACTTTTCCGGATGGCTGCCCGGGGGGTTCTCCGTGAGGCCAGGAGAAGTTTGCTCACTGCCTCCGCGATGGCGCTGGGTCTCGCTCTACTCATGTTCACACGTTCCCTGGCCGATGGGGGTCACGAGGACTGGATCGACACCGGTGTTCGCATGGGTGCCGGCCACGTGTTGTTCCAAGCGCCCGGGTTCAGGGAAAGTCAGAGCTTGGATGACCGACTCTCGGAAAAGCAGTCGGGAGCTGCGGTGGCGGCGTTGGCAGGGCTGCAGGGCCCCATGGCGCCTTTGGCAACGACGCTGAGGCTCTCGACGCGCGGGCTCGCTAGCTCGGCGTCCTCCGCGCTCCCCGTAGTCATCGACGCGGTAAACCCCGAGACCGAATCCAGCTTCTCTCAGACGGCGGCGCGCGTTGTGGAGGGTCGGTATCTCGAGGCCGACGATCGTCTGGCGGCTTATGTGGGCGTCGGACTCGTGGAGCGCCTCGGGCTTTCCGTCGGATCTCGTTTCGTGCTAACCGCCCAGTCAACCTCGGGCGAAATTCAAGGGCAACTGGTACGAGTCGTCGGGATATTCCGCACAGGGCTTCCCGAGGTGGACGAGGGGTCGGTGAACATCCCCATCTCTACGGCGCGCTCCTGGCTCGGAGCGGAGGGTGCTGTGACCACTGTGGGCGCCATCCTGC
This sequence comes from Longimicrobiales bacterium, assembly GCA_029941275.1. Lineage (GTDB taxonomy): Bacteria > Gemmatimonadota > Gemmatimonadetes > Longimicrobiales > Gaopeijiaceae > UBA822. Next base: position 14,014 of record JAPYQK010000049.1, on the reverse strand, counting down.
CGTACAGTAGACTCGTCCCGGAGGTCGTCGAGACCCTACGGTCGACAGTCGACGACGACGATATTCGGGTGTTGAGTTGGCAGGAAGCGTATCCGGAGCTCGACGCTGCCGTCCGCCTGGACGACTACGGCGACTACATTTTTATGGGCGTTCTTTTCGCCATCGTCGCACTGGCCGTTCTTAATACGGTGCTCATGGCGGTGCTCCACCGAAAACGAGAGTTCGGCGTACTCCAGGCTCTGGGCCTTACACCTGCGGAGACTGGCATGGTCGTGTTCGTCGAGGGGCTCCTGCTCACTGCCCTGGCCGGTGTCATCGGTATGATCGCCGGGGCGGCGCTGGCGTGGGGTTTCTTTCGCAACGGATTGGACTTCTCCGTGTTCCTGTCGGAGGAGTTCACGTTTGGGGGAATCGTCATCGATCCGGTCATCGTCCCCGAATTTCGGTTTGTGCAAGTGCTGCAGAGTTTCGTTTCCATCGCCGTCGTGGGTATCGCGGCGTCCATCTATCCTGCGTATCACGCGACCAAGATCGACGTTGGGGAGGCGCTGAAATTCGAATGACGACTGACACTCCGGACGAAGATGGATTCACAGGCCAGGACATGAGCCATGCTGTGGGAGCGGATGCGGCTACTGGCGGGAGCGCCACTGCGACCGCCGATATTGCAGTACGGACAGAAGACGTTTGGAAGATCTACGCCCAGGAGCCGGAGGACGTGGAGGCCGTACGCGGGGTGTCTCTGGAGATTCGTGAAGGTGACTTCATGACCATGGCAGGGCCGTCGGGCTCTGGAAAGACCACCCTGCTCAACTTGCTCGGGGGGCTCACACGACCGACCCGGGGACGGATCTGGGTTCGGGATAAAGAGATCACGAACTTCTCCGGCAAAGAACTCGCTCGCATGCGCCTTGAGAGCATCGGTTTCGTTTTTCAAGCGTTTAATCTTCTTCCGGTGCTCTCCGCACTCGAGAACGCCGAGTTCTCGCTGCTCCTCCGAGGTGTGCCGGCCGAAGAACGGCATCGACGGGTGCAGGAACTCTTCGCGGAGATCGGGCTGGACGGGCTCGAAAGTCGTAAGCCGGCCCGACTATCCGGTGGCCAACAGCAGCGGGTGGCCGTTGCCAGAGCCGTCGTGGGGGAGCCCACGTTGGTACTCGCTGACGAGCCCACCGCCAACCTCGATTCACATTCGAGCGATGACCTGCTAGATGTCATGGAGCGCTTGAACCGCGAGCACGGCACCACCTTCCTGTTTTCGACGCACGACCCCCGGGTGGTGGAGCGCGCACGCCGCCGTGTCAGCCTCGTCGACGGGCAAATCGTGTCGGACGAGCGGGGATGACCACGCCCCTCAGTCGTTGACCGTTTCATCGGAGCCCCGCCGAGCCTCATGGGAGGGCCCGCCGAGCCGCCGGCCGAGCCTCTTGAGATTGCTAGGGCTCATGGTGGCGTTGACGTCCCTCGCGCTCGGTGCGTCGGAGGTGCAGGGTCAACTTCTCGACTTGTCCGGCTATTACTTAAACTTGGCGAGCGCATCGGGTAATAGTTCGGTCAGTGAGGCGGGACAGTCGGACTTTCAGCGTGTGCGTATCATGTGGGCACCGGCGCTGGGTCCGTTGGCTCTAGACGTGGCTTATGAGCACACACTTTTCTGGAGCGGCCGTGACGTGGCAGGCACCGGCTCCGTGCAACTGGTACCCGAGGCCGGCGGAAACTGGGCCGACCTGGATTGGACCGCGGACAAGGGGGATCACTTCCTGTGGCGGCATCGTATCGACCGCCTCGGCCTGACGCTTCCGCTAGGGGAGGCGGCCGAACTTACCGTGGGGCGACAGGTCGTTTCATGGGCCAGCACGTTTATTCTCACTCCCGCCGATCCCTTCACGCCGTTCGATCCGGCCGATCCGTTCCGGGAGTATCGCGCGGGTATCGATGCCGTCCGACTCCGGGCGTACCCCGGTCCATTCAGTGAGATCGACATCGTGGTACGGCCTATCTCAGCGATCGATGGCGATCGAATCACAGCGCTGGCTCGGGGAAAAACGACTTGGCGAAGTTGGGATCTCGGCGTGTGGGGTGGCGTCGTCTTCGACGAGCCAGCGGGTGCTTTGAGTTTGGTAGGGGCGATCGGATCTTGGGCCGTTCGCAGCGAGGTTGCGTTACGATCGGAGGCCGACGAAGCGATCCTGCGTGGCACCCTGGGTGTCGACCGCCGATTCTCTGTGGGCGGGCGGGATCTCTTCGTGATCGCGGAGTATCAGCACGACGGATTCGGAGCCGAGAGCTCGAGCGATCTGCTCGCTGTTCTATCGACCGGGCCGTCGGGCCCGTTTCAGCGCGGAGAACTCCAGGCACTCAGCCAGGATGTCTTCGCGCTTCAGACCTCTTACCAGATCCATCCGCTTTGGGGTGTGGACTTGCTGACCATCAGCAGTTTGGTGGACGGAAGCGCGCTCTTGTCTGGCGGTGTGAGTTGGTCCGTTGGCCCGAACTCGGGACTCCGCGGCGGGTTTTTTATTGGTCTTGGTGACGAGACTGTGGATCCGGTTGCTGGGTTCGGATCGGAGTTCGGGGCTCGGCCGAGCGTCGGGTACGTTTCGTTAGCGCACTTTTTTTGATCAAGCGCGAGTCGTGGCGCCTTGCATACAGGGTGTTCGAAGTCGCTTAGACCAGGGCGCCGAGCATTATCAGGCCGTCGCCTCCGTCTGTCGCACCGCTTCTCGCGCTCCGTTCTCGGCTTCCTCGATCCCGAGGCGAACGATGTCTGGCCCGAAGCCGCGGCGGCTCAGGAATGCGTGGAGGCGTCGCCGAGCCCGAGCACGATTCTCTGATCCTTCTGTGTTGGCCAGACTCTCGACGAAGGATGAACCTTGACGGTTCAGCCAACCCTGAGCCGCCGCATAAACTAGCGTCAGCTCCGAAGTTTCTTCTTCGCCGAAGGCCTGGTCGATGGCTTGTTCTGCTATCTCGGCGGACACGCCCTTCTGGCGTAGTTCTCGGGCCAAGCGGAAACGTCCCCTCGGTTTGAGCCGGATCCGGCTGCGCACGAATGCCAACGCAAATGCGTGGTCATCGATGAGCCCTTGTTCATCGAGGCGACGGAGACACCACTCCACTATGGCGTGCGGAAAGTCCTTGGAACGGAGGCGTCGACGAAGTTCTTGCTCAGCTCTCGGTCTATAGGAGAGGAGATGAAGGGCGGCCTGGCGAACACGCCACTTTGTGTCGTCCTCCTTGAGTCGTGCGAGATCCTTGGCGGTGACGGTGTCCCCGACATGGATTCCCGAGCGCTCGACGACGTCCAGTGCGATTTCGATCGGTTCGATGCCCTCCAGGTGCACCAGGGCCTGGTGCTTCTTACGCCGTGCGAGTTGGATGCGAAGGACTTTCATTGTCCGTACCACCCTCCGGCCACGAGGTCCCGAAAGAGGATGACCGGCCGGCCGTTCTCCAGAACTAGAGCGTAGTATTCTCGGGAAATCGGATCGCGCCACCACTCATCGTCGATTCTCCAGCGCTCTCGAATCGCCACCACCTGAAGTCGCTTTCCTTTTTGGTGAAGCATGACAGGGAAGCCTTCTTCACCGATGTGAACGCGGACCGGGGAAGGGGACTTCAAAGGCCGCAGTCTCTGGCGTTGGAGCGTTTGGTGTTTCAGAGGTTCGCGAGCCATCTGATGTGGACGAGACGCCGGACCCTTCACGCCACGACGACGAGGAGGAGCGGCGCTATTGCTGGGATTCATACGAACCGGCTCACGGGTTAGAGGCAACCCGAAGATAAACCGAATATTGAGGCGGTGCAACTCCGGATCGGGACTAGATGGTGGCTGAGCTTTTTAACGGCCCTCAAGCCCTACTCAGAACAAAAGGGAGTCTTCAATCCAGAAATTCAGAAGCCCGTTTGTCGAAGAACGTCTCTGGCTTCATACCGTTCGCGCATCGGAGAAAACTCGTAGAGTAGCGCATTGGGGTCCGCCCAAAGCTCCTTCTCCAGGACGGGAGTCGCCTCTTGGGATACGACCCTGCGCGAGCCGGCAAGCAGGGCCGGTCCGGGCGATAGGGGTTCGGAGACGACGATGGGAGCCAGTTCCACTTCGACCGTAGAGCGCTCGAACGCCGGCGACCACGCGACGACTGCTACGACGATCGCCATTCCAACAACGGTAAGCGCCGGGACTGCCGAAGCTCCGACGGTCCGGACGAGGGTGTTCTCGTCTTCCAGGTGGAACAGGCGGTGCTCCAAGGTGGGTCGGAAGCTTTCAGACAGTTCGATACGTGGAAGCGCTTGCAGCAGCGTGGCCCCCTTCACGACGGCCCGTTCATACCGGGCGCACTTCTCACATCGCTCGAGGTGTGCCTCTGCTTCCCCCCGGACCTGGGCGTCCGGGGGTGCGTCATAGAACTCGGAGAACCGACTAAGAAATTCCGTACATTCCACGGGCGACGTCACTCCGTTCCGCGATATCTGCCCCACTCCGTGTGGTGGCGAGTGCGAGTACTACGTGTTTTGGGGAGCCGTGTTCCCGTGGTTTCGGATGAAGTCTAGGTGTTGATGTCGTCGAGGAGCCCGTACCCTACGGCTTGTGTGACTCAACCACCCGACGGCCATCGCGTTGGTCACGAGATGATGGACGTCGGGTGGTCGGGCTCGGTGCAGAAATGAACGTCTTGGTCGGTCGGAGCTCAGATCGTACAGAGCTTTTTCGCTACTGGACCGTTACCGTCCCGCTCATGCCGCTCCCATGGATGGTGCACATGTAGCTGTACGCTCCCGCCGTGGTCGGCATGGTGGTCGAAAACGTACCACTGGACTGTGTATTGGAGCTGGCGATCGTGCTGGAGGCGAACGTCACGTTGTGTGAGTCGCTCCCGGTCCAGGTCCACGTTACCGTCGCGCCGCCCGAGACGATATTACCTGACGGATTGAAGAAATTGTCTCCTACCGACACCGAAGTCGTCGCATTGTCACCATCGCCACCACCGCCGTTGTCCCCGCCGCCGTTCGTGCCAGAGTCCCCGCCGCACGCAGTAGCAGCGCAAAGGAGAAAAACAACCATCCAGTGGGCACTGTGTCTGACAAAAGAATTTCTCATCTATTTCCTCCTCGTTGTGGTTACTCGGGGAACGATGCTCGATACGTCTCAACTTCGTTGATGATATGTGTCGAGCCGATTGGCGTCACCCCTCTATGAAGTAGTACGCAAGGGGGCCTAAAGGATCCAAGCATGTAAACCGCTATCCCGACTCGGACCCTCCACGGATGGAACTCAAGGGCGCTCTCGACAGTTACAGGTGATGAAACGCTCTTAGACCACATCGACATGAGCAACATCTGACAGGCCCCTCGACGATATGACCCAGCCCAACGTGTCCCGTAGAGTGGTGTCAGTACGTTCAGGGACGGGAATTCGTGTGTTTTCCCTGGCGTGCGGCCTCTTGGTGTCTATGTCGATGGACGCAACCAGCCAGGAATTCCACGTTGATCGCGACGCCGAAAACTCCGTCCGCTTCATCTCACAAGCACCCGTCGAGGAAGTGGTCGGCCACACCGACCGGATCGATGGGTACGTGCTCCTCAACGGCGAGAGACTGGAGGAAGGGTCACCCACCGAGGGTACACAACTCTATCTCGAGGTGGATCTGGCCAGCCTTGATACCGGTCTCGGGCTTCGTAATCGGCACATGCGGAACAACTACCTCGAAGTCGAGGAATTTCCTTACGCTACGTTCGATGCCACCATCCAAGGCGTCGAAGTGGCGACGGCCGGTGTTTTCGGCGTCACCGCCCGGGGATTGCTGAGCATCCACGGGGTGGAACACCAAAGGGATGTGCTTTGCGATGTCTCGGCGAGGCAGGACGGTTATCGCGCTCGGTGCACGTTCACCGTACTTCTTTCGGACTTCGATATCGAAATCCCGAAGCTCATGTTTCTCAAGCTGGCCGAGGACATTCTGCTCGAGCTGGACTTCGCGGTGCGGCCCGCACCCGATCGTTGAAGGCTAAGGAGATGATGTTGAAGGTCAAAGAGATCCTCATGTTGCGTCGAGGGCTGTTGATCACGGCTGTCCTTTTCGCCCCCTTGGGCGCGCAGGGGCAAGATCGCCCCGTTCAGTGGCAACGCACTTCCGACGCTACCGAGATTCCGATTACGGTCTTCCACTCGCCCCAGTCGGCCAATCTCCCGACGGCGGAAACGATGCTGAAGGGCGAATGGCAATTCGAGATCTCCCACCGTTTCATCCCGCCTTTTAAGAATGGACCGGATGCCCTCTGGGGGTTGGACGGACCGATCAACAATCGGCTCGGAATCGCATACGCCGTCCACGATCGGGGGATGGTCACGCTTCAGCGCACGAACTTGAATGACAACCTGGACCTCAACGCCAAAGTTCGCCTGTTCGAGGCGGGGCGGAAGTCCACTCCGGTGATGGTGGCGGTGGTCGGAGGGGTGGCTTGGAATGGGGATGCTCCGTCACTTTTGGATGGTTCGACTCGCCCGTGGCAGTACTACGGACAGCTGACCGCCAATGTGATGCTCGGGGAGCGTTTCGCGCTCGGTGTGGTCCCGTCTTTCTTGCGGAACCCTCTTCTGAACACTGCGCAGGCTCAAAACACTTATTCGGTCGGGATCATGGGCCAGCTCTACTTGTCACCACACGTGAGCGTGCTGGGGGAATGGAACATCAGTGAAGAGCGGGTCGGCCAGGAGTACGATGCTGGGACTTTCGGTATCGAACTCGAGACCGGTGGGCATTTCTTCAAGATCATGGCCTCGAACTCGGTGCGTCTCAATCCCGCTCAGTTCATGGCAGGCACGCCGTTCTCGTTCGACCCGGGGGAGTGGCGTCTCAGCTTCAACATTACACGGCTGCTCCAGCTCTGAGAGGAGTCCGTGCCATGAATCCTTTCCGTTCGATCGTTCCCGCGTTGGCTGTGACGGCCTTGCTGACCGCTTGCGGTGGAGGGACTCCGACCGGGTGCTGGCGCTGACGGCGAAGGTGAGACCGTCCGAGTGATTTTGCCAAACCCTTCGTTCTCGACGGACATTCAGGAAATTTTCATCCGCAGGGGGTGCACGTTGGCGGGTTGCCACGGCTCGGCGATGTCAGGGGGGCTGGGACTGGCAAGTGCGGCTGAATCGTTCTCGGAGTTGGTGAACGTTCAAGCGATCGGTGATCGGAGCCTCAACCGTGTCCAACCGGGCGACTTCGCCAATAGCTATTTGTGGTTGAGGGTGTCGGATCCGAACGATCCGAGGCCGATGCCCCAGGGGGATGCTCCCTTGGACAACATCGATCTGGCCAACATCATGAATTGGATCAACGCAGGAGCCGTGAATGACCAGGAAACGTAGGTCTTCGGCAGCTCACGGATCGAAATTCAACAACGCGTGTCGTCGCTCCGGGATCCTAGACCAAGGGTCGATCTCCACAACACGGTAAAGCGGAGAAAATCCCAGCTTCAGCTTCAACTCCGTCACGGCTTCCCGGAGCGAGGACGGAATGGCCCCTTCGGACAGTTCCCGTCCGCTCTCCTCTCTACCGTTGGCTTCCGCACGACCGAAGAGGTCGTTCTGCGACGTTGCGGGACCGAACTGAAAGAACTCCACCATGAGGGCTTCGACCGCCCGCGGGGGAGGGGAGAGGGCCATCCGGCTTCGGATGGTGAAAGCGATTCGGTCACGCTGGGACGTGGGTTCCCGGAGGATCGTTTCCAGAGCCCACGAGCCCTCACTCTCCAGGCGCGCACCCAAGCGCACCCCCTGTATGCTTCGGCCTTTCCGTTCCAGACGGGACAGCGCCCGTTCCAGGAGCCGGTCGAGAGCGCCGTGGAGTGTGTCCACTTGGCCCACGGGGGTGTGGAATTCCATGGAGACGCGGATCGGCTGGGGGCGGTAGTACGGCTGGACGGGGTCGATGCACTCACCCGTGGCCCATGCCCGGGCCTTTCGCCCGTCGGGACCGAACTGTCCAACCAGGGCGGGGTCCGGTAGGCGGATCAGGTCACCCAGGGTCGCGATACCGAGTCTTTCGAGTCTTTCGGTCACGACCGGATCCACTGGGAGCACGGAGACAGGACACGGACCAAGGAATGTCGGTAACTCCTGGTCCGCAACGATCACGGGTCGGCCGGGCCCCGCTCCGGCCGCGGCCACCCACGCCCCGAATTTTCCAGGAGCCCATCCGATTCTCGTGGCGGCCACCAGCGGGCGAGGAAAAATTTTCAGGAGCGTGTGGAGGACTTTCTGTACTTGGCGCGATGGTGAGCCGTACAGTCGGCCGAGCCCATCCATGCCGACGAAGATTCGTCCACGCCCGGCGGGTTCTACAATGGGACTCAGACCCGACAGGGTTTCCAGAAGCTCGTCCTGCGTAGCGTCGTAGTGGGCCGGATCGGGCTCCAGAAGTGTGAGGGCAGGGCAGAGAGCGACAGCCTCCGAGATGAGTTGTCCCGGTCGTACACCTGCGATTGAAGCACGCTCGGAGACCTGCCACAGGGTTCTTCGAGTGTTCTCCCCTGGAGAGAGAAGGGCTACGGACGTGCTGTCCAGCTCGGGGGTCCGAACCAGTTCCAATCGGAGCTCGAACGTGGGCAGCCAGGCACACAAGGCTTGGCGGCTTCCACGCTGCCGGGTGGTTGTCGTGCCCCTGTGCACCCACCCACGAACGTTGGGGGGGGTGGGAACACCATACACACGTGAACGGGGCTTCGACATGGTCGGATGGGCCAACGGATGAGGCTGAAATAAACCGAATAAAAACCGAAAGTCCAAGATATGGTGAGAACTCCAAAGGAGCAAGCGCGCCGACCTTGCAGAGTTGTTCTTTGCCCCCGGAGGTGCATTCGAAGATCACCCCCATTTCAAGAACCTGGCGGTGAAGTGATGGAACGTTCGCCACCCCCGATCAGCTTGTTCAGCATGATCACCGGAACCAACCCCACCGCGATGATGAGGAGCGCCGGAATCGCGGACCGGGCCAGCTGCTCGTCCGTCGCTAGCTGAAACGCCCGGGTGGCCAGCGTATCGAAGTTGAAGGGGCGAAGGATCAGCGTGAGTGGAAGCTCCTTGAGTACGTCGACGAAAACGAGGAGCCCTGCGCTGATCAGTGTACCACGGAGCAGGGGTAGATCCACTCTCAATAAGGTTTTCAGCGGCGGAACACCCAGCGATCTCGAGGTGTCGTCGAGGTTGCCACACAACCGTTTAAAGCCGGACTCGATCGGGTTCAGCGCTACGGCCATGAATCGCACGACGTAGGCGAAAATCAGCGCGATCACGGTTCCGCTCAACAGGAGTCCCGTGGGAGCGTCGAAAGCCGCGGTCATGAACCCGTTCATTCGTCGGTCCATCCACACGAAAGGGACAAAGACGCCCACGGCGACTACGGCGCCAGGAATCGAATAGCCGAGCACGGCTACTCTCGACGCCAGCCGAAGCAGGGGGGTGGGACTCAACCGTGCGGCGTATCCGATCAGAAGGGCGCCCGACACGGCGATGACCGCAGCGGCCAGTGCAAGAGAGAAACTGTTCAGGATGAGTCGCCCGAAGCGCGCATCGAGCACCTCCGACCCGCCGCGTCCAGCCCAGGAAGCCAACTGGGTGACCGGTACCAGAAAGCCCAACACCAGCGGCAAGAAACATACACCCGCGGCGAGCCAACGCGTCTTGCGGCCGAGCCCTCGCCTCACCGTCGGCCGGTACCCGCGAGCACCGTCGTCGAAGCGGGCCCGGCCCCGCTGCATGCGCTCGAAGATGATGAGCGTGAATACGAACAGGAGCAGGATCCCCGAAAGACGCATCGCGGAGATAGGGTCGTTCAGCGGGAACCACGCCCTGAAGATGCCCGTCGTAAAGGTCGGCACGCCGAAATATTTCACGGCGCCGTAATCGTTGAGCACTTCCATCAGGACCAGCGTCAGACCACCGGCCACGGCCGGCCTCGACATAGGGAGCGCCACGCGAAAAAATGTGTCCCACGGGCCGCGTCCGAGGGTGCGCGCCATCTCCAGCACGCTGCTCGATTGTCGCAGGAAGGACGCTCGGGCGATGACGTATACGTACGGATAGAGCACGAGAGCCATCATGACCATGGCTCCCTCGCGAGACATCACGGCGGCCCGGATGCGCCACACTTCCAGCCCCGGCCAAAGGGCAACGAGCGTGCTGGGCAGAAAATTGTCGTACTCGAAGACGCCGGCGTACGTGTAGGCGATGATGTAGGTGGGGATGGCCAGGGGGAGAACCAACGCCCACTCGAAGATCCTCCGTCCCGGAAAATCGTATGCCGACACCAGCCAGGCGGGTGCGAGGCCGAGCACCAAGGCCAGGCCACCCACGCCGACCATGAGGATGGCGGAGTTCGCCACGTAGATGGGCAGCACGGTGTCCACCAGGTGCCCCCAAGTTTCGCTTTCGCGCCCCAACACCCCGAACAGGATCACGACCAGAGGGAGAGCTGTCAGGGCGACCGTGAGGAGCGCGGAGGCACTCCACGGGGTGATCCCGCCTCGGAATTCTCCACGCCACCGAAGACGAAAAGCCCGGAGCGCATCCGATACGCTCCGGACCTTCGGCCCTGCTTTAGTTCCCACGATTCAGCCCCGGTGCTCGGGGTATCCTACTGTGAGTGTCTCATCGCCATCCGGCCCGGTCGAACGCCATAACCGCTTGGACATTGAGTTCACCCAGGACGGAGAGATTCAGGGTGTCGGCACGAAACTGCCCCCACTCTTCGAGTGTTTCGGCCCATTCGATCCCCGGCTTCACGGGATACTCGAAGTTCGCCTCCGCGTATCCCGTTTGTGCTTCGGTGTCCGTCAGAAACTCAAGGAGCCGCACCGCGTTTTCCGGATTGGGTGAATGCGCCGTGACGCCGGCGCCGCTCACGTTCATGTGGGCTCCCCGATCGTCCTGGTTGGGAAAGAAGACGCCCACTTCGTCTTTGAGCGCCCGGTCTCTTTCGTCTTCACCATTAAAGAGCAGTCCGAGGTAGTACGTGTTTACGATCGCGAGGTCACCGACGCCAGCCGCTACGTCCCTGACCTGATCCCGGTCCGACCCCTGAGGTGTGCGCGCCATGTTCGCGACCACACCCGCCGCCCAATATTCTGCGGCATCCATGCTGCTCGCGGCGACGATCGAGGCGAGAAGGGATTGGTTGTAGATGTTTTCGGAACTGCGTACGAGGATCTTGCCGCGCCACTTTGGGTCGGCAAGGTCTTCGTAGGTCGAAAGGTCTTCGGGTGATACGCGGTCTTTGGCGTACACGATGACTCGGCCGCGCTGTGTCAGACCGTACCAATATCCGTCGGGATCCCGCAGATTGCTGGGAACATTTTCCTCTAGGGTCGGCGAGGACACAGGGCGGAGCAGTCCACGTGAGCGGGCTCGCTGCAGGCGGCCGGCGTCCACAGTGACCAGGATGTCTGCTTCCGTGTCGGCACCTTCGGTCTCGAGACGGGTGATCAACTCGTCGGCCGACGCCGTCTGCACGTTTACCACAATGCCCGTCGACTCCGTGAAGCGTCGGAAGAGCTCTTGGTCCGTGTCGTAATGCCTATGGCTATAGACGTTTACGACGCCGGCGTCCTCGCGCGCACCCTCACCCGCACAGGCCGCCAAGAAGATGACACCCATGGCCATCAAGGGGCGGGACCCAGTCAACGGCTTCATCGCAAACCCTCCTCGTAGATTACGGGCACCGTGGTTCGGCGCCGCTCAAGATCGGCTCGGAAATTGATGGTCGCCGCAATCGTCCCGTGTGGGATCCGCCTGGGCGACGCCTAGATGAGAACGAATATCATCTAGGAACCAAGAAGTATCGACTGGATATGCGATCAAGGCAAGTGGGGTCGATCTGGGGAGGGGCCCTGCCGGAAACAAGAGCCCATCTAGGAACGAGAGCGGCGCTTCCCCAATCGCATTATGGAGCCATTGGCCCCCACTTCCCACGGCGGTATCTTTCGGCGCCTCCGAACCCTCTCCCATCGTGGCAGGGCCGGGTGTTCCGCCTCTGACAGTGCATTTCCACCGATCGAGACACTTGGGTAGCGGGACACTTACGATCCGAACATCTATTCATCGCTTTGGAGTACGCATTGGCTAACTACACACACGCAGTGATACCGGCGGGCGGAGAGAGAATCACCAACGAGGATGGAAAATTGGTGGTGCCGGACCGGCCGATCATTCCCTTCATCGAAGGTGACGGCATCGGTCCGGACATCTGGCGCGCCACCCAGGCCGTCATCGATGCCTCGGTCGAGCATGCATATGAGGGCGCTCGACAGATCGTGTGGATGGAGATTTATGCCGGCGAAAAAGCCGATGCGAAAACCGGCGAGTGGATTCCGGAAGAGACCTTCGAGGCGCTCCGAGAGTTCAAGGTGGGCATCAAAGGGCCGCTCACAACGCCGGTGGGCGGGGGAATCCGCTCCCTGAACGTGACCTTGAGGCAAGTCCTCGATCTATACTCCTGCATCCGCCCGGTCCGCTGGATCAAGGGTGTGCCTTCTCCCATGAAGGAGCCGGAGAAGCTCGACGTCATCATCTTTCGGGAGAACACCGAGGATGTCTACGCGGGGATCGAGTGGGCCTCGGGTACTCCGGAGGCGGACAAGGTGCGCGCCTTCCTCGTGGACGAGCTGGGTGCGAACATCCGCGAAAACAGCGGAATCGGGATCAAGCCGATCAGCCCATTCGGCACGAAGCGCCACGTCGCTGCCGCGATTCGGTACGGCCTCAAGCGAAATCGGCGGGCGGCAACGCTCATTCACAAAGGCAACATCATGAAGTTCACCGAGGGTGCTTTCCGTGATTGGGGCTACGAGGTGGCTGCGGACGAGTTTCCCGACAGCACGATGCCGGAATCCGCAGTTTGGGACGGGGCCGATCCGGCCGGTAAGCTGGTCATCGGAGATCGCATCGCCGACGCGATGTTCCAGCAAGTGCTACTCCGCCCCGACGAGTATGACATCCTGGTGACGCCTAACCTCAACGGCGACTACCTCTCTGATGCGTGTGCCGCTCAGGTGGGCGGGTTGGGTATGGCGCCCGGTGCCAACGTCGGGGACGACGTGGCGCTCTTCGAGGCGACGCACGGCACGGCGCCCAAGTATTCGGACCAAGACAAGGTAAACCCAGGGTCATTGATCCTTTCGGCAGTCATGATGTTGGAGCACATGGGTTGGGACGAGGCAGCAGAGGCGGTGCTGAGCGGGATGGAGGGTGCGGTCGGTGCCAAGACCGTGACGTACGACCTCGAACGGCAAATGGATGGCGCCCGGACTCTGAAGACGTCGGAGTTCGGCCAGGCTGTCATCGCCCACATGTAGGGGAGCCAACTTCATGGACCTTCGTTGCGTTTCATCGGCCGACGCGGTCGGCCACGACACGCCGCTCTTGGTTCTTCCCGTCCACGAACCGATGGAAGGCGGCGAGGTCGCGCGGGCCGAAGTCGTTGCGCCTGCCGGTCTCTCCGACGTGATCTCCGCTGCTCTGCCCGCGGAGGACTTGAAGCACAAGCCAGGTGAGAGTGCCACAGTATATCTCAACGGAGGTGGGGTCCTCCGGCGCGTGCTTCTTCTCGGGGCAGGAAACCGGTCGAAATTCGACCTCGAGGCGACGCGACGGTTTGCCGGAAGCGCGGTACGGGCGGCTGAGTCGATCGGCGTCTCGGGTTTGACCCTGTACCTCACGGACGTTTCGGCCGATGCCGTGCAGGCCGCCACGGAAGGTGCTGTTCTGGCTGCGTGGCGATTCACGGAACTGAAAAACCCGGACGAGGGTGATGCTCCCGTCGACGTGTCGAGCTTCGAGGTCATGGTCGATTCAGATGATCTAGGTGCGGGGGAGGCCGGAATTCGAGTGGGGGGCGCTGTCGGCCGTGCCGCCAACTTCGCCCGGACACTTCAGTCGCGACCGGGCAACGTCGCGACGCCGTCACATTTGGCGGACGAGGCGTCGAGGATGGCCGGGGAGTGTGGCCTAGATGTCACGGTCATGGGC
>JAPYQK010000048.1:9391-16556 GCA_029941275.1 Longimicrobiales bacterium | reverse complement strand
ATGTTGAAGAGGGCGGCCACACCCTCGGCGGCGTCTTCCTGCGTAGAGTAGTAATGGGCGACCGACGGTCTGGTGAGGAAGAGCCCACCCTTTTGCGCGAGTAGCAGCGGCGAAATCGGCTCCACCGGTCCGGAAGCATTCCCGAATGTCACCATCATGCCCCGCGGCCGGAGCGAATCCAGCGAGCCATGAAAAGTCGCCCCGCCCACCGAGTCGTATGCCACGTCGACCCCCCGACCCTCAGTGATCTCCTTCACCCGCACCGGCACATCCTCGTCTCGGTAGAGAATCGTGTGTTCACACCCGTTTGCAGAGGCGAGCTCGGCCTTTTGCTCCGAGCCGACCGTGCCGATGACGTGGGCTCCGAGCGCCTTGAGCCACTGGCTTGCCAGCAGACCGACGCCTCCGGCCGCGGCGTGGAGCAGGACCCAGTCCCCCGCTTTCACGGCGTACGTGCGACGGACCAAATACTCGACGGTGCAGCCCTTCAGCATGATTGCTGCGGCCGTATCGTCGTCGATGCTGTCCGGCAGCGCGAAGAGTCGCGAGCGCGGGAGGACCCGGCCCTCGCGGTACGAGCCCACAGGGCCGTTGCCGGTGTAGGCCACGCGGTCACCCACCTGGAGGTCGTCCACGCCTGCTCCGACCTGCTCGACGACACCGGTGCCTTCGACTCCTGGTGTGAACGGAAGCTCCTGAGGATAGAGGCCGGTACGGTGATACACGTCGATGAAGTTGAGCCCGATCGCGGTGTGGCGGACCAACACCTCGCCGGGGCCCGGCTCGCCCGGGTCCTTGCGCGACCACTGGAGTACATCGGGTCCGCCGAGCTCGCTCACGACAATCGCACCGTCCATTCTTCTTTCTCCGTGGCTTCTGTTTGGTGTTGTGTGGACTAATTACCTAACCGCTCCCTCGCTCCATCGGTGTTGCTTGCATTGATCGGGCGCGCTATGCGTTCAGGGGGCGGGAGATGGGATCGAACATGGGCGACAAGATGCGTCCAAGGTGCTTAGGGCGGCAAGCGTCTCACACGAGCACAGGGCCGCTCCCCAGAAACCGGGCTACGAGCCTAATCCGACCGTCTCAACCCGTGCAGGGGCTCTCTCGCTTCCCTACCGAAGCGGAATCCTATTGTCCGGGTCCGGCCGGAAAATCAGGTACTCGATGTCGGTCGCGAGCGAACTGAACCAGTGCGGCGTGTGGCCGGGGATGATGATGACGTCCCCCTTGGTCACCTGACGGGAAACGCCGCCCTCGATCCCGG
Organism: Longimicrobiales bacterium; assembly: GCA_029941275.1. Lineage (GTDB taxonomy): Bacteria > Gemmatimonadota > Gemmatimonadetes > Longimicrobiales > Gaopeijiaceae > UBA822. Next base: position 15,289 of record JAPYQK010000048.1, on the reverse strand, counting down.
ATCCCCGTAGGCTGGTGCCCGTGGGCGCCGGGGTCTCATCGATCAGCGTCCCCCCGGTCACGAGCGTCGCGATCCCTTCGAGCATGTAATAGATCTCGGTCGTGTTCACCGGATGGAGGTTGGCACCGCCCGGAAACTCCTGCGGGCGAAACACGCCGTAGACGCCGACGCGGTAGTCGCCGGTCACCTCGACCGTACGGATGGGCCGGTCGCTGACGGCGTCGCGGGGCAACGCGTTGATGAACTTTTGAATTTCGGCAGACGTCACGTCAGTTGCTTGCGGGGATTCCTGAGCATCGACGGGCCAAGCCGTGAGCGCGATGTGCATCACGAGCACCACGAGGGCGACCCTGAGAAGGCTGAGTGAGATGACTCTGAGCATGACAGCTCCATGGTCCGAGGGGATATCGAAAAAGGCCCCTTGATGGGTCGCGACAACGTAAGTGGGCGGGAGAAGGTGGGCGAACGGGAGGCTCAGGAGTCCTTGGGTCGAAGCTGTTCCGCCGCAGTGAAGAACGTCCTCCGATAACCCAGCACCACGATGACCGCCGCGAGGGCCACGGCAGACGCCAACATGAACATCACGACGATCTGGTACCGAATGGCCATCAAGGGGTCCGAGCCCGCGAGGATCTGGCCGGTCATCATTCCCGGCAGAGAAACGATCCCCACGACCATGAGACTGTTCACCGTCGGGATCAACGAAGCGCGAAGGGCCCGTTGGACCGGTTCCCGAGCCGCGTGCACCGAAGTCGCCCCAAGCGCCAAGTAGGCTTCGATTTCAGCGTGACGCGTTTCGATTTCCCCGGCCAACCGATCGGCCGCTAGGGCAGCGGCGTTCATGGCGTTACCCAGGATCATGCCGAACAGGGGGATCAGGTACCTCGGGTTGTACCAGGGATCGACATGCACCACCGCAACACTGACGTAGATGAGGGTCAGCCCCGACCCGACGAGAAGCGCGGCCCCGGTGATGTAGAACAGCCCGGCCGGCTTGGAGTCCTGCCGGTCGACGGCCGCTCTGGTCGCCGCGACCAACATCACGAGAAGGGCGCCAACGACGAGGTACCAGCGATCTATGGAGAAGACGTAGACCAGCACGTATCCAACCAGCGTGAGCTGAAGGACCGTGCGAATAGCCCCTACAGCGAAGCTGCGAGCCAGACCGGTCCGATGCCAACCGGAGACGCCGATCGCCATGAGTACCAAACCCACAGCAACGGTCAGGTCAATCCAGGTGAGATCGGTGAGGGGCTGTTCGAGAATGTCGAGGGTCTGCATTCGAGTCACCCCCCAGGGCGTTTGATCGTCGGATCGGTGCCTGGGTCCGTTGTCGGATTGCTAGTCCGGTTCGTCGTCGAATCACCAATCGGGTTCCTGGTAGCGTCAGCGTCCGGCGTAGCATCAGCGGCCGCATTCGGGCCCGGAAGGCCGTCTAGCACTCGCTCAGAATCGCCGGAATCGACGACATGTCCGTCCCGAATGACCACGGCGTGACTCGCGTACTTCCGGGCCTCCGACACTCGATGCGTCACGATTACGATCGTCAGTCGGCGCTCCTCGGAAAGCACACCGATCGTCTTCATCAACGCACGTGAGGTCTGGGGATCGAGGGCGGAGGTGGGTTCGTCCAGTAGCAGGACCTCCGGGGAGGTCATCAGCGCTCGGGCGAGGTTGACCCTCTGCTTCTGGCCAACGGAAAGCTCGTCCGCGGGCCGTTCAAGCAGAGATGGGTCGAGCTCGGCGAGACGCATGGCCTGGTTGGCCTGCTCATCGAACTTCCCGTTCTGGACACCGGCGAGTTCGGCCGCTACGGCCAGATTGTCCGACACAGTGCCCGGAAACATCACCGGGGTCTGGAAGACGAATGCCACCCGGCGGCGAAGCTCGGTCACGGGGTACCCGGTGATCGGCTTGCTTTCGAAAAGAATGTCTCCTCGGGCGGGATCGTCCAGCCGGTTGAGCAGCCTCAGAAGAGACGTCTTTCCGCCTCCGGATGGTCCACACAAGACCGTGATGACGTGCCGCGGGATTGCGACGTCGATGCCTTGAAGCACGGGACGTCCGGCTCGCACCTGGCTGACGCCCCGAAGCTCAAAGGCGTAGGTGACTCCGCTGTGGCTATCTGCGCTCATGGTCCAAGTGCTCTGCCCTCTCGTCCGTGCCCGCTTATGGATAGCTGCGCTGCTTCGGCCGTGGTTTGTAGTCCGCCGTTAGTGGTGCTCGGAGTCAGCCTCTACCCGCGCCGTCTCTAGCGGACGTGTCCGGCCCCCTCCACCACAAACCGCTGCGAGGTCAGCTCCTCCAGACCCATCGGTCCGTAGGCGTGCACACGCGACGTGCTGATGCCGATCTCTGCGCCCATGCCGAGCTGAAACCCGTCGTTGAAGCGCGTCGAGGCGTTCACCAGGGTACAGGACGATTGAACGCGCTGGGTGAACTCGGCGGCCGTTTCGGCGTTTTCGGTGACGATCGTGTCGGTGTGATCCGACCCGAAGCGCCTTATGTGACCGATGGCGGCGTCCAGGTCAGGAACGACCCTTACGGCAACGATCATGTCGAGGAATTCGTGGCCCCAATCGGCTTCTGTGGCGGGAGTGACGTCCGGAACGATTCTGCGAACCGCCTCGTCTCCTCGGACCTCCACGCCGCCATCCTTGTATCGCGCGACGAGGTCGGGCAGGAATGTGGTCGCGAGGCTCTCGTGAACGAGCACGGCTTCAGTGGCGTTGCATGTAGCCGGCGCGGAAGTCTTCCCGGTCACCGCGATCTGCAAGGCGCGCTCGACGTCCGCGTCCGCGTCCACGTACACGTGGCAGATCCCGTGGAAGTGCTGGACGGTCGGAATGCATGAGTTCTCGCTCACGTAGCGGATCAAGGTCTCTCCTCCGCGAGGAATGACGAGATCAATGCAGTCGTCGAAAGTAAGCAGCTCCGCCACGGCCGCTCGGCCTCCCGCACCCACGAGCACCAGTGCCTCCTCGGGAAGTCCATGCTGGCGAAGCGTGGCGTGGATCACATCGGCGAGTGCTTTGTTGCTGTCCTGGGCTTCTTTCCCGCCCTTGAGGATGCAGGCGTTGCCGGACTTGAAGCAGAGCGAGAACGCGTCGATCGTCACGTTCGGACGGGACTCGTAGATCATCATCACTACGCCGAGCGGACAACGCACTCGCGTCACGCGGAGACCGTTGTCGAGCGTCTGGTCCCTTGTGACTTGGGCGACCGGATCGTCGAGGTCCGCGACCTGCCGCAGTCCCTCGGCCATCTGTGCCAGGCTGTCAGCTGTGATTCCCAGTCGCTTGAGTTTGGGAGTGGAGAGCCCGTACTGTTCGGCACGTGCGATGTCCTTTGCGTTGGCTCGGAGAATGTCCTCCTCCTCCGCGACGAGTGCCCCTGCGAGGTCGCACAAATAGTCGTTCTTTTTCTCGGTCGTGAGCGTCGCCACGTGTTGCGCGGCGTCGCACGCGGCCTCGGCTTGCCTCCGTACCTCACTCATCCGTCCTCCTCCCCATCGTCGAAGCTCTCACCGTTGCTGGCCTTCGGATCGAGCAGGACCAGATCTTCTCGATGCACGATCTCTTCCACGTACTTGTATCCGAGTACTTCCTGGTACTCTTTGCTTTGCCGTCCCTTCATACGCGCGATCTCAGACGCAGGATACGACACGATACCGACGGCAAATGACGTTCCGGTTGCGTCGAGCAAATCGACGCGCGCCCCGATCCCGAAATCACCACCGACATCGAGGATACCTGCTGGGAGAAGGCTCGCTCCACGCTCCAGGAGCGCACGTTTGGCGCCGTCGTCGACCACGATGGACCCCCGCGAGCGGGTGCGAATGGCGATCCAGCGCTTCCGCTCACTGAGACGCTTGGCGCCGGGTACAAAAAGGGACCCGATCTCATCTCCGTCAACGATGCGCTCCAGGAGTCCGGACTCCATCCCCGAGGCGATGATCGTGGGGACACCCCAGTCACTCGCCAGTCTCGCCGCGCGGACTTTGGCCCTCATCCCCCCGACACCCGTCTCACTTTGATCGTCGGTGATGTGACCGTCGATATCGGAATCCACCTCGATCGTGTGGATGACCTCGGCGCCGTCGAGATCCGCCTGGCCGCTCGGGCCATCCTTGTCTCCGAAACGGAGGACGCCGGCCACCGTACTGAGGATCACGAGCAGATCTGCCGTGACCAAGCTCGTCACGAGCGCCGCGAGATGGTCGTTGTCTCCGATTTTCGCTTCGTCGTCCGCAAGCGGGTCGTTCTCGTTGATGATCGGAAGGATCCCTCGGGACAGAAGCTCTTGGAGCGTGTGTCTGGCGCTGATGAATCGGCGCCTGTTTTCGATGTCCTCCTGCATCATGAGGAGTTGCGCGACCACCGTGTCGCATTTTTCGAACTCGCGCGCGAACATCGTCATGAGTTGGTACTGTCCCACCGCTGCGGCTGCTTGGCGCTCCACGACAGTCGTCGGCGGCTGCTCCCGCCCCATTCCGAGATATCCGGCCGCGACGGCGCCCGACACGACCAACACGACCTCGAGACCGGTGTTCCGTAGTGCAGTGACGTCTTCGGCCATACGCTCGATGACGTGCGGATCGAGCCGTCCCGCGGGCGCGATGATGCCGCTCCCGACTTTGACCACGACGCGGCCGAGTTCACCGAAGTCGCGGCGGCTTTCACGTGCGTCGGTCACCCTGCTTCCTCGTCGTCGAACAGCACTCCGGCTTTCCGGGCCGAGAGCACGAATCCCTTGATCATCGCCGAGCTGAAGCCCTGATGCTCCATCTCGTTGAGTCCCGCGATGGTGCAGCCACGGGGGGTCGTGACCCGGTCGATTTCAGATTCGGGGTGGTGATTGTCCCGCAGTGCGAGCGAAGCGGCTCCTTTCGCGGTCTGGGCGGCCAGCAACAACGCGTCCTCGGGATGGAATCCGATCTCGATGCCGCCTTGAGACGCCGCCCGAACCGACCGGAGAAAGAAGGCCACCCCGCATGCGCACAGCGCCGTGGCGCCGGTCATCATCTCGTCCTCGATGCGGAGTGTGATTCCGACCCCGTTGAATAGGGTCTCCGCCTCTTCGAGGGCCTCCATCGAGTCGGGATTTGCCGCAAGGCAGGTCATGGACTCTCCGATCGAGACCGCCGTATTCGGCATGGCCCGCACGACTTGCGTCGGCGCCGGGATCATCTCCCTCAACTGGTCCACGCTCACGCCGGTGACCACCGAGATCACCTTGTGGCGTTCCGGATCGATCCCCCCCTGGATCTCGTCGATGAGATCCGTGATTTGTTGGGGCTGGACCGCCAACAGAACCGTACTGGCCCCTTCCATGGCAACGAGATTATCCCGCCCGACCGGGAACCCTTCTGCGGCCAGTGCTTCGAGGCTGGGCGGATGCAGGGAAGTGACGTGAATCTGATCCGGTCGCAGCGTTCCGCTTCGCACCAATCCCCTCGCGAGGGCTTGGCCCAAGTTACCGCCGCCCAGAATGGCCAGAGTGCCGGGCGATGAAGCGCCAGACGAGGGAGCGTCAGACCGTGAAGCGTCAGAAGACGAATCGGTCACTGAATCGGACGTTTGATTTTCGGACATCGGAAACCTCTCAGAAATAAAAAACCGGCTCCTGGAAATGGGCGCCGGCGAACGTCAGGTCTCTAGGGTCGAAAGTGGTTCTATCGAGTCTCCCCACGCAAGACAGGACGCGCCCGCTCCCTAGGGAGTGGACGACGGATTCGCGGTCGGCGTCTCGGTCGTGCGTGTGAGTTCACGTCAGGTCCTGTCGAAACGGTCGGGAGATGCAGTATCGGCCTAAAAGATGTCGAAACGGTCCATTAGGCAATGTGACGGACGATAGCGAAGCTGTGGGGCATGTCAATATTCCGTCGTCCAACAGCAT
>JAPYQK010000048.1:1648-9291 GCA_029941275.1 Longimicrobiales bacterium | reverse complement strand
CTCCCCACCGATTGGACACCGGGGATGGCGGCGACCCGCTCCTCGAGGTCTTGGAAGAAGGCGCCGATTGCCGGCCCGTCGTACTCCTCCCACGGAAGCGTGAGGCGCATGCTCACTACTTCGTCGGGCTGGAATCCGGTGTCCACCGAGTTGAGACGGATGACGGTGCTCACCAGTAGCCCTCCCCCGGCCAACAGGACCAAAGCCAACGCGACCTCGACCATGGCCTGGCCCTTTCCGGGTCCAGCCACATACCGGAAAATCCAGCGTGCCATACGTGGGGGCCGCACTAGCAGGCCCCCGCGAGATGGGCGTCCACTACCGAACGTCCGCGAGGAGATCGCTGCGGATCATCTTCGCGGATCATTGTACCTCCGGACCGCCGGCGATCTCGACTCCATCCCACATCTGGTCGAGCATGCCTTGAGATCGTACGAGCGCTTCTCCGCCTTCGGGGCGAAGCGCAAAGTGACGTCGCGATCGGCCACCCCGCACGGGTGTCGAGTCACCCTCCCACGACTTCAGGAAGCCCTTCTTCTCGAGACGTTCCAGGGTGGCGTATATGGCGCCGATCGAGACGCCCCTGCCCGTTCGGTGTTCGATCTCGCGGCGGATCGACATTCCGTAGCCCTGGCTGTCCATCCGCTGGACGGCTAGAAGAACCACCTGTTCGAATTCTCCGAGGAACGTGCCCTTGCTCATTTCAGTCCGCTCACTTGTTCACAAGTCCTGTTTGCAACTCTCGTACACAACTCTTCACATGATCCGGTGGTTGTTCGGATAGATGTTCTACAAAATAGAAGTAATTTGGATCGGCACCACCCCTTTGGAGGAATTGTGGGTAACTGGTAAAGAGCACCGTGACGGCTCCGCCGACTACTGGTCGCCGCCGCCCTCCAACTGAGGTCGCCTCAGAACACCAGCACGATCGGGATCAGCGTTGACGCGGCGATCGTGATCAACGTGATCGCGACGATGTTCATCCAGATGCCCGAGCGCACCATCTGGGGGATCGTCAAGTAGCCGGAGCCGAACACGATGGCGTTGGGCGGCGTGGCTACGGGAAGCATGAACGCCATAGCGGCTGACAGCGCTGCGACCGCCATCAACGTCAGCGGTGCGAAGCCGAGCCCGGCGGCCACTCCGGCCATAATGGGCATGGCCATGGTCGAGGTGGCCGTGTTCGACGTGACTTCCGTTAGGAAAACGAAGAGAATGGCGACCAACGCGATAATCACGACCGCTGGGACCGCCTCGAGCGCACTCACGCCCGAACCGATCCACGTCGCCAAGCCTGACCGATCCATAGCCCGCGCCAGCGAGAGGCCTCCGCCGAACAGCACCAATACGTCCCAGGGAATCTTCCTGGCCGTGGGCCAGTCCAAGGCGAAAACGCCCCGCTTCCGGTCGACCGGGATGAGGAACAGAGCGAACGCGCCGGCCATGGCAATCGTGCCGTCGGTCACAAAAGGCAAGTACGTCTGAATGCCCGGGATCGTCAGCGCAGCCATCTCTTTAGGTGCGCGAAAAACCCACGCCAGTGCGGTGAGCGTGAACACGATGGCCACGCTCTTCTCGCCCCGGCTAGCCGGTCCCAGTGCTTCTCTTTGTTCCGCCAGCACGGACTCGGCGTCCCCCGATATTTTTCCGGGTGGATAGAGGAAGTGAACCAACAGAAACCATGAAATCGGCAGCATCACGATGACGAATGGGACGCCGACCGTCATCCATTGAAGGAAGCCGATCTCGATACCCAACATTTCGTTGGCGGCCCCGGCCATGACCGCGTTGGGTGGCGTTCCGATCAAGGTGGCCGAGCCGCCGATGTTCGCAGCATAAGCGGTGGCCAGCATGAGGGCGATGCCGAACTCATACGGGCCTTCCTGGTCCGTCGGTCGGAATATTTCGGCCAGCGCGAGTCCGATCGGGAACATCATCGCTGCGGCGGCGGTGTTCGAGATCCACATGGAGATGAAAGCGGTGGCAATCATGAATCCGAGTACGAGTCGGCGAGGGCTGGTGCCGACAGCATCGACGATTGCCAAAGCGATCCGGCGGTGCAGCCCCCAGCGCTCCATGGCCACAGCAATGAAGAATCCCCCCATGAAGAGGAAGATCAGCTCGTTGGCATAGGGTGCGGCCGCATCAGGCATTTCCAGGATGCCGAGCGACGGGAAGAAAACCAGAGGAATGAGAGCGGTCGCCGTGATGGGGATCGCTTCGGTCATCCACCATACGGCCATGAGCGCCGCGACGGCTGCGGCCCTCCACCCCATGGGCGAAAGATCCCCCGGAGCGGGCAGAAGCAGAATGAGTAGGAAGACCAAGGCGCCCCCGATGAAACCCGCCCACTGGATACGGCGCATCCCCGGTGCTCGGTCGCCCGGGGTACCCCCGCTTGTGTCGGCGGGCGGAGTTTGCGATACGTGGTCTGGGTTCGGCGGGTCGGCCATGGGTCTATTCGGGTCCTAGGATTTCCTCGAGCGCGAGTTTGGTCTTCGGGAGGAGGTGGGATTCGTCGAAATACCGGGTCACCACGTCCATCGCCTCGGAGACAGTCGAGATATTCAGGTAACGAAGCAAGTAGCGCACGTCGTCGACGTCGTGAAACTCCTCACCGAGCCGCATAGCCGCGCATTTTATTGCGAGCAGATACGTGGGCCGCGCTACGAAGACCCGCAAGTGGGAAAGTTCCAGGAAGAGATCGAAGTCCCCCCCCGGGCTGAGGTATCCCTTTACCGCGTCGTTCAGCCAGTTCTCTGGTACGTTCGCCTGCGTTGCGACGCGGGCCGCCGCCTCGCGGATGATCCGGGTGGGCTTGAAGATCGCATCGACGTCCCGGGTTGCCTCGCGAGCGTTGAGGGCCAGGCACATGACAGCGCCTCCCACTAGGTTCAGTTCACCATGCACTTCTGCTTTGCCCAGCTCATCATCGAGGAGATCGAAGAGTCGCCGAATATCGTGTTCTGTGAGCTTCATGACCCGATCGCGTTGGCCCCGAAGGTTCGTGGCGGGCAGAGTCCTGCAGCCTCAGACTCGGTCACCGAGCCCTGAATCCACGAAGATGTTTCGGCGCTTGAAGGGAACCGGCGCGGCCCTGAGGAGATGTGGTCTGAGACGCTTCAAGCCACCCGCAAAGTAGGGCTCATCCAGCGGCGGAACGTCCTTGACCCAGGCTGGTGGCGGAATTCGTTTCTGATCCGCCGCCTGTTCGACCATCGCCGCCGTATAGTTGGCAGTGAAGGTGTCGAGTTCCCGCACGTCAGCGTCGGCCATCGCGTCCGGGAACTCCCCTGGAGCCAGCGCTGTGAGGAAGTCGTTGAGTTCGGCCAGAGCGAAGCGTCGGTCTGCCATGCTCCCTTCGTCGCTGGTGCCCCCCGCGCCGTTGTTGCCTCCTGCGCCCTTGCTGTCCCCTGCGCCCTTTGTGCCCTCTGCGCTGGTCGGTGCGCGTGAATCCTCGGCCGCGGCCAAGCTCTGAAGAATGTCCCGGAAGCGGAGGCGATTGGGTGGGAGCGCGCGTCCGAGCACGTAGCTGGAGAGGTCCAGGCCCGAGCGGTTCGCGAGGCATCTTAGCGCCGCCTTTTCGCTCGCCGTAACTCGAATCTGCACCTGGTGTGTCTTGGTTGGCATGCCTTTATGCTAAATACTAAGCCACGTAGGCGTCAATACGTACGTATGGACATTGCAGTATGATTACCGCCTATATGATTGCCGGTAGAAAGCCGCACTTGCTGTGCCATCAGCCCTCACCGCATCGAGCCGGCCAGCCCCCTCAGTGTCGCCGCGAGGGACCGCAACCGCCCACGATCGGCCGTCGTTCCCCCATCGACAGCCACCCGCGAGTCAGTCTCCAGACTGAAGGCGGCCTGCTCGAGCTGCGTTAGCGCCTCGGCGCGCTCCGCTGCGCCTCCTGCCCGCTCGATCCGGTCCAAAGCTCCCGCCACGCTGACGGCCCGATCTGCCCGAATCGAGTTGTTCCGCATCAGCTGGTCGAGGTAGGCCCGTGCCACCCCAAGAGTCGGGTCCCAGACCACTCTCGGCTGATGCTGGACGTTGAATTCGTCCATCCTGATCTGGGCGGCTGCGTCGATTTCGTTCTGGCTCAGGTGCTCTGTGGGTACGAGCCGGAATACATCAAAGCCTCTCGAGAGCTCACCTGCGTAGATGAATCCGTTGTAGTAGTAGGTGGACCAATAACCCCCGGAGACCATCTCTTGGTCGCTGATCGGGCCACGGTCGAAGTAGGCGATCTCGACCGGGTTCGCCGGATCGGTGAAGTCGAAGGCGGACAGGCCGCCCTGGTACCACCCCTGAACCTTGATGTCCCGGCCGGGCACGGGAATGAGCGACCCGTTGTGGGCCACGCAGTTCTCCTGCTCGGTCTGCGGGGCGCTCAACTTGTAGTACCCGGCGAAGAGCAGCTTCCGGCCGACGATCTCGAAGATGGCGTCCGCGCCCCACGTGGGGGGATCGGTCGCGAGGCAGCGGGGCTGGCCACCACCGCCCCACTCGTCGGTGAAGATCACCTTGGTGCCGTCGTTGCTGAACGTCGCCGAGTGCCAGTACGCGAAGCCCGGGTCGACGACCTCGTCGATGCGGTACGGGTTCACCGGATCCGAGATGTCGATCAAGATGCCGTTGCCCGCGCAGGCCCCAGCGGCCAGGCCGATGGCCGGGTACGCCGTGATGTCGTGGCACCGGTTGGTCGCGCTGGTCCTTTGTGTGCCCGGTCCATGGTCTCCGCCGCCCCACAGGCCAGCGATGTCACCGGTTTGCTCATTGGTGAAGAGGCGGGGCTCGCTCACGATCGCCGCGTCCTGAGGCCGGTCGAGCGGGACGCGGATCACCTCGATGCGGAAAAGCGACGTGTTAGGGTCGTCGGCGCCGAGGCTCGAGCAGCCCCCCAGCTCTTCAGCCGGGCGGACTCCACTCGTTCCTTGGACGTAGATGTACACGTTCTCGTCATCTCGCGGATCTTCGACCACGGTGTGTGTGTGCGATCCTCGACACGTTTGCACCGCCGCGACCTGCCGTGGGCTCCGGATATCGTTGATGTCGAAGATGCGCACACCACGGAAGCGCTCCGCGCTGATCGAGTCGGCTACGCCTTGGGTGCCACAGTCGATACGCGCCGAGCGGTCCTGTACCGATATGAAGAGAAGGTTGCCGTAGACGGAAGGATCACCCTGGCCCCCTGGGCACACGACGGCGGTCCGCAGCGTGGGGTTGGCGGGGTCCTCGATGTCGTAGATCTGAAAGCCGCGGTAGTTGCCCTGGATGGCGTAGTCGCCCTGGAAAGCGATGTCCGAGTTGGTGTAACCGGCGCCGAACGCCGAGTCGGGGTTCACGAAGCCCACCCCTTTTGGGATCGAGGCCAGGAGTTCGACACCCATGATGGCGGTGGCCGCGTCGTGCCAGCCCGCGGCGAGTCCCACTCGAGGATCTACTGCATCCGGTGTGTTCTGGGCGAAGCCGGGGTCCGAATTGAGAAAGGAACCGGCGGTGGCCAGCAGCAGACATAACAGAGTGGACCGGAATCTCATGTGGAGCCTCTTACGGGTAGGTACCGGATTGCTCGTAGCAACTTGTGCGGTCGGTACACGTGGAATCGAAGTGCGTGCTTTATCATCTCACCGCCTCGCCAGCAACATCGTGTTCATGCGACCAATCTCCATGGATTGGTCTGCATCGATGTGGGTGAGGTACTGAAAGATCTCTGGTTCCTGGGCGGCACCGGAAACGAGGAAGAGCCGCTCGACCATCGTCAGCGCCCCTTCGTGGTGCTCTATCATGAACTCTAAGAAAAGACGATCGAAATCATTGCCCCGGGCCGCGGCCAACTGGATCATCTGTCGGTCCGTGAGCATTCCGGGCATGAGATCGTCGTCGCTAAGGGGCCAGATGTCTTCGTCCTCCAGGTCGGGAGCCCGTCTACCGCGTGCCTCGAGCCACCGCCTCATCATGCCGATCTCGGCTGTCTGAGAGATGTCGACCCGCCGCGCCAGCAGTCGCATCTCGTCGCTCTGAGTATTCATGGATAGCAGGGCCGTCATCGCCAACGCCTGGGCGTGGTGAAACGTCATCCCCTGCATGAACCGAATGTCGGCTTCGACGTGCGTCGGTTGTCCCAGCGCCGTGGCTTGCTCGGGCGTGAGCGTGCGGGTTGGCTGGCCGGGCGCGCCGGGCTGCACAACGGAGGGTGGTGGGTCCTGAGCGCTCACGGGCGGAACGGCTATCGTCGCGAGGGCGGCTGTGAGTAGCACGCCGGCCGGGACCGGGGTCGTGTAAATTTTCATGAGGGAAAATACGCTAGTGAGCGGCGTGGCGAAGGACAAGGGAGACGAGGGTGGCTTCGATGTCTGGAAATACACATGTTGCCGCATGTCCCCAGGCGTGGATCGGAGAGGCCGAGAGCCGGGGCGCCTCCGCTGGTGGCTGGAGATCAATCAGCCCCGGGCCGAAGTCGATCCGGCAAAGGCTGAAGATCGGTCAGTCGAAGGCCAGAGGCAGAGGAGCCGATGAACGAACATCGAGGAGCCGATGACTGAAGAACTCGAATCCCGCACGCCCGAACAGGCGGCGACAGAAATCACCGAATTTATGATGCCGGGCCAGGTCAACAATCTCGGAAACGTGTTCGGTGGTGTCGTGCTTTCGATGGTGGACCGGGCGGCGGCGGTCACCGCGATGCGCCACGCGAGGCAGACGTGCGTTACGGTGTCGATCAACCGGGTCGACTTCAAGGAGCCGATCTACGCCGGTGAATTGGTCACGTGTGCCGCGCGGGTCCACTACGTCGGGCGAACCTCCATGGAGATTGGCGTCGCCGTCTTTGCCGAGAATCCGATCACCGGTCGCCGCCGCCACACCAACGACTGTTTCTTGACGTTCGTGGCCATCGACGAAAACAGTCGACCGGCACCTGTGCCCCGGCTGGAGTTGGTCACCGATGAGGACAAAGAGCGATACGATGACGGAAAGCGGCGACGAGAGAATCGCGAAGCGCTCGACAGAGAGCTGCAGAACGAGTAGAGCCCGTCATCGAACGACACTCAGAAGGAGTTCATATGACTCTCGCCGTCGGGCTCACCGCCCCCGAATTCGCCCTGCCGGTAGTACCGCGCGAGGCCCCCATCCGGCTTTCTGATTTCCAGGGCGAGAAGCCGGTGGTCATCCTCTTTTTTCCGCTCGCATTTTCGTCCGTCTGTACCGCGGAGATGTGCTATATGGCCGAGAACTACGCCGCCTGGGAGGCAGTGAACGCGCAAGTCATAGGGATCAGCGTGGATTCGCCTTATGTGAACGTGAAGTTCGCCGAGGAGGTTAAGGCACCCTTTCCGATAGCGTCTGACTTCAACAAGGACGTGTCGGCTGCTTATGAGGCTCTCGCGGACGAGATGGGGGGATTGAAGGGTGTAACCAAACGGGTGGCTTATGTGATCGATCGATCGGGGACGATCGTCTATGCGTGGGAGGGTGGGAACCCGGGTGTCATGCCCGACTTTTCGGCGATCATGGAGGCGGTCGAGCAGGCGGACTGAGGCGCCAACGCTTGCCCGGACTTCTACCACTCTGTCCAGCACCTTAGCGGCGACCCGTAAGGAGCCACGACTTGTCTGATCCTAGTTCCCCCGATCCCACCT
>JAPYQK010000048.1:0-1548 GCA_029941275.1 Longimicrobiales bacterium | reverse complement strand
CCCGTTCGACGATCCGTCAGCCCCGCTCCACCACCATCGCGAAGCCCAGTCCCCCCGCCGCACACACTGTAATCAAGCCCAGCTCGACATCCCGCCGCTTCATCTCGTTCAGCAGCGTGGTCGTGATGCGGCCCCCGGTGGCGCCGAACGGGTGCCCGATCGCGAGGGACCCGCCCATCACGTTGATGCGCTCGATGTCGGGGTGGCCCACAGCTTGGCTGCGTCCCAACTCCTTTTCGGCGAACTGCTTCGACGACAGCGCTTGCAGGTTGGAGAGCACCTGGGCCGCAAAAGCCTCGTGCATCTCCATGAGGTCGATGTCCGCCATGGTGATACCGGCCCGATCGAGCGCCATCGGCGCGGCGTAGGCCGGCCCCTGGAGCAGTTGCCCAGCGGGGTCCAGGCCAGCAAACGCGTAGCTCCGCACGAAGCCCATCGGCTCCAGGCCCTCCGCACGCGCCCGCTCCTCGGACATCATCAGGACCGCCGAACCCCCGTCCGTGAGCGGCGAGGCGTTGCCCGCCGTCACGCTGCCATGCTTGCGAGCGAACACGGGGCGGAGCTTGGCCAGGGCTTCTTCGCTGGTGTCGCTCCGTATGCCGTTGTCGGTCTCGACGGTGGTCTCGAAACGTGGGGGCACGTAGACCGGGCCGATCTCCGCAGTGAGCCGCCCGTCCTCAGTCCCGGCCGCCGCGAGCTGATGAGAGCGCAGCGCCCACGCGTCCTGATCGGCCCGGCTGATCCCATTTTCTTTGGCCATACGTTCGGCCGATTGCCCCATGCTCTCGCCCGTGGTGGGCTCAGCAATCTGCGGGAAGTTGGGTATCAGATCCTTGGGACGGATCTTGGCTATGGCACCAAGTCGCCCTCCGAGCGTCTTCGCTTTGGAGGCGCCGATCAGCTGCTCCGCGAAGGACTGCTTGATGGTGATCGGAATGTGCGAAAGCGACTCGGAGCCTCCGGCGACCACGATGTCGGCGTACCCCCGTTCGATGAGATTGGCGGCGTCCGCGATCGACTGGTTGGCAGTAGCGCATGCCCGCGAGACGGTCACAGCTGGCACGGTCTTGGGCAACGTGGCCAGACCGACTTCGCGAGCGATGTTGGGCGCGTGCGGATCATGCACGACGGTCCCGTAGACCAGGTGGTCCACGTTCTCGCCTCGCACACCGCTCCGATCCATGAGTTCACGTACGGCGAGCACGCCCAGGTCGACGGCGGTCAGGTCCTTGAAGACGGTTCCGGACCGGGCGAATGGCGTGCGGGATCCCGCGATGATGGCAGTGCGTCTTGTCATAATCCCTGAAACCCATCGCCTAGGGCTGCGGTTCCGCAGTGGCGAACAGTATTCCACAAAGAAACTTCCGCCGGCTCCGGGACGCTCCGGTAGCTAGGTCAATCTCCCGGGGCTAGACTGCTTTTCGGTTGGAGCGCGAGGGGGCGGTCCGGAAGACGGTCATGAGGCTGTCGCACCGGATGAAGGCGGGGTCCGGAGGGCGACGGGTGGAGGTTGTCAGAAGAGCCCCGGAAACAACGACGTGCTCTGCC
>JAPYQK010000047.1:2220-16774 GCA_029941275.1 Longimicrobiales bacterium | reverse complement strand
GTCGAGTGGTTGGACCCTGTCACCGACGAGCAGTATCGGATGACACCGCAGCGGTAAGCGCCGATCTGTACGGAAGCAAAGTCGGCTTTGAGGGCCGTGGGACCGATCGGTCCCGCGGCCCTCAAGCTTTTTCTCAGCCTTGTTTGTGGGCGGCCCGCTCCAGGTAGAGTTTCATCCCATCCCAATCGTACGTCGGTCTGAACATATCCAGGCAGTCGTCCACTTCGTCTCTCGGTCGAACCGCCGCAATCGCCTCGCGTGCTTCACGATCATACACGTCGCGCTCCTCTGCATCATCGCCCGATGCCACCGCGGCCTGGACTCGGTCACGGAAGTCTGACAGTCGTTTCTTCATCTCGGATATCCGGCCTGAAAAATCGTCGTGGATACCGAAGTGCGTGGCGCCGAAAGCGTCCGGATTGACAGATCGAATCTGATCGAGCGTCTCCAACCAGTCCGGTACGTTCACCGCCGGCGGTGGCGTAGGGGGGTGGGTAGGTGCACCTGGTGCGAGGATCACGCCCATTGCATCGCCCGCAAGGAAAATCCCTGAGGACTCCGATAAAAAAGACACGTGATGGGGGATGTGCCCAGGTGTGGTGAAGGCCCGCACCGAAGGAACGGGAAAACGCTCGGTCGGATCCCAGGCCTGAATTTGCTCGGCCGGCACCGGCAGGACATCCCCCCAAAGTCTATCGTGGTCGTCCCCGAAAACTCTCCGCGTGCTGGCCACGAGACGTTCAGGCTCCGCCATGTGGGGCGCACCATCGACGTGAACATGCACTTTGAGATGAGGCGCTCGCGCGACCAAGTGTCCAGTTCCACCCGCATGATCGAGGTGCACATGCGTGAGAAGGACATGTTGGACGTCGGAGAGCGTGATACCCAACTCGGCCATCCCGGCTTCCAGCCCGTCGAGCGAGGTGGACGGGCCCGGATCCACGATCGCCGGCTCGGGGCCGTCGATCCAAAAGCACGAAATCGCCCCCCGAAGACCGAGGTGCACGACATCGATCGGGGCAACCGTCATGGGTACCGAACGGCGCGGGCGTGGTAAGACAGAATCGGTCTAGCGGTTCTCTACGAGAACGAAGTCGCGGGCTGGGGCACCGTTGAAGATCTGTCTCGGACGGGCGATGCTCTGCTCTCCGTCCTTGAGGAGCTCATCCCACTGCGCCAGCCACCCGACCGTTCTCGGAATCGCGAAGAGCACGGGAAACATCTCCACAGGAAAGCCCAGCGCCTCGTATATGAGGCCGGAGTAGAAGTCGACGTTGGGATACAAGTTGCGAGAGACGAAGAAGTCGTCATCGAGCGCGATCCTCTCCAACTCGAGCGCTATATCGAGCAACTGGTTGCGTCCCGTGACTTCAAAGACATCGTCGGCGGCACGCTTGATGATGCTCGCCCGGGGGTCGTACGCCTTGTACACGCGATGCCCGAAGCCCATCAGTCGCTCTTCCTTACGCTTTACCCCTTCCATGAACGAAGGGATGTTGTCCATCGTCCCGATCCTCTGGAGCATCCTCAGAACCGCCTCGTTCGCACCACCGTGCAGCGGACCAAAGAGGGCGCCCATCGCGCCGGCGAGAGCGGAATAGGGGTCCGCCTCGCTGCTCCCGATGACCCGCATGGCCGTCGTCGAACAGTTCTGCTCATGGTCCGCATGAAGAATGAACAGGATGTCCAACGCGCGCTCAACGACCGGGTTCGGCTTGTAGTCGCCCCCGCCGATCCGGAACAGCATGTTCAGGAAGTTGGCCGTGAACGAGAGTTCGTTCTCTGGATAGGCGGGTGGCAGACCCTGATGGTGCCGGTATGTGAAGCCCGCGAGCGTCGGCATCTTCGCCACCAGCCGATGGATCTGAAGCCGACGGTTGTCTGCGTCACGTACGTTCCGGGCTTCCGGGTAGAAAGTGCCGAGTGCGGCTACGCTGCTGATCAACATGCTCATGGCGTGGGCATCGTACCGAAACCCGTTCATGACCGTGCGAATATTCTCGTGTACATAAGTGTGGACCGTAATCTCATGTACGAAATCGTCCAGCTCGGACTGGGAGGGCAACTCTCCGTTCAGAAGCAGGTACGCCACCTCGAGGAAGGTGCTGCGCTCCGCGAGTTGCTCGATCGGATATCCACGGTACCGAAGGATGCCCTTACCACCGTCGATGTAAGTGACGGTACTCTGGGTCGAGGCGGTGTTCTTGAAGCCGGGATCGTACGTCATCATCCCGAAATCGCCTTCGTCGACCTTGATCTGCCGGAGATCCATGGCACGAATCACGTCACCATCGAGAATGTCGACCTCGTATTCGCGCCCCGTCCGGTTGTCCTTGATCGTTAGGCTGTTCTTCCCCCCACTCCCGTCGTCTGTCATTTCCTCTCCGTTACCGGCCTTTCGACCCTCCATCCCAGGTATGCCCCGCTCCTCGGCAATGGTGCGTCAAACCCGACCTCTGACAGCGTCTGGAATGTCATGCTTCTGAAGCTTTGTAGGGCTTAACCTAAGGGATTCGCGGCCAGCGATGAAGTGTAGTTGGAGCGGCGGTGGCGGCGGCGGGGGGGAGGCGCGGGAGGCGCGGCAGAACACCACACTTGGGGAGCTAGAGAATTCAGCCGCCCGGATTCGCTTCGCGCTCAGCTTTCTCGAGCAAACCGCGAAAGACGTCCATGGTCAGCGCCCCAAGGGCCGGGGACCCATTGATGAAAAAGGCGGGCGTGCCAGTCAAGTCCAGTTCGTCCGCGGCCCGCGTGGCCCGCCGAGTGCGCTCCTTCCCGTCATTGTCCTTGTAGCACTGCTCGAAGGCCTCGGCCTGCATGCCCAACTCGACGGCGTAGCCCAGCATCAAATCTTTGGGGTTCCGTGGCCTCTGCCACTCGGCACGCCGACGGAAAAGCACATCGTGCATCTCCCAATACTGTCCTTGATCGGCCGCGCACTCCGTCCCCCGGGCAGCATCGTCACCGTTGCAAAACCCGAATACGAACGGAACGTGTCGCCACTGCACCCTCCCCGTCTCGACGAATTCCTCCATGACGGCAGGAAACGTCGTCTCATGGAAAAGTGCGCAGGCCCCACAGCCGAAGTCGCCAAATTCAACGACGGATACGGGCGCGTCGCGCGAACCCAAGACATGGCCGACACCGTCGAGCTCGACATCCTGTGCGGCCGAGGCGCCTGGTGTGACCAACCCCAGTCCTACACCCGCAACGCCTAGGAGCGCCCAGACCCGAAGGATTCCGCCGGTGACTCGACTCAAAACAGGCCCCACGTGGTGCGGTAGCTCACGCAGACAGTCGTTGGTCATCGCCACCTCCACAGTTGAGAGTTCAGGTGCGAATCGGTTCCGGTCAGCCCGCCTTTCGGCATACTCTCAAAGATGGGCCTCGAACCCTACACTTGCTCGTCCATCCAATCGACGGCGCAAAGAGAAGGTTCCCCGCCCGGCACACGGAACCCCGATCCTGGACTGAGCCGGAACCTCTTTGTAGACGTCCGCTCGATGCGCTCTTCTACGGGTAATAGTCGCTGGCGACTCTAAGCTGGGAAACCTCCAGATCGCAGTGCCGGGAGGGGGACTCGAACCCCCAAGGGCCTAAGCCCGCCGGATTTTGAGTCCGGTGCGTCTACCAATTCCACCATCCCGGCGAATCCCCAACAAGGGGGATTGGTGGCGTAGAAGCTAACGTTTACCGCCTACACCGAAAAGCGCCGAGGGCTTCCGCACCAGACCGCTCAGTCGACAACCACCGATACTGTCTCCGAGGCCGCACCAGAGGTGGCCGTGATCGTCGCCGAGCCGGTGGCCACCGCGGTCACGAGCCCTGCGGACGAGACGCTCGCGACCGAAAAAGCAGACGAACTCCAGCTGACCGCCTCACCCGTCCTCTCAGCGCCGTTCTGATCTAGGACCGTCGCAGTCAGTTGCTCAGTCTCGCCGGCCGCCGAAAACGTGATCGAGGTTGCCGAGACCTCGATGGTCGACAAGACCGACGGGTTTCGCGTCCATACCTTGGTGTTTTGATCGGCAAAGAAGAAGTCGCGGGCCCCACACATATCGCTCACTAGCTGAAACCTGAGTGTCCCCTCAGCGGCCGTGTAGGTGTACCGGCCGATCCCGTCGGTGCCGCAACCCTCGAGCTGCCCCGCGTCCGTATCCTCTACCGTGATGGTTCCGCCGTCCGTGCTGTAGGGGCCGATGACATCTGGATCGATCAGTCCTGTCTCAAATCCGCCCCAGGTCATCACGAAGGCCCGGGACTCCACCACGTCGGCGGACCCAAATATTCTCAGGACGTTCTCATCCTTGACACGGAGAGTTGTACAAGAAGCTGCGGGAGAACGGTCAAGCGGGGAGCGGGGCCGGTGTCAGCGTCCCCTCATCAAAACATCAATGGCTCCGCCCGGGAAGCCCGTGCCGTACTTGATGGTCGCCTCCCCGGCCGACAACAACCGTAACTCTTCAACAGCATCGGCACCGATCGAACGAAGCTGACCGATATCCGTACGATAACTTCCATCGATCACTACACGAGCGATTTGACCACCGCGCCGGGACGCCAACCACCGTCGCCGAATTTGCTCGATGGCTCGATAAGCACTGTCTCCGGCGTACTCCGCGAGTTCGGACCGGGTGATCCAGGTCGAGTTACCGCGATCGGCCGGCGCCGCCGTGGTCCTCCCGGTCCTCCTCGCGGCCGCTTCGCCGAAGGGGTCGCGTGCAGACGTAGAAGCGCACGCTGAAACGGCGAAAACCAAGGCGAGCGTTGCGCTACGTTGGAACGACATTCATGGCCCCCACTCTCGGGTTTGGCTTCCGTAACCTACCTTATTACGGCCTTCGAACCGGACCCTGTCAAGTGACGTGGGTTGTCCGGATTCTATGAGAATCGGTACAATCCCGACCATGTTCCGCTCGCAAGTGGCGGGATGGACCCGGGTGTACCCTAACCGAACTCCGGAGGAAGTGTGCTGAGACAGGATTGGCCGCCAACACGTGTGACCAAGTTCCGACAAGCGGGGTTCGTTTATCTGCATGTGGCCATCCTTTATGAAGCGTCCGTGTACGCGATGCTCGAAGCGGGCGCCCTTCCGCTCCGCTTCGGCCCACCGTGGGCTTGGCTCATCGGCGGTGCGGGGTTGGCCGCACTCGGGTTCGTGGGCCTCGCCCGTTGGCGCAACGTCTGGTTCGCTCGAATCCTGTGGGGCCTCAACACCCTGCGCACGCCCACCCTGATTGGAGGGGCCTTCTTCGCGTCGCCCGACGCCTCGACTCCCCCGGCGTTCTATTTGACCGCTCTGGTGGTCGTCGTCATCAATCTCTGGATGCTGGCGCGTGCGAGTTGGGACATATGACGGGCATGGCTATCCCCAGAGGGGACCAAACAGACCGAGGCCCGGTGACGGGGCACTAGTGCAGCTCTCAGCGCTCGACTGGTGGGTCCTGGCGTTATACGGTGTCACGATCATGGCCGTGGGGCTAGCGTTTGCCCGCCGCGCTGGTGGTGGGCGAGAGGACTACTTTCTCGCAGGCCGCACGATGCCGTGGTGGCTGATCGGAACCTCCATGGTGGCCACCACATTCTCGGCCGATACGCCCAACCTGGTCACCGACCTCGTGCGCTCGGGTGGTGTGAGCCAGAACTGGGTTTGGTGGGCGTTCGTCATTACGGGCATGTGCACCGTGTTCTTCTACGCCAAACTCTGGCGACGCTCCGGGGTGCTCACGGACGTTGGATTTTACGAACTCCGCTATGCCGGGCGGTCGGCAGCCTTTCTCCGGGCCTTCCGCGCCATCTACTTGGGCGTGTTTTTCAACGTGATGATCATGGCCACCGTGACGTTGGCGGCCATCAAGATCGGCGGAGTACTGCTGGGTGTCGGCCCACACACCGTCGTTCTGGTCGCCGGCACCGCGACCGTGATCTATTCGGCGACTTCCGGTCTGTGGGGGGTGCTGGTCACTGACTTGCTGCTTTTCGCCATCTCCATGATCGGTTCGCTGGCAGCGGCCGTCTACGCCCTCCGCCTTCCCGAGGTGGGCGGTTTGTCGGGACTCATGACCAACGCAAGCGTCACCGAGAATCTGTCATTTCTTCCCGATTTTTCAGACCCGACGACCGCGGCCGCCGTCTTCATTGTGCCGATCGCCGTCCAGTGGTGGAGCACCTGGTATCCGGGAGCGGAGCCGGGTGGTGGTGGATATACAGCTCAGCGAATGTTGGCGGCGAAAGACGAAAAAAACGCCATGCAAGCCACGCTCTGGTTCAACGTAGCTCACTACGCGATTCGACCTTGGCCGTGGATCCTGGTGGCGCTTGCCTCGCTGATCGTCTATCCGACGCTGGGTGACCTGGCCGCGGCTTTTCCGAACGTCGACCCGTCGGTAATCGGAAACGACCTGGCCTACCCAGCCATGCTCGTGTTCCTCCCCTCCGGTCTTCTCGGTCTGGTCGTCGCTTCGCTCGCCGCGGCATACATGTCGACGATCAGCACGCACCTGAACTGGGGGGCGTCCTACGTGGTGGACGACGTGTACCGCCGCTTCGTGGCCCCGGATCAGGACGAAAAGAACTACGTGCTGGTGGCCCGTGTCTCCACCGTGGTGCTCATCGTAATTTCGTCCTTCGCCGCCCTCCAATTGAACACGGCGCAGCAGGGGTTTCAGATCCTCCTTCAGATCGGAGCCGGGACCGGACTGGTGTTTCTGCTCCGCTGGTTCTGGTGGCGCGTCAACACATGGAGTGAGATCTCCGCGATGGTCATCTCCTTCGTGGTCGCCGTGTACTTCGGATTCTTCCACGAGGGGCTGGGTTTCACGAGGTGGGATCCTTCAGCCGAGTTGGTGGTGGGTGTCGCCGTGACCACCGTTGGATGGCTCGTCGTTACGTTCCTGACCCCTCCGGTGGACAACGAAACGCTCCGGGACTTCCACGCGAAAATCCGACCGCTCGGAAGGGGATGGGATGCGATCGTGACCCGCACCGACTCTGACACCGACTCGGATACGGATCAGGCGGGCCAGTTGGCCGCCGGCCTCCTCGCCTGGTTCCTGGGTTGTCTGATGGTGTACGGGGCGCTCTTCGGCACGGGTTTCCTGTTGTACGGAAATCTGGTCTGGGGACTCACGTTTCTGATCGTGGCGGCGGTGGCCGGGCGTGGAGTCCTGAGGCTGTTGCCGAAAGTGGGCTTTCTGAGCTGACGGCTTGGGCCGTTGGTTATCCCCACCGTGGCGCGTTCCCGCCGTGGGGTTGGATGCACACCCGCGAAGGAGAGCGGCGGTCGTTTCCTCGAGAGTTTCGCCCTGGGGGAGGTCGCGGGACGTGTCGGACTGTCTCCGACGCATCGCCTTTGATATTGTTTTTTATGTCACACGCGAGAATCGACCACGCGACAGAAACCCGGCGCCCTGCCGTAAACGGCATGAAGTGTTCTTGATCAAGCCGTAGATGAACCTGCATATCATAAACACGAGGTCCCATGAGTAACGATCCATTCGGAGCGCTCACAAGCATCGATTTGACGGAGGGCCCCACGTCGTTCTACAGCCTGGCGGAGCTCGAGGCCGCCGGCCTAGCCGATCTGGACCGCCTACCCTTCTCGATACGTATCCTCCTCGAGAACGCCCTTCGCCACTCAGGGGGACGGTACGTAGGGGAAGAACACGTCAAAGCGGTGGCCGCATGGAGCCCGACCAACGCGGGTGCCGACGTGCCGTTCATGCCCTCGCGCGTCGTTCTGCAGGATTTCACGGGCGTTCCGGCGGTCGTCGATCTGGCCGCCATGAGGGACGGACTCAAGGCCTTGGGCGGTGACGCTAACCGGATCAACCCAGTTGTGCCGGCTGACCTCGTCATTGATCACTCCGTCCAGGTCGACTTTTTCGGTACACCAGAGGCGTACCGAAAAAACGTGGAACGCGAGTTCGAGCGAAACCGAGAGCGTTATGCGCTTCTGCGCTGGGCTCAACACGCTTTCGAGGACTTCCGGGTGGTTCCGCCGGGTACCGGGATCGTACATCAGGTGAACCTCGAGTACCTGGCCTCCGTGGTCCACCGCCGGGAAGAAGGGGGCATCTCCATCGCCTACCCCGACACTTTGGTGGGGACCGACTCCCACACAACGATGATCAATGGACTCGGCGTGGTTGGATGGGGCGTGGGCGGAATCGAAGCGGAGGCCGTTCTCACCGGTCAACCGTACTACATGCTCCTCCCCGAAGTCGTGGGTGTAAAGTTCACGGGAGAGCTTCCCGAGGGCGCCACAGCCACCGACTTGGTTCTTCACGTGGTGCAGATGCTCCGCGCACACGGTGTGGTCGGCCGTTTTGTCGAGTACTTCGGAGACGGGCTGTCGAAGTTGACGCTGCCGGACCGGGCCACGCTCGCCAATATGGCTCCTGAGTATGGTGCCACCATCGGCTTCTTTCCCGTGGATGACGAGACGCTGGCCTACTTGAGAGGTTCAGGCCGACGAGCGGAGCTCGTCGAACGGGTCGAGCGCATCAGCAAAGAGCAGGGTCTGTTCCGCCAGGACGCGACACCGGATCCGGAATATACGGACGTCCTCCACATGGATCTCGGTACCGTGGAGCCCAGCCTGGCGGGGCCCAAACGGCCTCAGGATCGGATCGCTCTTTCAGATCTTCCCAAGGCCTTCGCGAAAGACCTGCCGGACTTGGTACCCTCTGGATTTTCGGTCAACGGAGACGGCCCGAGACGGGTTCAGGTCGACTTGGACGGGGAGTCCTGTGAGCTCGGGGACGGGAGTATCGTGATCGCAGCGATCACGAGCTGCACCAATACGTCGAACCCGACGGTCATGGTGGGTGCAGGGCTGTTGGCGAAGAAGGCGGTGGAACTGGGACTCCAGGTCAAACCGTGGGTCAAGTCGAGCATGGCACCGGGCTCGAAGGTCGTGACCGACTACCTCGAGGCTGCGGGCCTGATGCAGTACCTGGATCAACTCCGCTTCGGGGTCGTGGGCTACGGCTGCACCACATGTATCGGGAACTCGGGTCCATTGGCTGAGCCGATCGCCGAGGCTGTTCGCGACCAGGGCTTGGTCGTCGCCTCCGTGCTGTCCGGAAATCGTAATTTCGAAGCGCGGATCCACCCTGACATACGCGCCAACTACCTGACGTCTCCCATGCTCGTGGTCGCATACGCCCTCGCGGGTCGCGTCGACATCGACTGGCAAACGGAACCGGTGGGCCAAGGGTCCGATGGGCCGGTCTATCTTCGTGACCTCTGGCCGGTGTCCGACGTCATAAAGGATACCGTCCAGGAAGCGTTGGTTCCGGAAATGTACGAGCGGCGTTACGCGGAGGTCTTCCAGGGTAACGATTTGTGGCAGGCCCTTCCCCTCCCCTCGGACGACGACAATCTGTACGACTGGGAGGATGACTCCACCTATATCCGCAATCCTCCTTTTTTCCAAGGCATGTCGTTGGACGTCGGAGAACTCGAGGACATACAAGGTGCGCGAGTCCTCGGCGTGTTCGGGCAAACCACGACGACCGACCATATCTCGCCCGCCGGCGCCATCCCCAAGGATGAACCGGCAGGGGCGTACCTTCAGGAGCACGACGTGAAACCGTGGCAGTTCAACACGTTCGGTTCCAGGCGGGGCAATCACGAGGTGATGATGCGGGGGACGTTCGGCAATGTACGTATCCGCAACCTCTTGCTCGAAGACCGTGAGGGCGGCTATACGCTCCACATCCCCACAGGCGACGAGCTACCGATCTACGACGCAGCGATGCGATATCAGGCCGAGGGTACACCGCTCGTGATTCTCGCGGGCCGCGAGTACGGGACGGGCAGTTCCCGAGATTGGGCCGCAAAAGGGACTCTATTGCTGGGCGTCAAGGCGGTGATCGCCGGGGGCTACGAACGCATCCATCGCAGCAATCTGGTGGGCATGGGCGTATTGCCACTTCAGTTCGAGGAGGGTGAGACGCCGACGTCGTTAGGCCTGACCGGTCGCGAAACGTTCGATATCATGGGGATTTCGGAGGGGCTGGAACCCCACGCCCACCTCACCGTGGTGGCCCACACCGATGACGGACAGGAAACGAGATTTACTGCGATCGCTCGTCTCGATTCAGACGTGGACGTGGAGTACTACCGAAACGGTGGGATACTGCACACGGTGCTCCGGAGGATTGCCTCGGGCGAGATGTAGGCCAGGCGTCGTAGTTGTAGGACACGACGGCTCGGGCGGTCCGCCTAGGTACTGCGGCCTGCAAGCAGACAGGACGATCCTACGACCGGCCCAACGGACCCGTGTCGGAGTCCCGTAGCGCGATCGGCTGATTCAGTACTTCGGCCAAAACGATGGCCTCTCGAAGAGAACTCCTCGCGCCGCGCCGGACCCCGGAAAGTAAGCTGCCCGGCTGTCGCGCTTGCGTATGGCGCTGTTGTTCTCCGCTCGAGGGCTGCAGAGAGTGCGGAACGAATTGGTGCGGTGTGTCCGGCGGCAGAGGACGTTCCAGCGGACCGATCTGGGCGTGTTCACCATGCGTTACGGCCTGATCCGGATGTAGATACCCGGCCTGTAGGTCCCCGGAACCGATCGTTTCCGGGACGTAGAGATCCACCGGAGCGGATCGCCGCGAAAGACTCGCTCTTTCCGACTTGGGAACACGCCCTTCAGAAAGCTCTTCTGCCGCCGGTGCCCACTCCTCGCCACCTGATCCGGGCTCGTAGCTGGAACTCGAAGCACCAGCCGTCCGCTCTCCGCGTGAGGCCGGCGCCTCCCCACGGGCCAAAGCAGCGATCTCTTTCCAGAGATCTTGCGGCGCGAGTGTTTCGGGCGAGTCCGCCATGTCGACAGAGCCTTCATCCGCCTCTCCATGGGCCCCTTCCGGGATCCAGTCCGACTCCGACTGATGCCCCTCCATCAGCTTGGCTTCCTTACGACGTTTTCGGGCGGCTCCGTCCATCATCGAGACGATCACGAAGAAGGCTATGAACAGCAGTTGGATCAGGCCATCATCCATGAGCTTCTCCCCCCATGCGCCTGAGCTCGGACACTATGCTAACGGCTCCCCATCCGTATCGTCCCCGCTGGCAATCGCCTCCCGCATCGACGTGTCGGACTGGATGTTGTTATACCGGACGTAGTCCATGACGCCCATATGACCCTGTCGGAACGCCTCGGCCAGCGCCAGCGGAACCTGGGCCTCGGCCTTCACCACTTCGGCCCTCATCTCCTGGACCTTCGCCTTCATCTCTTGCTCGTGAGCGACGGCCATAGCGCGTTTTTCTTCGGCGCGGGCTTGAGCCACACGCTTGTCGGCATCGGCCTGATGCGTCTGGAGGTCCGCACCGATGTTTTTCCCAACGTCCACGTCGGCTATATCGATCGAGAGAATCTCGAAGGCGGTGCCGGAGTCGAGCCCCTTTGCGAGAACCGTCTTGGAGATCGCATCCGGGTTCTCGAGAACTTCTTTGTGAGAGATGGCTGATCCAATGGAAGAGACGATGCCCTCCCCAACCCGCGCCAAAATGGTGTCCTCACCCGCACCACCCACGAGGCGATTGATGTTGGCTCGCACCGTAACTCGCGCTTGTGCGATGAGTTGGATGCCGTCTTTCGCCATCGCGGACACCTTGGGTGTGTTGATCACCTTGGGAATAACCGAGACTTGCACCGCCTCGAAAACGTCACGGCCCGCCAAGTCGATCGCAGCGGCCTGCTGGAATCCCAACTCGATGCTCGCCTTGTCGGCGCTGATGAGCGCGCGAACCACCCGGTCTACTGAACCGCCCGCGAGGTAATGAGCCTCCAAGTCGTTTACGCTCAAAGGGATGCCGGCCTTTGTTGCCCAGATCAGGGGCCGCACCACCGCCGGAGGACTCACCTTACGCAACCGCATGCCGACCAGCTGTGAGATTCCCACGCGCACACCGGCCGATATCGCTTCAACCCACAAGCGCACCGGAACCGCCCACGCGATCGCCGCGACGAACATGACGGCCATGAAAAGCACGAAGAGACTGAAAACGTCGCCTGACTGCATCGGGTATCCCTTTCGCTGAACCGGCTGACTTCACGGGAGGGATACCCGAAAAATCAGTCCGGAAGAGTTAAACGTCCACTACCGTAAAAACACGCCCTTCACAAAGACCGCCGGACTCCAAGGATCTCCGTCCCGGGAATCACTCCGCTTCCGAGGTTGAGTCTGTTTCCGAGGCTGACTCAGGGGCCGACGGTGACTCCGAGGATGCCGCTTGTTCAAGAGCCGGCTCCCGATCGGACAGTCGCTCTGGTCCCGGGGATTCCCCCGAACCATCACTGCTCCCGGCAGGGATGGCTCGAACCACCTGGCGGTGTCCCTCTGCGCTGACAACTCGGACGGGGGTGCCCTGCGCGATCCACTCGGCTTCGGAGACTATGTCAATCCGCTCGTCACGGAAAATACCCGTGCCCGAAGGCCGAAGGTCCGTGGCCGCGACGCCCTCGACACCTACGAGATCGGCCCTCGTTTCGGTGGACTCGTAGCCTATGGCCCGATCGGTCCGAGCGCGAAGGAATATCCCCGATTGAAACAATCTGTTGCTCTTGGGTAGATGCCGGAGAAGAGCCCATCCGGTAATGAGCAGGACCAATACGGTCGTGCTGAGCACGCCGGCCGCCCGGCTGAAGTCCTGCGCCGCGGGAAGACTGCCGAGCAGGCTCATGTAGATGCCGCCGGCGATACCGGCGATGCCCAAGATGCCGAACAGCCCGAAACCCGGGATCAGAAGTACCTCGGCGGTGACGAACAAGACCCCCGCTCCAACAAGAAGCAGGTCTTCCCAACCGGCGAGCCCGATAATCAAATGTGACCCGAAGAACAGAGACAAGGAGAGCATGCCGGCCAGCCCGGCGAGCCCGAAAGTCGGGGTTTTGACCTCGATGATGAGGCCTAAGAATCCGAGCGACAACAGGAAGGGCGACACCGCGGGGTGTGAAAAGAAGCGGACGAAGCGCTCGGCCCAATTCACGCCCACATCGCTGACCACCGCACCAGCAACGCCGAGGTCCTCGAGCAGCGTGGCGAAGTCCGCCGTTTCGCTCGCGTAGCCGATTCCCACCGCTTCTTCCGTCGTCAACGTCAGGAGCTGCCCAGCCTCCACGACGTCCGGAATAGCGAGGGATTCATCCACCATCGCCTCAGCGACCGCAGGATCAAGCCCCTGGGCCTCGGCTAGCGCACGCATTTCACTTCGCATGGCCGAGACAATCTTCTCGGAGGCCTTCGTCCCGGAGCCATCCACCGGCGTCGCCGCGCCGATGACCGATCCGGGCCTCATGTATATGCCGCGCGTTGCCAAAGCGATCAAAGCGCCCGCCGAAAACGCCCGGCGATTCACGAAGGCATAGACGGGCACACCCGAATCGGAAATCGCGTCGGCAATGCGCTCCGCCGAATCGACGCGCCCCCCGGGCGTATCGATATCGAGAACCACGAAACTCGCTCCCGCACTCTCGGCTTCGCGGATCGCTCTCTCGATGAACGGCGCCAGCCCCATTTCCACCACGCCGGTCACAGGCACCCGAAATACTGCCGGAGCAACCTGTGCATGAGCCTGGGACGGCCAGCCTACGACTCCCCCCAACAGCACGGCCGCGGCAATGAAATAATTTCGTGACATGGCATTCCCCTCCTGGGGGTCGCTCCTCGTATCGTGTGTGATAAGGTACGACCGGAACCGGGGTCTACGAAACAACCCGCATCCCTTTGCGAATCGCCGCGGGGACCCGAACCACGGAACACCCGGCCAGTTGGGCGTTTGATCTCTATACGATTCTGCGACGACAATCCTTCTCTCGCGGCACGTACGCCTTCCCAGAAATCCTGTTGCCCGTCGTCCTGAGTCGGATATAACTTCGAAAATCGAATGGATGTACGAAACGCCTGAAGTAACGATGACGCCCGTCCTGCGAGTTGCCTAGACGGAGTCCGTTCACCCTGGCGTTAAAATGGGGCGCGGATGACCTTCCATTTCCAGCATGTGACCGTGCTCGGAGCCGGCGCTATGGGACACGGGATCGCCCAGGTTTGCGCAAGGGCCGAGATCGCCACGGTACTCTACGACGTTTACCTCAGCGCCGTGGACAACGGCCCCAAGCTGATTCGTGCGGACCTGGATGCGAAAGTTTCCGCAGGTGATCTCTCCGAAACGGAGCACGATACCATCCTGGCTCACATTCAGCGGAGTTCGGACCTGGCCCTGGCTGTGCAGGGCGCACAATTGATCATCGAAGCGACTCCGGAGTCGATGGACATCAAGCGCGATCTGTTCAGACGCGTGGAGCAAAGGGTGGGGTAAGACACTGTCTTTGCGACGAGCACTACCTCGCTCAGCATCTCCGAACTCTCGAGGGGTAGGAACCACCCAGAACGATTCCTCGGAGTCCACTTCTTCCACCCAGTCCAGGAGACAGAACTCGTTGAGGTCGTTGTGGGGGAGCTGACCTCCGAAGTGGTCCGCGAGAGCGTCGTCGAGTTCGTGGAGGAAATCGGTAAAGACCCGATCCTGGTTCGGGACTCGGCGGGCTTCG
>JAPYQK010000047.1:0-2120 GCA_029941275.1 Longimicrobiales bacterium | reverse complement strand
TTCGTGGAGGAAATCGGTAAAGACCCGATCCTGGTTCGGGACTCGGCGGGCTTCGCATGCTCCCGCCTCGGGATCGTAGTCTGCATGGAGGCGATCCGCATGGTCGAGTTGAGCGTCACTAGGCCGGCCGATATCGACAAGGCGATGGTCCTCAGCTATGGTCATCCGATCGGACCGCTGAGACTCGCGGATATGATCGGATTGGACGTTCAATTGGAAGCGGCTACCCATATCTGTGAAACGTTGGGATCGGAGGCGTTTCGGCCACCCGAACTTCTGGAACGTAGGGTAGCGGAGGGCAAGCTTGGTAGAAAATCTGGCGAGGGCTTCTATAAGTGGCGTGACTTCCGTACCAAAGGTGAGGCACCGGATGCGACTTAGTCGGGGGCGGGAGCTAACATGAGCGCCGAAACCTCTCCGCCGGATTCCGCGGCGGTGCCTCAAGAGCAGCTCGACGAACTGCGAGACCGGATCATCGCGGTCGATGATGAGATCATTCAACTCATTGGGGAACGCAGGGACCTGGTCCTTGAAGTCGGCCACATAAAAGAAACCCTGGGTCTCCCGATTCTCGACCCGGCACGAGAAGCCCGAGTCGTTCGTCGCGTTGCGGAACGCTCAAGGGCTCTGGGCGTGGACGAAGAGCTCACCCGGGACGTGATCTGGCGCATTATCTCTTCAGCCCGCCAGATCCAGAGCGGGCGAGGGTCCTCGGGCTAATCTACCCAAGAGCTGGCGGTTTCTCACGCCAGTCGGCCTTCATCCCGGATACTCCTACTCCCGACGAGGACGCCGTCCGGATTCCGGACTAATCGTCCGCCAAGCGACTCCTCAGGTCGTGGCCCGCAAGAGCACTCATCGCCGTATAGGCCTGCCCCACGGGTACCCGCAAGGGATACACCCCACCAGGTGGGGTAACTCCGCGAATGAGCTGCGGGTTGAGTTCTCTCATACGACCGTCGGACAGCCCCATTCTTTTTCCTACCTCCTCCAACGACGACCCGCCGGGTGCCCACACCAGATCGTACACGTAGGGATCCTCCAACGTCACGTCCAAGCCGTAGAGGGCGGCAGAACGAGCCAGATTCCTGGCCGCAAGTAGTTTCGGCACGTACTGAACCGTCTCTTTTGGAAGATGATCGATGATCTCCCAGTAGACGTTCTCATCGCCCATTCGACCGTCCGAATACCGTGCGACCGCAAGTGAAACTCGGGTCGGACCTGCGTTGTAAGCCGCAGCAGCGAGATACCAAGAACCGTACCGTTGGTAGAGGTCACTGAGGTAATCGAGGGCCGCGTCGGTTGCCCTAACCGGGTCCCGGCGCTCGTCCACGTACTGGTCGATGCGTAGCCCGTACGCTCTGGCCGTGGGATCCATGAACTGCCACATACCCGTGGCAGCCACATAAGACCGAGCATCGGTGTGGAACCCAGATTCGATCATCGCGAGGTAGACGAGTTCCTCGGGCATCCCGCGGTCGCTGAGTTTACCCCGAATCATGTCCGAGTAGAGCCCGCCTCGGGAGAGCATCACTTCGAACGCGGGCTGGCGTGAAGTAGTGAATCGAACCATCCACTGCTCAATGCGCTCGTTCACCTCGATCGGCAGTTGCGCGTCAGCCAGCGCCGGCGAAACAACTTCAGGGGGCGACCAATTCGTGGCGCCTCCGCCTACATATTGTGGCGCCTGGATTCGGTCGACAAACAACAAGGAGAATGTGGCACTCAAGGCCACCAGCCCCGCGGCCGGCTTGATGTACCTTCCAACCCCCCAACTCTGATGGGGATCTCGGCCCGCAGGCCAGCCGAGAGACGATATCGAGGATCGCCAAGAGACTGGCGACCACTGCCGGACCGACCAGAGCCGCGCAAGCCCAAGCGCAACCACCGACCGCCCGGTCACCCAATTTCGGGCCTGCCCGCTTCGACCGACCCAAGACAACCATTTTTTTATACCAGGCATATTATTCATGGTGGGCATACCTCCCAGTGTCGTCCGTGGGAAACCCTACCTAAAGGAACGGGGTGGAAAAGATCCAAGTGAGGTGTCCTGCAAATAGGACAAGCACCGAAACAGCAGGGGCCCGTCTCGCCGCGTGTCGCGGCGAGACGGGGCTCCT
>JAPYQK010000046.1 GCA_029941275.1 Longimicrobiales bacterium | reverse complement strand
AGCGGTCGGAACGCGTCGAAGCCGGTCGTGCCCACCATCCGGGTGATCAGCGCGAACACACCGATCGGTAAAAATTTGATGATACCCGACGTGAGCTTCATCATCACGTGGAACAGCGCTTCGAAGAAGTCGACGAGAGGCTGTCGCGTCTTGTCCGGTAGCGTGGTAAGCGCGGCGCCGAAAACGATGCAGAAGAAGATCAGGGCCAGCATGTCCGCGGTAGCCGCTGCCTGAATGACATTCTGGGGAACGATATCCAACAGCAGTTGGACGGGCGAATCCGGTGTGGAAAGCTCGGGAAGGGCCTGCCGATCCGTTCCCGTCAAGTTGGCGCCCACGCCCGGACGGATGAGGTTGACCATCATGAGCCCGGCGAAGGCCGCCAAGAAGCTCGAGAGCAGGTAGTAGCCCATCGTCTTGCTGAACAAGCGCCCGAGTGCGCGGCCCCCGCCCACCGAAGCCACGCCCGAAATGATCGACGTGAGCACCAGCGGCACGATGATCATGCGGAGCAGCTTCATGAACAGATCGCCGATCCACCCGACCCGGTCCGCCAACGGTTCTCCGAAGAGGGCACCCATCAGCGCACCGAGAACCATCGCGGCCAGTACCTGCCAGTGCAGTCGGTGGTACCAAGGTGCGTCCGGGTTGTGCTCCATGGGGTGTCCTATCCAAGGCGTGAAGGCCGCTCGACGGAAGCATCGAAGGCGAAGATAGACAGTCCTCGCGACATCCGCCAAGGCGACCCACGCCTGGGTCGCTCTTTTCCTAACCCCCTCACCGCCTCATGTTGTCCGCTCCGTCCGAAAGAGTGGACCGCGATCTTCTAAAGGCCAAAGGAACCCCCGTGAGCCCTGCAATCCTGGCTGCCCTCGCCGCACTACCCATTTTTCTCGGTGGACTCCTTCTCGTGGGCTTTCGTGTTCCGGCCAAATGGGCGATGCCGGTGGTGTACGCGACTGCCGTAGTCATCGCCCTCGGCGTCTGGGACATGCCCTTCGTAGACGTCGCCGCATCAACCATCCAGGGGCTCTTTACCACGTTCGACCTGCTCTGGATCATTTTCGGGGCGATTCTTCTCCTGAACACGCTCGAGCGGTCCGGAGGTGTGACCGCCATACGGAGGAGTTTCCACGACATCAGTGACGATCGCAGAGTGCAGGTCGTCATCATCGCCTGGCTCTTCGGATCCTTCATCGAAGGCGCGGCCGGATTCGGGACGCCGGCCGCTGTGGCAGCGCCGCTCATGGTCGCTATGGGCTTCCCCGCGGCAGGCGCGGTGATGTTGGGCATGATGATCCAGAGCACAGCCGTGACATTCGGCGCGGTCGGGACGCCCATTCTGGTGGGAGTCAACGGCGGCGTAGTGAGCCCCGAGTTCACAACCGCTCTTGCAGCCGCAAGCGTCACGTTGCCCGAATACGTCCGGGCCGTGGCCGTCAGAGCGGCCGGCCTGCACGCGATCACCGGCACGATCATGCCCATCTTGATGGTCGTCATGATGACCCGTTTCTTCGGGTCGCGGAAGTCGTGGACCGAGGGGCTCTCGGTGGTGCCTTTTGCGCTGTTCGGCGGTGTCTGCTTTACGGTACCGTATTTCCTGACGGCGTGGCTCATCGGGCCGGAATTCCCATCGCTTCTCGGAGGCTTGGTAGGGCTGGCGATTGTCTCCACCGCAGCACGGAAAGGCTTCCTCCTCCCGAAGGACACTTGGGATTTTCCTTCCTCGGACCAATGGCCCTCCGACTGGAAGAGCGATCTAGAGGTTGCCTCGACCGACGAAGGAGAGGACCCCAATATGTCAGCCGGCAAGGCGTGGGTTCCCTACCTCTTGTTGGCTGTTCTTCTGGTTCTTAGCCGCCTTCGTGAGCTTCCGTGGTTTGATTCCCATCCGGAATTGTGGTTCGGTAATCTGCTGCGAAGCTTCGTGATCGAATGGGCGGGGATCTTCGGGACCACGGTGACCGCGTCGACCCAGCCCCTTTACTTGCCGGGCACATTTCTGGTCGTGGTCGTGGCGATCACGGCCATCCTGCACAGGATGAGCGGAGCCGCCCTCGGGAAGGCGATCGTCGATTCCACCCGCGTCCTCGTGGGAGCCGGCATCGTACTGGTCTTCACCGTGCCCATGGTTCGTGTCTATATCAATTCGGGTGTGAACGCATCGGGCCTCGCATCGATGCCCCTCGAGATGGCGGGTTGGGTGGCTGACACGGTGGGTGGTGTTTGGCCACTCTTCGCCGGTGTGACCGGAGCGTTGGGCGCTTTCATTGCCGGGTCGAACACAGTCAGCAACCTCATGTTCGCGGCTTTCCAACACGGAGTGGCAGCGCGGCTGGCTATGTCCAGCGCCATGATCGTGGCCCTTCAGGCCGTCGGAGCCGCGGCAGGCAACATGATCGCCATCCACAACGTAGTGGCTGCGTCAGCTACGGTGGGGCTGCTGGGCAAGGAGGGTGCAACGCTGCGCAAGACCGTTCTGCCGACGATCTACTACCTGACCGTGATCGGTATTTTGGGGCTCATCGCAGTCTATGTGCTCGAGATTTCTGGACCGCTTTCGGGAGGATAGCCGGGGTAACTCGACAACCAAAGATCATCACCTGAACTCAAGAACCCACTATGAACAAACAGACCTTGGATCAGATCTGGGATCTCACGCGTCAGAAATACGGCGTGTATCTACGCGTCATCGAGGCGATCCCGAAAGATCGTTTTCACATTCGTCCCATCGATGGAATGAGGACGCCAACCGAGCTTGTGGTTCACACCTCGGGTCTGCTGAGAATGATCGCACAGGGCGTCGCCAAAGGTGAGATCACCGCGGACGAGCGATCAGACAGTGACATCGCCGGCGGCCTCGCCACGCGGGCGGACGTGATCGCATTCGCGCGCGAATGTTGGGACGACGCCAGCGCCGCCGTAGCGTCCATCGGGGACGCGGAGTTGGCCGCGATGGTGCCGACGCCGTGGGAAGTGACGTTCCCTGGCCACTTCCAATTCACCGTGCTGAGTGACGAGTTCGTGCACCACCGAGGTCAACTGTACGTGTTCGCCAGAGCTTGCGGCGCCGAGCCTCCGTTCGTTTGGAGTTTCGGTGACAACGCGGAGGAGTTTCGGCCCGCCTAGCAAGGCACGGACATGAGCCTGGACTGAACTGGACTCGACTGGATTCGACTGGACTGGACGGGACGGGAGCCCTTGTAGTTCATGAGTGCGGGTAGTGCGGGGGCCACTGTCTGTTCAAGACCAACCCTTTTGCCGCTCGCGGACTAGCCTCGCCCTCCGGATCCCCGTTCTAGCCGCCCAACCAGCTTCTTGAGCGCGCGAGCGTAGCTCGCATGCTCGACCTCCAGGTGATGGCGGTAAGTCTTCTGGTACCGAACACCCCCGCCCAAATCCTCCACCGGGTCCCGCTTCCGCGATTTGAGCCAGGGATTCGCTTGGCCTCCGTTCCACGCCGAGCGTAGGTACAGAGCGGCGGCCCGACACTGAACGTCGACGATGCCGAACTGCCCGCTGTCCGGGGTGATCATCCCGGCCACAAAGAGGTTGTCGTAGTCGGGAGGGAGCCGTCCGGATGACTTACGACGCCGTGGTTTACTACGGGCGAGCCCATGGGCCCTGACGGCAAGTCGAGCTACTTCTACCGGCTCCCGGAATACGGAAGCCCCGGCTCACCGACCAAGGAGCGAATCTCCTCCTCCGCGGAAAACGGCTCTCCGCTCCACTCCTCGAATCGTCCTTGCAGATCGAAAGCGTCCGTTTCGAGCGGAACCGCCATGTAGTTGAACCGACTCTGCACGAAAGGCGTCACGTATCTGCGGGCGAACTCATGGACCCCAAGCACGTCGTACTGTACGACATGAACCATCTCGTGAAAGACCACCGAGTGGGAGGGCGGCCCCGGGACCTGCGCGCCGTTCACGAGAATCACATCCCCGAAAGTGATCGCGGCCCAGACCGTGAAGTCGAGCGGAAACGCCTCTCCGGCCTCTTCGAACTCCTTGTAGAAAGCCGGGTTCTCGATACTAGCGACGTGCCTGATTCTGGTTCGGTCCAGCGTTCTCTGTCCAAAAAAACCGCTGAGGGCGGCCACGGTCGTGTCAGGAAGCGGATCCGCGTGGACCCGATGTTGGGCACGCTGACTCTCGATCCAGTGACCGGCGTTTTCCGCCAAGTATGATACGAGCTGTTGAGCGTTCAGTTGCTTCGGGTCGGTCACTTATACGTCCAGGTTCTTGACGTATTTGGCGTTGGCTTCGATGAACTTTCGCCGCGGCTCTACGTCGTCGCCCATCAGCCGGCTGAAAATCGAGTCGGCTTCGGAGGCGCTGTCCACAGTGACCTGGTAAATCGTGCGCGCCTCGGGGTCCATCGTCGTGCGCCAGAGTTGGTCGGGGTTCATCTCTCCGAGACCCTTGTACCTCTGAATCTGGATGCCCCGTGTGTCACCTGCGGCCTTCCCATTCGAGAGCCGCCCGATGAAATCTTCGCGCTCCTCCTCCGTGTAGGCGTAGTGCTCCTTCTTCCCCTTCGCCACACGATAGAGAGGAGGCTGTGCGATGTAGATGTAGCCCTCCTCGATCAAATCCCTCATCTGTCTGAAGAAGAAGGTGAGTAACAGCGTTCGGATGTGCGCTCCGTCGACATCGGCGTCGGTCATGATGATGATCTTGTGGTAACGGGCCTTCTCCAACTCGAAGTCATCCTTGATGCCGCAGCCGATCGCGGTGATCATCGCCCGTATCTCTTCGTTCGAGAGGATCCTGTCGATCCGTGCCCGCTCGACGTTGAGAATCTTCCCCTTCAGCGGAAGGATGGCTTGGAAGGACCGGTCCCTACCCTGTTTGGCACTTCCTCCTGCGCTGTCTCCCTCGACCAGGTAGATCTCACACAGGCTCGGATCAGAAATGGAGCAGTCCGCGAGCTTGCCGGGCAGGACGCCACTCTCGAGTGCACTCTTCTTACGAGCCAGATCCCTAGCTTTACGAGCGGCCTCGCGAGCCCTCGCGGCGGATAGCGACTTCTCGATGATCGATTTGGCCGCCTTCGGATTCTCATCCAGGAAAATCCCGAGGTGTTCGTTGATGGCGGCTTCAACCGCACCTCGCACTTCGCTATTGCCTAGCTTGGTTTTGGTCTGGCCCTCGAACTGCGGCTCCATGACCTTCACACTTAGAATACAGGTGAGGCCCTCGCGTACGTCGTCGCCGGACAAGCTTTCGTCGTCCTTCTTGAAAATCTTGTTCCGCCGAGCGTAGTCGTTGATTGTGCGTGTCAGCGCCGCTTTGAGCCCGGTCAGATGGGCCCCACCCTCATGCGTGTTGATGTTGTTGACGAAGGTGTGCGTGTGCTCACTGAAGCCGTCGTCGTATTGCATGGCGACTTCGATGTCCGCTTCTTCCCGGCTGGTCTCGAAGTAGACGATCTTTTCGTGCAGCGGGTGACGGGTACCACGCACGTGCTCGACGAAGGACGCGAGCCCGCCTTCGTACTGATGGGTCTCCTCCAACCCGTCTTCGCGCTCATCGGCGAGCACGATCTTCAGTCCTTTGTTGAGGAACGCGAGTTCACGGAGTCGATTGTTGAGGGTCTCGAAGTTGTACGTGAGCTCGGTGAAGATCTCCGAGTCGGGCATGAAGGTCACAAGGGTGCCACTTCCCTTGGCTTTCCCGAGGGTCTCGAGCTCCGTTTCCTTAATCCCCCGGGCGTAGCGCTGATGGTATCGGTGGCCGTCTCTGGTGATCTCCACCTCCAGCCACTCCGAGAGCGCGTTCACCACGCTCACACCGACGCCGTGCAGCCCACCCGACACCTTGTAGGAATCCTTGTCGAACTTCCCGCCAGCGTGCAGCGTGGTCATAGCGAGTTCTACACCTGGCACACCCTCCACAGGATGGATGTCCACCGGGATCCCGCGGCCATCGTCCTGAACCTGGACGGAGCCGTCCTCGCGGAGCGTGACCAGCACTTCTGTACAAAAGCCGGCCATCGCTTCGTCGATCGAATTGTCGACGACTTCGTACACGAGGTGGTGTAGTCCCCGGGAAGACGTGGATCCGATGTACATCCCGGGCCGCTTCCGAACAGCCTCGAGCCCCTTGAGGACTGTGATCTGCCCGGCCGTGTAATCGCCGTTCGTCTTCTTATCACCGTTCTTCGCCATCTACAGCACACTCCTTTATGGGCGTGACCCCTCATACCGCCACTATTGCGGTCGTTACGGTCCACTCCCCTCCATCAGCGTGAGGACAATCCGATCGATCGTCCCCTCCCTCCCTAACCCAGCATTGACCCGCTCCAATAGAGCGGCCCGCATGAGGCTCAACTCCATGAGCCAAGCACTGCTCCGCACTTCCACGAACAGTGTCGACGCAACCACCGTCTTTGCCTCGGTCACATCAGAAATTTTTTGGCCTACCGCTTCCGACCAGACCTCAAGCGCAGCGACCCTCTCAATCTGGACGCCGAGGCCCTTCTTCTCCAAGAGACTCCCGAGGAGATCCCCCACTCGGGTCGGTCCCGCTTGGCTCACGCGCATATCCTTCCCTTCTCGATACCCCATCGAGCGAGAGTATCGCCTTGCAGAGGCACGTCGCTCTGTTTGGGCGCGGTGAGAATCACCTGACCGAAACGGTCCTGCCCCATGAGATCGAGGACTCTTTCTCTTCGAGCGTCGTCCAACTCCGCAAACGCGTCGTCGAGAAGGAGTATCGGGGCGCTGTCCTTCGCCTTTCTGATCGCGTCCCCCTCCACGAATCGGAGCGCGAGGGCCACCGTGCGGCGCTGTCCCCCTGATCCGAATTCCCTGACCTCCACTTCACTCTGGCCGTCCACGAGCGCGAGCAGGAGTTCATCCCTGTGGGGTCCGGCGCTCGTATTCCGACGCCGGAGATCGGCTGCCCAGCGAACGTCCAACGCGTTCCGGCAAGCCGTATAGACTCCATCTTCCTGCCATTCGTCCACCGGGACCTTGGGAACGTAGGTCATCGTCGCCGATCCCCCGGCCGTCCCCCCCCCACTCACCTCTTCGTAATACCCACGGTACGTATCCCGCCAATCGGACACCCAGCGCTGCCGAGATCCCATTACACTCGCGGCGCTCCTCGCGAGGGGTTCGTCCCAAGCCCTGACCACAGCCTCGGGCTGACCCGAGCGCAACGCGGCGTTCCTCTGCGATAGCGCGTGCCGAAAGGACTGTAGAGCCGCCAAGTACCCTGATTCGTTCAAAGAAAGCGCCACGTCCATGAATCGGCGGCGACGGACCGGCCCTTCGTTTACGATGCCGACATCCGCCGGCGAAAAGATCACGGCACCCAACCTCCCGATCGCATCCCCAATCCGCTCCGGCTCCATACCGTCGATCGTCACTTTTCGCCGCCGGCTCGAGCCTTCATAGGCGGCAGCCACCTCGGTAGGAGTGGCCCGGCCATCTTGATCGGAAACCATCTGCCCAGCAACGCGAAATACGTCTTCACCGAACGCGATGAGGTGCTCCACGCGGGCGCCCCGAAACGAGCGGAACGTCTCGAGATAGTAGATGGCCTCGAGTAGGTTCGATTTCCCCTGAGCGTTCGCGCCGATTACCGCCACGCCCTCTGGAGGGAAGGAAAGTTCCTGGTCCCCGAGGTTGCGAAAAAGCCTTAATTTCAGCACGCTCAGATGCAAGGAACGGATGCCAGGAAAAGCCTTGATAACATGGAGAAGTTTAACGGAGCGGGGGCCCTACATCCACCCGTCGGAGCCGCGGATTATTCGCCCTTGAAAGCTGGCTTTCGCTTCTCAAGGAAGGCCGTCATTCCTTCTTTCAAATCGTCCGTGGAGGCGAGAAGGCCGAACACTGCCGATTCGAAGCTCGCGGCGTCCTGTGGAGCTGAATTTTGGGCCACATAAATCGACTCCAATGCCATTCGGACCGCAACAGGACCGTTCTTCGTAACCCCACGAAGAAACGCCTTGGCGCGATCGAGTAGTTCGTCTCGCGGATAGACGGCGCTCACCAGCCCGATCCGTTCCGCCCGGTCCGCGTCGATCATGGCACCGGTCAAAACCATTTCGACCGCGACGCCGAAACCCACGATCCTCGCCAGCCTCACCGTCCCGCCGAATCCCGGTATGGTACCCAGCCCCACTTCGGGTTGCCCGAAACGAGCATTGTCACTCGCAACCCGAAGATGGCATGCAAGAGCCAACTCACAGCCCCCGCCCAGCGCGTACCCACCCACGGCGGCGAGCACCGGTTTCGGGAAACGCTCGATCTCGGAAAAAACATTCTGTCCGTCACGACTCACCTCGACGCCGGTGAGCGGCGTCATTTGTGCGAGTTCGCCGATGTCCGCTCCGGCCACAAAAGCCTTGTCGCCCGCCCCGGTCACGACCACACCCAGGACGTCCCCGTCATCTCTGATCTCTCGAAACACGTCGCCCAACTCGCGAACGACCTCGGCATTCAAGGCGTTGAGTTTGTCGACGCGGTCGATCACCACGATAGCCAACTCCCCGTCCCACTCCACTCGAACGTGCTGAAGATCACTCATAAAGGGCTCGGTCACATCCAGTGTTGAAGAGCGCCGGCGCGGGGCCATCACGCACTGGACTAGAGGGCTGTTGTGAGGGCTAGTGCAGAGGCAAGTCTAGTGTCCCGAGAGTGTCTCGGCCATCGATCTCGTATGCTCGATGGCAGCGCGGCCGACACAACGGCCTCGAGGAGCCTGGAAGTCGTTCCGCTGGAGCATCACGCGATCCCGCATCATCGACCCGCGCCGTCGGCCCATAGCGCCCGCTGTGAGCCCTTGATATCTTGTGGCGCCGCACAGCCTCAATGGCGCGCGATCTGTCTCAATCTCCAAGGAGCACACGACAATGAGCCGGTCCCTCAACAAGGTCATGCTCATCGGTAGAGTGGGAGACGACCCTGATATCCGAGCCACCTCGTCGGGTACCCGATTCGCGAAGATGTCTCTGGCCACGAACGAACAGTGGAAGGACCGCTCGGGGGAGAAGAAGGAGAAGACCGAGTGGCACCGCCTGCAGGTATGGGGATCGAGCACTGGAGGCCCTTCGCTCCTGGACGTGTTCGAGAGATACGTGAAGAAGGGCGACCTAATCTACGTCGAAGGAAGTCTCGAATACTCCGAGTCGGAAACTGATGGCCAGAAGAAATACTGGACCAATATCAGGGTCCGTCAGATGCAGATGCTCGGATCGCCCGAGGCTGGAGCTCAAGGTGGAGGTGGCCGCGGCGGCGGCCTTCAGAGTGACTCCAGCCCGGCAGCGGATCCGCCGCCAATCTCTGAACCGGATGACGATCTGCCGTTTTAGTCTGTCGAGCGCGAGCACTGCGGGGTGGGGCGAAGCTGTTTGATGGGACCGAGACCGCGTAGGCAGCCCACCAACGGCCAGTTGAGCTAGGCGTCGGGCAGTTCTAACTCGCTCTCCCAGAGGCCGATGAGTTGATCGTCGTACCGGGCTGGGTCCCGTTGGTATTCTGCGGCCCACTTGTCGAACGGGGGAAGCGCGAGGCGTTGAGCGACGCCTTCTGTGGCCAACCGCACCATCTGCGCATAAGATGGCTCGCTCTTCCCGCCCCCTCCACGAAGCTCCTCCTGAGCAAGGACGTAAATTTCGTCCGGAGACATCATAAGTAGACGTTCGGCAACCTGCGAGGAACAGTAATCCAAGTACTTCGCTCGGAGTACACGTTCCGCCATGTCACCACCCCCCCCACGGGGTTCTTTTGGCCGGGCGTCCCCCATACATCCCTCCCAGCACAACAGGCACGCACCCACGCCGGCCCTCGGCGTACAAGTACCTGCCCTGCTTATCCTTAGGTTTTATTGGGGGGCAACGGGCCAGTCAAGACCCTCACATGGGTCTGGCGGCGGGGAGATCCTCCGAAGTTCGGTCCTGTCGGCGTTCACGCAACTGATGATAGATCGATCTCCGAGTCAGGCCGTAGAGCACGACGCGGCTCAAAAACTCCGGATCTGTCTTCTGCACCTCTTCGGCTTGGTCCGCAATATCATGGGGAAGTTGGACAGTAATTTGGACGGATCGAGTCTCCCACATGGACGCACTTCTCCCCAGGGCTGTGGTGGTCCGAAAACTCACGAAATGACCTGATCTAATCGATCCTATCGAGTCGTGAATCTCGAATGTGTCAAGGAAAAGCAATAACGTAGAGGCGAACACATAATACACGTCCTTTCCACCACGCGCAAGCCTGAATCAAAAATTGTCGTGTGCCCAACAAAAATTCATAACTCGTTGTATAACAACTACTTATGAAATCACCATTTGGCGCAAAACCATCTGTTCCTCAGGCGTAAACGGGCTGACAATTTCATGTGTTCGAGCGAGTGAAATTCAATTATCATGCGGACTTACGAAGATCAATTCTATCGAAATGGAGATTTTTTCAGAACAGATTTTTTGCAAAAAACTCGGATTATGCAAGAGTCGCACAAAGAAAGACTCTTAGATTAAGCGCAATACGAAAATGAAGGGACCCGGAAGTGGTTGGGGGGTCATCCTCGCGGAAAAATCTAGCCGGAGCGGGAGTGGCCCACGGCACCCGTCACGCTGCAAGGGAATGCGCCCCTCCACAAGGTCCCGCCCGGTGCATCCCCGCTCCTTGTCCAACTACTCGGGCGGGGGGGACTAGTGGACGGTGCCTCCGCCGGCGTTGTGGCGGGTCCGGAGGGCCTCGACTTTCATTCGCCGCTCCCGGACGTGGAGCTGGGAGAGGGTGTCCCGAGAGCCGAAGGTGGCGAGATGTTGCTCGATCCCCTCAAAACGCTCCGCCTCAAAGCGGGCCAACAATGCG
Organism: Longimicrobiales bacterium; assembly: GCA_029941275.1. Lineage (GTDB taxonomy): Bacteria > Gemmatimonadota > Gemmatimonadetes > Longimicrobiales > Gaopeijiaceae > UBA822. Next base: position 6,020 of record JAPYQK010000046.1, on the reverse strand, counting down.
CCGAGACCTCGCCGAACCGTTCGGAGTTCCTCACGGGCCTCGGTCAAGCTGGCCGGGAGCGAAAGACGCACTTGGTAGCGTACCGAGCCACCATTGTGTGCTTCGCTGAGACGTAAGACGTCGCTGTCAGGAAACGTCTCCAGCACTGCGGCCTCCAGGAGGACGTCCGGCTCTGGCGAGGGCGTGCTGAACACCAAAGAGTTCGCGTCATAGTCGAGGTGGGCCCGTGCAACTCGATGGTCGCCGAGGACGATGCGTACGGCGGTACCCTCATGAAAATCCAGGTCACGGCAAATGTCGCGAAAGCCAATCCTGAGAATCGTCGGACGGGTGAGCGGCCCGTACCCGAGGCGGCCGAGCAAGCCCAGGGCCATCTGGAACGAATAGCTCTCGAGCCGCCCCGCGGCATCCAACTCCGCAGCTCCCCGTGCCCTCTCGACCAGTAGACGACTGACGTGCTTCAGCGTAGGCCCATAAACCCAGTCGAGAACCACTAGCTCCGAGCTGAGGTCCAGCGTCTTCACGGAAGAGCTCCCGAGGTCCAACACTTCGGCGGACGAGGCGAAGCGGCCCTCGAGAACGAGCGCCAATCCGATGTCCTGAATGCGTCCACCAGGTGAATCCACCTCATGAAGATCCCGGTAGTGGACCACGGCCCTTGTCAGTGGGAGCTCACAGACCCCGGGCACATCGGCCATGGCCTCCGGCCGGGCCGTCGAGTCGAGCGAGAACGTCGTCCCCTCCATGTGCCTCTTCGCCGCCAAGGTGTTTGATGTTGGGTCGGCCGGACGGGGAGCGGGCCCCGAAAGGTCTCGAGCCAAAAAATCCGGCATTCCTGCCGGAGCTGTCAAACATCACAAACATCCATAAAAGGCTTTGCGATGCGAAACCGTCTGTCTTTTTAGATCCTGTTCAAACCACGATAACAATATGTTTACAGTTCACGCAAGACACTTGTTCGGTCGTCCGACCCCCCTGTCAGTTCCAAGCTTGCCCGGGCCGCTTGGCATCAATATTTTTACTGTTGCCCCTCGGCGACGCTGAAACTTCCGCTGACTCGTGGAGGCTTTCTCACGCCCTCGACCAACCGACGATTTGACAGAACGAGCGCTCATCGACCGATCTCGCAGGCGATCGCTCGGATTCCTGGACTGGGCAGAGGACAGCTGGTCGTGTTTCCTGGTGACCTTCATCGGTCGAGACGGGCAGTGGCACGGACATCTCGCTTTTCGTCCGCCCGACGGGGACGGCGACACAGACGAGGTACGGACCGCCGACATTTTCATCGAGGCGTCCGAGGCGGAGATCGACCAAAAGGCCCGGGGACTCGGGCGACCGCTCTTCAGAGCTTTGCTCTCCTCCGCGTTGCATACGGCGGAGGGCGACGAGGCACGTCAATCACCTCAGAACCGCCGCTGGCTGAAGAAGCTGCTGCTGAACAACTCGAAGGAACTCTCCCAGTCCGCCGAACTCAACTTGGACGAGCCCCCGGGAGAGCTGGACGCATCAGGACTCCGATCCCTCTACCAATCGTACCGGCTCGATCAAGTGTGCCACTTCATCACGCTGGTCGACCCCAAAAGCTTCGAGGCGGCGGTGGATACGATTCTGGAAGGCCGGCGAGTGGATTTCGGCAGCAAGGATCGACTACAGCTGGGAATGCTCGTCGTCGAGTACATCGAGACGCGCATCCCCATGCCCCCGTTCGAAGTATGGCTGGAAGATTTTCTCGCACATCGGGAGGAGTACGTGCTATACACGCACACCTTACACCGCGAACAAAGACTTCCCTGACGCAGCCGTAGCCACTATTTTCTTCTTCTTGCTTGAGTTTTCCGTTTCGGTAGTACGTAAGGGGGCCGTCGTCCTTTGGAAGTAACGATTCAAGACAGCGAGAGCCTTGAAAGGGCACTCCGTCGCTTCAAACGCAAAGTGCAGCGCTCGGGTCTCTATTCGGAGCTCCGCAAGAGGCGCTTTTACGAGAAGCCGAGTGCCCAACGCAAACGGAAGCGCGAAGCAGCTATTCGGCGCGAACGGCGTCGGCAGCGCAGAGGTAAGGTTTAGCAAGCCTTTGCGTAGCCTGTCGTAGATCGGCCACTTGATGCGATCTACCGAAAGCGGCGACCCCACACAGGGATCGCCGCTCTTTCTTTTCCGGTCAGCCGTCTCCATGGATGATCTCTATGAAGCCCTCTACGCGCGCACGACCGTCGGGGTGACGTCTCACAGCCCTCCCGTTTCCCATCGCGATCCACAAGTGAGAGGCTAGGCCGGCTCTCACGAACAACGGGCCCAGTTCATCCCACTTCAGGAGTTGTTCAGTCTGCAGCAGCTCCGTCGCGAGCCTCGTGCTCACGATCAATCGTCCTTGCAGGGTAGCACCAACCAACGGTCTCAATCCGGTCAAATCCAAGAACGCACGGCAGAAGTTTCCGCTGCTCGAGTACCCCATATGGTACGCCACCGAGGCCGTTGTCATGGAATCTCTGGAAAGCAATTCGCAGGCGCACAACGCTCTCAACCGGACGGTGTATGCGAACGGAGACGGTAAACCACAGCGTCGGAACCGTGCTTTCATCGCCCCGGGAGTCAGTCCTACCGTCCCCGCCACCCCGTCCGTCGAAGCATAGCGTGAGGGGAACTCCAGGACCCGCCGCACAAGAGCCCTGAGTTCGAGAGGAAGAGGGCGCCGGCCAAGTGACCCAAATCCCGCACTGTGCGTTCGACCCAGTTCATGGGACGAGCCACCTGCTTGATCATCCTTCGCAAACGGACCGGATCAACGTCGATCTGCCGAGTGGCGACGGACGTCGCCGAGTATCGTAGGGTGCTCAAATCGAGGGGGGGGCTACCTCGAGGATGGGAAGCTTCGGACCCACCCGTCGGATAATCCGCACGACCAGCTCATCCGATTCCGGATCCAGAATCGCAATCCTTGGAGAGCCCACCCGGAGAGCTCCGAGAATATCCTCGGCCTCGGCGAAGACGTCCTCGACCGCGAAGGACGCACGTCGGACTGCCTGGAGCAGATACTGATCTCTGATCGGGGCAGGAATCATGAGCGGAGCGAGGGTCATCTAACAAACCTGCGCCAGGGCTCAGGAGACTGCAAGCCAGCCGATCAGAGCGGGAGCGGCACCGGGTGATCGCCCGACCAATCGTAGAACCCCTGGCCGGTCTTCTTTCCGAACCGCCCCATCGAGATAATACGTTTGAGAAGCGGGGGCGGTGCGTACCGGCTCTCCCGATACTCGTCGAACATGATCTCCGAGACCCGATAGACCGTGTCGGTCCCGACGAAGTCACATAAAGTGAGCGGACCCATGGGATGGCCCAACCCGAGTGTCATCGCCCGATCGATGTCCTCCACAGATGCCACTCCACGGTCGAGCTGCCGGATGGCGTCGAGTAAGTACGGTATGAGAAGCAAGTTCACCACGAAGCCAGAGTTGTCGCGTGCCACGATCGGCTTCTTGCCCACCGTTTCAGCAAAAGCATAGGCTGCGTCGAACGCTTCATCGCTGGTCGCAATCGTCCGCACGACCTCCACCAGTTTCATGACGGGAACCGGGCTGAAGAAGTGTAGGCCGACCACTCGATCCGCGCGTCCGGTCGCCGCAGCCATGTCGGTGATGGTCAGAGAGGATGTGTTGGAGGCAAAAATGGTCTCGGGCCCGCAGAGATCGTCCAAGGCCGAAAATAAATCTTTCTTCGCCTCGATGTCTTCCACGATCGCCTCGATCACCAAATCCCCGTCAGCGAGGTCGGAAAGCTCCGTCGAAAAACGGAGGCGATTCCACGCTGCATCCCGATCAGCGGGTGTGAGTTTTTCTCTCTCTACCGCCCGGTCGAGCGACTTTCGGATCCGGTTTCGGCCGGCCTCGATCAATACGTCACTCACCTCGCGGACGACAACGTCGAAATCCGCCTTGGCTGCCACCTCCGCGATTCCACTGCCCATGAGCCCGCATCCGACTATACCTACCTTTTCGATCTCCACGACTAATCGTCTCCTCTGGAACCGGTGATCTCGACCCTGAACCGTCTGGCCTGGTCCATAACCCACCTGCGCCACGATGCGGGTGGCGGGGTCAGGTCTTCCTCTTGCTCGAGTCGATCGAGCACGCCCTCCAACTCCTGCTGAACCTCTTCACGGGCTCGCCGGGAATAATGGCCCGTGATTCGCGCGGTGACGGCGACGATTGCCTTCGCCCATTGTGACCCCGCTCCTGTAAACCCCCAAAACGGTGTTCGCATCCAACGAGGATGTTTCTAACCCACCTCTACGACCACCGCCGCCCCTTGGCCCCCTCCGATGCATGCCGCCCCGAGGCCGTAACGCCCACCTCTTCGTCGAAGCTCGTGGAGAAGGTGAATCGTAATGCGCGCGCCCGACGCCGCGAGGGGATGCGTGATCGCGATCGCCCCTCCGTTCACGTTCGTTAGGGCGGGATCGAGTCCGAGTTCTTTCTCCACGGCCATATACTGTCCCGCGAACGCCTCGTTGATCTCAACCAGATCCATGTCCTCGAGCGTCAACCCGGCCTTGTCGAGGGCCAAACGGGACGCAGGGGCGGGACCGATGCCCATGATGCGTGGATCGACCCCCGCGAAGCCCCAAGATACGATGCGGCCAAGCGGCTCGATGCCGTGTTGATCCGCCCAACCAACTCCCGAAAGAATCGCGCTCACTGCACCGTCACCGATCCCGCTCGCGTTGCCTGCGGTGACGAGGCCGTCCTTCTTGAAGTACGGGCGGAGCCTGCTGAGGGTCTCGATCGTGGTGTCGGGCCGTATGTGTTCGTCCTGTGCAAACTCTCGTGACCCCTTTCGGCTCTCGATCGTGACCGGGACCACCTCGGCAGAGAAGTGGCCTTGCTCCCACGCCGCCTTGGCGCGTTGCTGGCTGCGAAGCGCTACTTGATCGGCTTCGTCGCGCGTGACCTCGTAGCGTTCCGCCAGTTCCTCGGCTGTCTGTGCCATCGTCATGTCGCAGTTGGCATCACGAAGCGACTCCCAGAGAACGTCCTCGAAGGAATCGCCGGCCGGCCCCAGACGAAGCTGCCCCCAGCGGGCGCCGCGCACGACGTGGGGAGCTTGACTCATAGACTCCGTGCCCCCGCACAACGTCACCTGGGCCCCACCGAGAAGAATCTCCTTAGCCCCCTGTACGATCGCTTCGAACCCCGATCCACACAGCCTGTTGACGGTCAAAGCCGGGCTCCCCTCCGGAACGCCGGCCCGAAGTCCAACGTGGCGGGCGAGGTACATGGCGTCCGAGGAGCTTTGCACGACGTTTCCGAAGAACGTGTGGTCGACTTGGTCCGGCGTCACGCCGGCGGCCTCGATCGCCGCGACGCTCGAAAAAACTCCGAGGTCAGTCGCCGAGAAACCCTTGAGGCTTCCACCAAAGGTTCCGAATGGAGTTCTCTTTCCGGAGAGAACAACGATGTCGTCTTGCGTTCCCATCAAACCCCCTAGAAGGCTATTGAAGAAGTACAGTGGGTCAGTGGGCTATGGATCCGCCGGAATCTCCCGTACGGTCACACTTCCGAAAACCGGTTCGCCATGGCTCTTGCTTGTAAAAACATACCGACCCAGAGGGGCATCCCGGAAATCGACGAGAAACCGACTCCCTAGCGTAAGCAGTGGTGGACCCTCCAGTTGCCCCGTTTCTCTCATGTACTCCGTCGCTTCCGGGGAAAGTGAGTCCGCCACGAACAACAGGGTGTGCACCCGGCGATCGAGTGTTACGAACTGAACCCATTCCCCTGGGTCGATCTCAAGATGGGGCGGGACGACATGCTCCACGTCGCGACCACCAGAAAGCTGAACGACCTGAGCGGCCGCAGCGATCAGCGAGTGAGGATCCAGGTCGATCTCCTCGACGATTTGCGGCGCTTTTTGCTCGATTCCACACCCCACCAGCGCGAGGCATACGAGCGCTCCGATCGGTCTAAGCACGAACGTCCGTCCCGCAGGAGATACAGAATTGCCAGAGAGTTTCCACCGTCTCACCA
>JAPYQK010000045.1:14407-16890 GCA_029941275.1 Longimicrobiales bacterium | reverse complement strand
TGAATCCACTCGTCCTCCCAGAACAATGCTCGCGGATAGCCTCCGTTGGCACTGATGCCGTCCCTGACGGAGACGCCAGCCTCTGCGTTTCCGAAGCCACGCGTGGGGGCGAAGAAGGTGGGTGTACCCGTGGCCTGCGCCGACACGCCTTCGGCAGCGAGGACGGCCATGAACAGCATGGTGAAAAGCATCCTCTTGAGCGGCATCTATCACTCCAGTATCAGGGTCATCGCGATTAAGTGATCGCGTGCGTTACCTCACGGGTGGGCTACCTCAATAGTTGTGAACGGAGCCGGGAAATTGCAATAACGGAGACGGGGGGCGATCCGCTCGCGTTTTGCTGGGTCGCGCCGCATCTTGCTCGATATCAAGTGATCGACTCTCACACCGATTGCTGCTGCGGTAACGGGCAGTGCAAGAAGCAGCCCTGAGATTATGACGACCCCAGAAAAAGAATCACGCAACTGGATGGACATGACTGGCGATTGGGTATGGTCCAAATGGCGGTGGTTGGTCGGCGGCGTCGTACTGTTGTTCGCGCTCAACAACATCGCTGGGTTAGTCGTGGGGGCTCTTGGAGCCATCGCCTTCCTGAATGGAATCCTCGGCCGTGTGCTGAAGGCGAGGAGAGCGGTCGAGCAGATCCAGCAGATCGTCGCAAATCCGGACGACCGCTAAGAAGACCCTCATGTTCAGCGTCCGTCGTCGCGTCCTCGCCCTTCTCCCAACACTCGCGATGCTCGCGGTTTTTGTTGTCCCGGTTAGCGTGATCCTGGTCTCCGCGGCCCCGACGATCGCGCAGGCGCCCTTTGAGCCCGTGACCGACGCGGTCCTCGCCGCTCCCTCCGATGCCGACTGGCTGCAGTGGCGCCGGACGTACGACGGTTGGGCATACAGTCCGTTGGACCAGATCACTCGCGAAAACGTGGGTGACTTGGGGCTGGCCTGGTCGAGGGCGCTAAATGCAGGCGGCGTACAGTTGATTCCGCTGGTGCACGACGGCGTGATGTACATCCCTCATCCGGGCGGGGTGGTCGAGGCGCTCGACGCTACGACCGGAGACCTCATTTGGCGATACCGCCGAGCTCCGCCGGAGGGGGTTCAGCGGCCGGCCACCACGACGCGCAACATTGCGATCTACGACGACAAGATTTTCTATGCCGCGCCTGCAGACGGGGCCGTCCTCGCCCTCGATGCACGAACGGGCGAAGTCGTTTGGGAGACCCAGGTACACGACAATCAGCGGGACCGGGCGTTTCATTCTTCCGGACCCATCGTTGTGAAGGGCAAAGTCCTCACGGGGCGGTCGTGCCAGCCGGGCGGTATCCCGGGCGGTTGCTTCATCGCCGCACACGACGCTGATACCGGCGAAGAGTTGTGGCGTGCCTTCACCATCGCACGGCCGGGTGAGCCGGGGGGCGATACCTGGGGCGGTCTCCCGCTGGAGGATCGGTGGCATGTATCTCCGTGGATGCCGGGTACGTACGACCCCGAGCTCGACCTTGTGTACTGGGGTACCGGGGTGCCGGGACCGTACGCCGCGATCTCGCGTGGGGCGGGACCGGGGGATCTGCTGTACTCCAACTCGACCCTCGCGCTCGATCCCGATACGGGGGAGATCGTCTGGTACTACCAGCATCTGCCCGGAGACGAGACCGACGCCGACTACGCCCACGAGCGCATCCTCGTGGATATCGTCTACGAGCCCTCCGACGAGCTGGACTGGTTCAACCCGGAGCCCGCCGGTGAAGCACGTAAGGTCCTGTGGGCGGCCGGCAAGGCGGGCACTCAATTCGTTCTGGACCGAGAGACTGGGGAATTCCTGTGGGCCCGTCCGATGCTTCACCAGAACATCATTTCGTCGATTGCCGACAATGGACGTGTCACGCGAAACATCGAACTCACACACCGTGAATTCGGCGACGAGCTGATCGTGGGCCCGAGAGCGGGGAAAGACTGGTGGTACGGTGCCTACAGTCCCCTCACGAACGCGGTCTACCAGCCGTTGTTCAACGCCTGGCTCGAGCAACGAAGCACCGAGTGGGACGGTTCCGGCCAAGCGTCGATCAGGCGGACCATTGCCTCGCCCGATCAGCCCGAGTTGGCTGGAATGGTCAAGGGGTACGACGTGGCGACGGGGCGGCTGCTTTGGGAGCACAAACAGCCGGCGCCTTGGCTGGGTGGTTTGGTCGCCACCGGTGGTGGGCTGCTCTTCGGGGGGGACATCAACCGGCGCTTCAAGGCTCTGGATCAGGAGAGCGGGGGAGTGGTCTGGGAGACGATTCTCAATAGCCGGATCACAGGAGGTGCGATCAGCTACGCTGTCGACGGTCGGCAGTACATCGCCGTGGCCGCCGGCGGTGGGACGTTCGGTTCCTACGAAACTCTCGCCCTCACGCCCGGGCTGGAGGCGCCGAGCGGAAGCAATACGATGTTCGTATTCGCACTGCCAGTTTCCCGGTAGGACCGCTCGATTAGCGCCG
>JAPYQK010000045.1:0-14307 GCA_029941275.1 Longimicrobiales bacterium | reverse complement strand
ACGATGTTCGTATTCGCACTGCCAGTTTCCCGGTAGGACCGCTCGATTAGCGCCGACCGGAAGAGGCCTGGACACGCCGACTGACGCCGATCAGGTGCTCCCCTAGTAGCGAATCTCTCCGCCGTTTACATGGAACGTCTGCCCCGTGATGTAGCTGCACTCTTCCGATGACAGGAACGCATACGTGTTCGCCAGTTCCTCCGGTAGGCCGATACGTCGCTGGGGGATCGACTGCGGGTTCGGATGAGCCACATAAGCCCCGGGAACCACGTGGTTCACCAGGATGTTGTAGCGCCCGAGCTCCGAGGCGAGCGCACGGGTCATGCCCATCGCACCCATTTTCGACGCGCACACGTGGGCCCAGCCGGGCCGGCCGTGGAACGAGTTCAAGCCCGACACGGTGATGATGCGGCCATAGTTGTTCTCGATCATGCCGGGAACGACCGCGCGCGTGCAAAAGAACGGACCGTCGAAGTTGGCGGCCGCGGAGGCTCGCCAATCTTCTGTGCTCATCTCCGTGATCAGGCTCGATCCACGATACGCCGCGTTGTTGATGAGGATGTCGATACGGCCGAACCGGTCCAGCGTGGCCTCCACCATGTCGCTCACTTGCTGCTCGATGCCGACGTCGGCCAAAAACGGCAGGGCTCGAACGCCGAACGCTTCGGCCTCCGCGGCGGTCGCTTCGGCGGCTTCACGGTTGGACCGCCCATTCACGACGACGTCCGCCCCTCGACGCGCCAGCCCCAGCACCGTCGCGCGCCCAAGGTTGCGGCTCGATCCGGTGACGAGCGCCACTTTGCCTTCCACCACCCGTGCGGGACCGTCTAGGGGAGCACCCTCCGGAGCGGGACCCACGAGCGGGATGGCCGCGGCGGCTCCCATACTTCCGAGGGCTGTGCGTCGGGAAACTGGTTTGCCGTTGCCGCTGTCCATGACTTGGCTCCTTGTCGGGACGTCTTTGCTGTTGTTGTGGGGTCCCCGAACTTGCCGAGGAGGTTGGGGCTGCGCAATCGAGGGTCGCGCTTTATCGGCTCGTGCCACATCTTGCCCGCATGCCCGATCCTATTGCGTCTTCATGGAAGGCGACATCAATGTCTCAGGTCACCCGCAGGGTGCTGAAGTTCTGTAGAAACTCCCGTGGCCTGACGCTGATCGGCTTGTGGGCTTTCGCTCCGCCGATCCTCATTCAGTCTGATGGGCAAGGTCGTCTGGAGTTCTCTGTCGGTGCGACGGCCGGGCAGTATGAGTTGGTCTCACGGAGCTTTTCTGGTGCCTTCCCCTCCTCACGCCCCGTGCCATACTACACGGGTGGGGCCCTCGTGGAGTTCATGCCGTCGGGCTCCCCCTTCCGGGTATCAGGATTTGGTGGTGTGACCTCCTTATCTGGCGAGATTTTCGATATTGGGGGGCCGTTTCTGGGGGCTTTGGTCGCGTACGGGGGCGGCTGGCTCGGCCTTGGTGCCGGCGCAGTTCTGGTTCCCGGGAGGGCGAGTTTTCCTTCTGATGGTGAAACTTTTCCTTCTCTTTATCTGCGGTTAGGAGATCGGGAGGGGACGTTCCTCCAGAGTGACGTTTTCGCGTCGAGTCCGTTTCCGGGTGCGACAGGCCTGATCAGAGGAGGAGTCGGATTTCAGCGAGATCGTACGAGCGGCTTCTTCGGTATCGCCACCGGGCGATCTTTGAGTTTCGAATCAGGCGGAGTCGATAATGGGGGGCCTTTTGTCGAGTTGAAGCTTCCCCTTGGCGAGAGCTTGGACGGCCTGGTGGCCGGCAGCTGGTTTCCCGGAGAACAGCATTCGGACTGGGGCTTGGGGGTCGGCGTGCGGTACCGGCCGGGGAGTGGGCCCTAGTGAGAGGCGCTCTGCGACAGATTGTCGGCCTGTGTGTACTGTTGGCCGCTTGTGGAGGTGAGGACGGGGGCGAGATGCCTTCTGAGGAGCCAGCCGCCGCGGCATCGCGGCTCGAAGCTGAAGCGGTTGCTGCAGCACCGGAGGCCAATGCGGAGGTCGACGCGGCGGCTGTCGATAGGATTGCCGCCGCCGCAGGAGAGGCCCAGGTCCGTGGACTCGATCACATCCGCTTCCTCTCCGCGGACTCACTCGAAGGCCGGCTGGTCGGATCCGACGGGAACCGGAAAGCGCGTGACTACATCGTGGGCGTCTATCGTTCCCTGGGTCTCTCCATGTACGAGGACACCTACGTCGAGCCCTTCGAGTTTCAGATCGACGAAGAGACCCGGCAGGGCTCCAACGTCGTGGGATTCGTCGAGGGTACGGAGCAGCCGGATCGGTTCATCGTGGTGACAGCCCACTTCGATCATCTGGGCGTGCGGGGCGGCGAGATCTACAACGGAGCCGACGACAACGCCTCCGGTACGGCAGGTCTCTTGATGCTAGCGGAGCACTTCTCCGCCAATCCGCCTCGGCACAGCCTGATTTTTGCCGCGGTAGACGGTGAGGAAGGGGGACTGCGTGGCGCGCGCCACTTCGTGTCGGAGCCGCCGGTTCCGCTGACCGACATGACGCTTAACGTGAACTTGGACATGATAAGTCATAACGACAGTGTGCTTTACGTGGCCGGAGGATATCACACGGAAGCCCTGCGACCCGTTCTGGATGAAGTCGCTTCCGCCTCGGCAATCACGTTACGCCAGGGCCACGATTCTCCGGATCTTCCCGCGGGAGACGACTGGACGATGGCCTCGGACCACGGACCGTTTCACTCCGCGGGTATCCCGTTCGTGTACTTCGGGGTGGAGGACCACCCGGACTACCACCAGGCCAGTGACACCTTCGAGACCATCAACCAGCAGTTTTTCCTTGATGCCGTGGAAACGGTCAAACAGGCGATCCTGGGGTTCGACGCTCGGTAGTCACCGCAGTGGGCCTAGCCCGCCGCTACCTGCGCCAGCGTGTTCCTGAGCCGTTGAGTGAGGACGCGGTAAATGCCGCGCGCCACGGCGGGATTCAGTTCCACCAGGCGATCGAACGAGCCCTGATCGATACGAAGTAGTGTGGTCTCTTCTGCTGCCGTGGCCGAGGCCGAGCGCGTTCCTTGATCCAAGATCGCCATCTCCCCGAAACCCTCGCGTGAGCCTAGTACCGCCAACTCGACTTCGCCGCGGGTGATGCGGATACCGCCACGATCAGAATCCCACTGTCCACCAACGCAGGGGACGGAAAGGAGCCTATTTGGTCGCCACTGGGAGACGAGGTCTTCTACCGGACTGGAGGGCAGCTCTACAGCGTCCGCGTGTCGACGGGCCCGGAGCTCCGACCCGAGACGCCACAGATGTTGTTCGATGGACCGTACCCTACCGTGGTCGGACCCGAGTTCGATGTCTCTCCTGACGCGCAAAGGTTCCTGCTCCTGGGGGAACCCGAGCAGATTCCCCCGGCCACCGAAATCGTTCTTGTCACGAACTGGTTCGGGGAATTGAACCGCCTGGTGCCTAACTAGTTTGTCCAGCCCCCCGGGTTTCGTGTTTTTGGGAACTAGTTCGAGGATCTGAGGGCGCGAGTTTTCAACGCCGCCGCCTGGCCATATTGCGTCGGGTAGCCGTCCCCCTCATTTTCGGGGCCGAAGTCGGCGGCGGACATACCGCGCGAGACCCGGGCATAGGTCACATACCGCGCACCGACTCCAAACGCATGTCGCACACTCGAGGAGACCAGGACATGACAAGACCAGGATCGGACAAGGCCCACCCTGAGCAGGGGGCAAGTCGGCGGAAATTCTTCAAGTTCCTGGCAGCCAGTCCGCTGGCGGCCCTGGCCTACTCGGCGTGGCCGTCGAGACTGCTGGAGCCCGTTGCGGGTGAAATGCTACCGAGCATGCCATCCACGGAGCCGTTGCCTTGCGTCGACTGCGGCGCCCCGGTGCTCCCCCTCGGCCTCGATGGGGGGCCCCTGGCCACGTCGCTCCCGCCTGGTCTCGATCCGACTCGCGTAGTCCTGCCGGCCCGTCGCCAGGAGCTTCCGCCCCAGCAAGCCCAGGAAGAGCAGCTGATGGGAAGCCTCATCGAGTCGCCTGATGACGCGACCAACGTCTGGGACTTCGAGCGTGTGACCCATGAGAACAACCTGGCCCAGCACTGGGACTACCTGCACATGGGCGTCGACGACTACGAGACGCGCGTGGCGAACAGGGAGGGCTACCAGCGTCTGATGGTCCGTCCCCGCCGGCTCAGCACCGAGCCCGCGACCGGATTCAGCACGGCGACCGAGCTCTTTGGCGAGCAGTTCAATTCACCCTTGTTTCTCTGCCCCGTGGCGGCGCTGCAGGCGTACCACACGCAGGGCGAGGCGGGCGCCGGGCGGGCAGCTCAGCGCGCGGGCGTACTGCAGGTGCAGTCGCACCAGAGCTCTCAGACGTACGAAGAGATCGCCGAGGCTCGTGGCGCGCCGCACTGGTTCCAGATTTACACGAATCCCGACTGGAACCGGAACCAGCGTGTGATCAACCGCGTGGTCGCTGCTGGTTGCCAGACGCTCGTGTGGACGATCGACCTTCTCGGCGGGAGCAACCGCGAACTGTCGCGGCGCTCGCTCGTCGGTGAGGGCAGGGACTCAGAGCTCTGTCAGCAGTGCCACCAGCACCAAGAGGGCTACGTGCGGGCAATGAACGTCGATCCAGGGGGGCCGGCCGGTGAGCGTCCTCCTTACACGTGGGACTGGGTCAATCGTCTCAAGAACGCCAGCGACATGAACTTGGTGGTGAAGGGCATCGTCACGGCGGAAGAGGCGGAGTTGGCCATCGAACACGGCGCCGACGGGATCTACGTCTCGAACCACGGTGGACGGGCCGTCAACAGTCTCTGGTCGACGATTGATGCGCTGCCTGAAGTGGTCGCGGCCGTGAGAGGACGGGTCCCCGTGATGATCGACAGTGGGGTCCGTCGTGGTGGCGACGTCTTCAAGGCCCTCGCGCTTGGTGCAGACGCGGTCGGAATTGGTCGGCCGTACGTGTGGGGCCTCGGCGGATTCGGCGAGGACGGGGTCGACAAGGTGATCGACGTGATCATGGACGAGTTCCGCATGGTCATGCGGCAGACCCGGACCACCTCGATCGATCAAATCACTTCGCGCTTCGTGATGGAAGCGAAGAATCCCATCATGACACGACGCAATGAGCTCGGATTCGGGCTGTGAGGATAAAGAACATGGCGGTCGCTCACCTGGCTTCTCGGGCCGGTTGTGCACGGATCGTGACGGCCGCCATGGTCGGTCTGGCACTGTTGCACGCGGATCGAGCCTCCGCGCAGTCCGTTGAATTCTCGGTGTCAGGCACTTCGACGGTGCGGGGATGGACGTGTACGGTGACTGGCTCGGCCCAGGTCACAACCGGCTCGTCCTCGGACTCGTCCCCTCCGGTGCGTGGGCTGGACGATGGCGTTCAGACGGCCATGCTCACCGTGCCGGTCGGAGAGTTCGAGTGTCCTGACGATACGATGAGGGAACATCTTCTCGATGCACTGAGGCCGGACGAATACCCCGAGATCACTTTCCTACTCGAGGGCTACCGGCCAAGTGGCCAAGGCGCCGTCACCACGGGTGCGTTGACCATCCTCGCTGCCACCCATGAGGTGAGCTTCCCGCTCTTCATGACGCCGTCCGGATCGGGCGTGCAGATCGAGGGCGAGGTGGCCTTGGACATGACCGACTACGGTGTCGAGCCGCCCGTGGTCATGCTCGGCCTGATGCGTGTCAGGCCGCGGATCAGGATCCAGTTTTCGGGCGTTATCGCCCCCTAGAGGGGAAGAAGGGGGATCCGCCCAAAACCAAGGCGGGCCCCACCGGTAATCGAACGATCCGGGTCTGAACCGTCCGGCCGTTAGGCGAAGGGGCGGGCTGAGGCCCCTCCCCCTCCTGGCAATGCACGCCATGCTTCTGAAAGTGTAATCGCCGTGCCGTAGGCCAGGATCTCGACGCCGGCCGTGCCTTTTCCGTCAGGACGGGATCTGGCCAAGGTCGTGGTCTCAAGCCGGACGTTGATGATCGTGTGGTACCCGCGCGCATGGGCCACCCCCTTCATGCGAATCAGGGCCTCTCGGCGGGCACGCTCCAGCAGCGGTTCAAAAACGCCGATGTTGCCCCCGAATATTCCTTTGATGCTCGCCGCGAACCGCTTGAAGTAGTCCTGTGAGATCACGACGTTGCCCATGACGAGTTCACATGATTCGACGTGCCAGTCCGGCGGAAGGTCTTCGATGGTTATGGCCAGCACCTCCCGCGATCCGCTTTCGAGCAGCAGCAGGCCTTTCAGATGCCGGCGCTCGAGGATGCCCCCCGAGATCCAAGCCCCCCACAACATGAGCGGGGTGATGAAATAGCTCAGGACGTCCATGGTGCTACTCCACCGTGACGGCAGTCCCGTACGCGAACAGCTCGGCGGCGCCCTGGGCCACGCTGCTGGTGGCGAAGCGCACGTTTACGATCGCGTTCGCGCCCATGTCCTCGGCCTGGTAGCTCATGCGTCGCATCGCTTCGCCACGGGCCTCCGTCAGCAATGCCGTATAACCCTTGAGTTCACCCCCGACCACATTCTTGAGGGTGGCCATGATGTCCTTACCGATATGTTTCGCACGTACCGTGCTGCCGCTCACCACACCGAAAAATTCGACGATGGTCTTCCCGGGAATCTCCTGCGTGTTGCTGATAATCATTTTGGCAGCCTCTGAGAGGTTGAAGTGGCCCGCGGTTGCTGCGCGGAGGGGGCCATCACTCGTGTGGTCTAAATATGGAGATTACGTGCGCATCGTACATTTTCGTCACGCCGACCGCCTCATGAGCGCTGCACCACCGAGACATTTTCTGGGCGGCAGTTTTATAGGTCGAAAAAGGCCCGAGCCGAACGGTACGTGGCGGCGGTGAACGGATTGCCTCCGAGGCGCGCGTTGGATCATGAAGTGGGGTCCTTGCTGCCTGGTGCGGCGTAGCCAATCTTGCTCGCATGACCGACCCGACTCACGTCCGAGCGAAGGCGACATGGGGAATGCCGCCTCGTTGGACAGGCTCTCCCAGGAATCGTCGACTAGGGAGAGCCGTTCGTCGGTGGTTAGCGTGGGCAAATCGATTCGCGATGTCATGACGAAAAATCGGCCCTACATTGGGGCGCGGACAAGATCGGAATCGACCATCGTGAGCAAGCTCTTTCTCACGGTCCTGATCCTGGCCCTCTCGATGCCTTCGGGCATCACAGCCCAGACCCCAACTGGGCGCCTAGCCGTGACGGTGGTCACCGAGGCTGGTGTTCCCGTCGAAGGCGCCCGAGTCAGCGCGGGGGAGCGCGGTAACCTCACCGGCGCGTCGGGGCAGGCTGAACTCACGATCCCCTCGGGTGCGGCCACACTCCATATCGAGCGTATCGGCTACGCGGAAACCGATGTCGCGGTGTCCGTCCCCGCAGGCGGCGAAGTCGAGGTGCGGGTCGTACTCGAAACGGAGGCGTTCGAAATCGAGGAGGTGGTCGTGACGTCCACCCGCTCGGGCCGACGCATCGAGGACGAACCGCTCCGGGTCGAGGTCATCGGTCGCGAAGAGGTGGAAGAGAAGCTGCTGATGACTCCGGGCGATATCGCGATGCTCCTCAACGAAACGGCCGGACTCCGGGTGCAAACCACGTCGCCTTCTTTGGGGGGAGCGAGCGTCCGCATCCAAGGCCTTCGAGGACGCTACACGCTCCTCCTCGCTGACGGGCTTCCGTTGTATGGAGGGCAGAGCGGGGCGCTGGGGCCTTTGCAGATTCCCCCGATGGATTTGGGACAAGTGGAGGTCATCAAGGGCGTGGCATCGGCGTTGTATGGCTCGACGGCCTTGGGCGGCGTGGTGAACCTGATATCCCGCAGTCCGCAATCCGAGCGGGAGATCCTGTTCAACGCGACGACACGGGGTGGGGGGGATGCGGTGCTCTGGCTGGCCGACGATCCCGAGGGCCCCTGGGGATGGTCCCTGCTGGGAGGTCTTCACGGACAGATCACGGCGAATGTCGACGACGACCCTTGGGCCGATTTGCCGTCTTTCCGACGCGTTGTCGTGCGGCCGCGTGTGGTTTGGGACGACGGGGAGGGGCGCACGGTGCGCGCCACGATCGGAACGATGCTGGAAGACCGCCGGGGCGGGACGGTGGATGGCGGGCTCACGTCGGAGGGTACGTCTTTCTCGGAAGAGCTCAACACTCGAAGAGTCGATGCCGGGGTGATCGGGCGTTTCTTGACCGGCTCGGGCGCTCTGTTTTCCGTACGTTCGTCGGGGTCCTATCAACGCCACGAACACGGCTTCGGCAACGTCACAGAACGGGACCGCCACCTCACGGCCTTCGCGGAAACGAGCTTCTCAGCGACCGATGGGGCGCACACCTGGGTTTTGGGTGGAGCACTCCAGACCGACGCGTACCGCGCCACTGACGTAGCAGGCTTCGACTATACCCATACCGTCCCCTCACTTTTCGTGCAGGACGAGGTGAGCCTCACCCAGTCCTTCGTGGTGTCGGGAAGCGCCCGCCTGGACCGGCACAACGTGTATGGGACTTTCGTGAGCCCGCGCCTGTCGGCTCTCCTGCGGCCCGGCCTCTGGACTGTGCGGGTCTCGGCGGGGGGCGGTTACTTCGCGCCGACTCCCCTTCTCGATGAGGTTCAGGCGGTCGGCCTCGGACGTCTGGGCGCGCTCCCCGCCGACTTGAAGGCGGAGCGAGGTCGGAGTGCCTCGTTGGATGTGGGTCGCCAAGCAGGGCCGATGGAGCTGAACGTCACTCTGTTCGGCTCGCGCGTGAACGATCCGGTCATCGTGAGTCCCTTGGCTGGGGGGCGTCTGTCGCTGGAAAACGGGTCCGATCCGGTGCGCACCTGGGGGACCGAACTGCTCGCCCGGTATCACGCGGCGCCTTTCCACGTCACGAGCACTTATGTGTTCACACGATCCACGGAAGTGGTGGGGGGCATCCGGAGCGAAGTGCCGTTGACCCCTCGTCACACGGCCGGGGTGGTGGGGGCGTGGGAAGATGAAGCGTGGGGACGCATCGGCTTGGAGTTCTATCTCACCGGTCGTCAGGAGCTGGAGGGCGACCCGTTCCGGAGCCGGTCACGCAGGTACCTGATCGCGGGCGTGATGATCGAGCGTCGTTTTACGAGCGGAGTGCGCCTCTTCCTCAATGCCGAAAACCTTCTGGATGCCCGCCAGACGCGGTGGAGCCCTCTGTTGCGTCCAGATCGCACCCCGGACGGACGGTGGGTCACCGACGTGTGGGCCCCTCTGGACGGGCGGACGTTCAACGCGGGTGTACGGGTCCGATTCTAGCGAAATCCACTCGCCTTTTGCTGTCTACATCGGCATCGGCTCGGACGGTGGGGCCGATGGAGCCCAGCCGCCGGGGCCCGCCTTCGTCTGGATCCTCAACTGGCCGGAAATCGTGAGTGGCCTGGCGGGAGAGCGGTAAGGGAGCCAAGCTGGCGAAGAAGAGCTAGATCTATCACGGGTCCGATCAGGTCGAGCCAGGGGTTCCGAGCCCGGCCATGATAATCACAAGAGGAAAACTGCCATGTCGAGAGTCAAAATCCTTACGATCGCACTATTCGCGTTCCCCACTTTTGCAGTCGCACAGGAGCCCATGCCGCCCGGGCTCTACACCGCAGGAACCGACATCGCATCCGCTATGGCAGCGGCTGTCGCGGAGCGCTCAAGCATGGCCGCCTCACGAATCGAGGTCAGCGACCACTATCGTATCAACCTCATTCGCCGTACCCAGGCCGCCGGCGCGATCGTTCATCGGCCCGGCACGGAGCTTCACTATGTGACCGAGGGCGGCGGCACTCTGGTCACAGGGGGGATCGTGGTCAGGCCTGCGGGGGGCGGGCAGGGAAACATTCAAGGTGGGCTGGCCCGGCAGGTCACGGTGGGTGACGCCATTCTGATTCCTGAAGGGACGCCCCACCAATACACCGCGGTGGAAGGCTCGATTACCTACCTGGAGGTGCGGTTCAACGTGCCGATCGAGTAGAGAAGACCGGGGAAGGAGACGACGCTAGCTACGGTTGTTCGCCCGCCAGCAGGTTATGACTGTTGTTATAACTTGTTTCCCGAGACCTCTCAATGACCAAGCAAACCACGATCCGCGCTATTGGTAACTCGGCTGGCACGACCATCCCGAAGCCCCTGCTGGAGCGCTATAACTTGGCTGAGGGAGATTCCGTTCATTTGGTCGAGACAGAGGAGGGCATCCTGATCACACCCTTCGACCCGACTTTCGATGAGGCCATGGCGATCTACGCAGAGGGAGCTAAGCGTTACCGCAACGCCATGCGTGAACTGGCTAGGTGATCGAACCCCGTTGGCTTGCTGTTGTACACATCCTCGCCATCCACTCCGATCAGACCCATGCTCACGGCGGTTCCCTGGGACTTCGGGACCGGGGCCTCCTGGAGTCCGCTCTCGAACGTCCGCGGAACCCCCTGCACTACGAACCTGACTCTGACCTTCCGACCCTGGCTGACGCCTATGGTTTCGGTCTCGCCAACAACCAGCCTTTCGTGGATGGGAACAAGCGCGTCGCTTTCCAGGCCATGTATCTATTCCTGGGCCTGAACGTCCTTGGTGTGGACGCGCCTGAGGAAGAGGTCGTCGCCGTTGTCCTCTCGTTGGCGAGCGGAGGCGTCGATGAGTCCGATCTCGCGGACTGGCTCCGCCAGCACAGCACTCCCCGCTAGAGGACCGCTAAGATTGACACCCTTGGTGACGGGCACAATAACCATATTCAACGGAGGTTTTTGATGTCAAAGTATCGATCCGTTGTTGAGGTCAAAGCCAAACTCAGCGAGTACATGCGGGTCGCCGAACACGGTAATCCGGTCGTGATCACTCGCCACGGCCAAGCGGTAGCCGCGCTCGTCAGCTTCGAGGAAGTCGCAACGCTCGAACGCCTACGCTCCGCCGGTCCAGAAGGAGGACTCGCGAGTGTCGCTGGCGGCTGGGAAGACTCGGACGATCTCATTCGCATCTTGGAGGATTCGTCCCGCGTTGGTAACCGTAACGGCCCCGGTCTCGATTGAGCACCCTGGCCTACCTTTTTGACACCGACGCCATCTCAGAGCTACTCCGTTTGCGTCCTCTTCAACCCTATCTGGATTGGCTCCCGACCTCCGGCTGAATCGCATACTCGTTGGAGCCCGGGACCCGAACTGATCTTCAGCGGCGGATCAGGTCAGAGAGGGCAGGGGCCCGGTGCTGTCCCCGAGTCGATCAGGCGATACCCCGAGACTGTCGGCCATCGTGAGCAAGAGGTTGGTCATCGGCGTCCCGTCGGGGAATCGCAGATGCCGGCCGCCCCGGACTGCGCCACTCCCGCCCCCGACTAGGAGGGTCGGCAGCTCATCGTGGGTGTGTCTGTTCGAGTCGCTGAGGCTGCTGCCGTAGAGCACCATGGAATGATCCAACAGCGAGCCGGTCTCGTCCTGAGCGTCCCGGAGCTTACCGAGGAAGTGGGCGAGTGTGGCCACATGGTGCTCGTCGATCTTCTGTAGCCGGGTCATCCGCTCTGGGTCGTTCTGGTGATGCGAAAGCCCGTGATGTGCATCGGGCACGCCGATGGACGGGTAAGTCCGATTGCCGCCCTCACGGCTGTACATGAAAGTTACGACGCGTGTCAGGTCGGCCTGGAACGCGATTGCGATCAGGTCGCTCATGAGCTCGGCGTGCTCCTCGAACGTCGGCGGAACACCTTCGGGGCGGTCCAGGGACGGCAGCTCGACGGCGTCCTGGCGCTCGATGTTCTGAATCCGGCGCTCCACTTCTCGGACTGAGTCCAGGTAGTCATCCAGCTTGTTTCGGTCCGATGCACCGAGCCTGGGAGCCAGACGCTGCGTGTCGTCGAGCACGAAGTCGAGCAGGCTCCGGTTCTGACGCAGCCGGACGGCCCGCGCTTCGGGGTCGGTTGTCTCGCCGTCTCCGAACAGACGCTCGAACACCCGCCTGGGGTTGTTCTCGTAGGGGAGCGGGGTGGTCGGCGAACTCCACGAGATCGTGTTGCTGTAGGCGCAGCTGTAGCCTGAATCACAGCCGCCCACCATCCGGACGTCCTGCAAGCCGATTTCGAGCGACGGCAACGGTGTGGTCTGGCCGATGGCGTCGGCCAGTACCTGGTCGATCGACCAACCGTTATGGATGTCGGCGCCGCGGGTCTTCCGGGGATGCGCCCCGGTCAGCCAGCTCGCACCTGCCCTCGCATGATCGCCCGGTCCGTCGCCGAGCGCTTCGCCATTCCTGTGAGCGAGGCCGCTGACCACGAGCGACTGATCGCAAAACGGCTCGATGGGCATCAGCGTTTTGGGAAGCGCGAACTCTGAGCCGATCTCAGCGGGCGTCCAGTCCTTCATGATGACGCCGTTGGCCGTGTAGACGAAGGCGACCCGGGTCACGGGTGCGGCCGGCGCCCCGAAAGCCGGTGTCATCGCGTCGAGGTAGGGCAGAGCGACAGATGCGCCCAGGCCACGGAGAAACGTGCGTCGGGACAGGCTTTGTTTCATCATGGTCTCATCGCTCCGGAATGCGCCTCATACGGAAGGGTACACTCTCGACTATACCCTCGACCAGGGCACTGAATCGGTAGTCCTCTGATTCGACTCGCCGCCGGATCTCTCGCACGGCCGGTCGGTCGTAAGCTTCGAGCCCCCGGCCGATGGCGTAGGTCAACAATTTTTCTGCCAACGTCTCCACGATCTCGGCCCGTCTGGCCAGCAGGACGTCACGCAGACCGCCGGGCCCGTTCACGGGGGTCCCGTCGGGCAGCGACCCGGAGTCGTCGATGCTTACGCCATCGTCGCCCGTTCGGAACCGGCCCACGGCGTCGAATGCCTCGAGGGCAAAGCCCAGCGGATCCATACGGTTGTGACACACCGAACAGGCCGGGTTCGCCCGGTGCCGCTCGAGTTCCTCCCGCAGGCTCCCGGCCGAAGTCTCTGCCGCGTCGGCCAACGCGGGCACGTCGGGCGGCGGGGGTGGGGGCGGGGCGCCGAGCAGGTTCTCCAACACCCACTTCCCACGGAGCACGGGTGACGTGCGGGTGGGATACGAAGTCACCATCAGGATGCTTCCCTGCGTGAGCACACCCCCGCGGTTGGTTCCGTCGAGTGATACACGGCGGAAATAGCCCCCTGTAACGCCTTCGATTCCGTAGAAATCGGCCAAACGCTCGTTGACGAACGTGTAGTCGGCGGCGATGAGATCCAGGACGCTCCGGTCCTCGCGGATCAGGTGATCGAGGAAAAGTTCGGTCTCCTGCTGGAAAGCGTAGCGCAGCGACTCGTCGAAGTTCGCGTAACGTTCCGGATCGGGCGCCCAGTCGGCGATGTTACGCAGGTGTAGCCACTGCCCTCCGAAGTTCTCGACGAGTGCTCGGCTTTTCGGATCGGCGACCATCCGCGTGATCTGACCGGCAAGCACGTCCGGCTGGCCGAGCACGCCCTCCTCCGCAAGAGACAGCAGCTCCTCGTCGGGGATGCTGCTCCACAGGAAAAAGGAGAGTCGCGACGCTAGGTCCAGATCGGATAGGCGATAGACGGCCCCGGGCCGTCTGCCGTCCGGTATATCAGGTGCGCGGAACAGAAAGCGCGGAGCGACGAGCACGCCGCTCAGCGCCATTTCGATCCCATGCTCGAAGCTTCCCCCGTCGGCGCGACCCTCGTCGAAGAGCGCCATCAGCGGGTTGATGTCACGCGGCGTCACCGGTCCGCGGTACGCTCGCCGGGCCAGGGTGTTGAGAATCAGACGTGTGCACGGCTCCTCCGCGCTCTGGGTCTCCGGTCGGCACACGAAGATCCGCTCCTGGCTTTCCTTCGCACCAACAGCGGTGGCGTCGAAAGGACCGCCCACCAGCACGTAGTCCACCGAATAGCCGGCCGACGGCCGGTCCCGCGGGTCTTGGGGATCGGCGGCATATTCCGTCAGGAATCCAGCCCCGATCGAGTGGTCACCCGCGGGCAGCGTGAGCGACACTTCGTAGTTCCGTGTGCCCTGGTTGGCCTCGGCGTTGTCGAAGTCGGCTTCGATGAGCCGCACCCGCTCGCCGTCGACACGGACGTCGAGCTGCGGCATCGGCATGTGAGCCAAGCGTCGGCCGCGCACGCGAACCGTGATCGTATAGTCCGCGTCGAAGGGGAAGACGTGCCGGAAGAGGATGCCCCCTCGCTGGTTGGCGGGCAGGCCCGCGATCGCCTCGTTCCTCGTCCCGGAAGGCGGGTTGTACCTCTGGACGACCGGTCGTGGGGTCATCGTCCCGACGGCCAACCGGCTCACCCGACGGGCCGCCGATATGTAC
>JAPYQK010000044.1:1333-16892 GCA_029941275.1 Longimicrobiales bacterium | reverse complement strand
GAGTTCGTTCTGGCGATACTGGATGCCCAACTGTCTCAGCCGGGGCGTGAGCTGAAGGGCGAACTGGGTGGCTTGCTCGACATCGATCGGCACCGGATTCACCATGATGGACGGGGCCAGTGTGATCGAGTCGGACTCGGCGAGGTTGAGTCGGGTCTTGAGGCTGGCTGCTTGTAGGCGGAACTGACTTTGCGATTGCTGAAGCTGCTGCTCGGCGTTCGCGAGCTCGACGCGAGCTTGATCGAGATCGATGGCGCGATCGGCGTCGACCCCCACGATCTCCTCGGCAGCAGTGAGGGCGAGCTGAAGGTTTGCCACCAACCCCTCATTGATCACTCGTTCGTAGGCGTCCTCGAAGAGCTCGAAGTAATCGTCAGAAAGATCGTCGACGATCTCCACGACATCGCTTTGGAAGTCCAGTTCGGATTCCTCGAGGTTGAGCCGGGCCTCTTCCAGGTCGTTGCGCAGCGTATTTGGCTGGAAGAGCGGCTGCGTGTAACGAACAAAATATCGATTGTAGTACCGAAGGTCGTTTCCTCCTTCTTCCTCGATCTGCAGGTACCTGTACACGCGGTTGTTGAGCGAGAGATACCCGTTGGTCGGATAACCAAAGAGTATCACAGGCTGGCGGACCGAGAGCTGACCCTCCCACCTCCGGCTGTTTTCGTGGACGATTTCGTTCAGCCCTAGTTGGGAATTCCATCGGGGCTCGGCGATCGACTCGAACTCAGGTACGGACAGATCCAAAGACACGTCCGTCTTCAGACGAGCCTCCTCGGCGGCCAGCCGGTGGCGTGTTCGGTCGATACTCAGATTCAAGTTCTGGATCCGATAGCTGTTGCTCAAACTGAGATCCACCATGCGTTCGAGCGTCATCTCGATCGCGGTCTGCTGGGCTGTGAGCGACCCTTCCATGCCGAGGGATGCCGCGAGAGCGGACACCAAACACAGGCTCTGAATTCTCCAACCAGCTGTCTTTGATTCTTGACGCTTCACAATTTCTCTCCCTCTCGAACGGTGCATGTGTACTTTCCTCTGGAGCCGAACGGTCGAAACTGTCAGGGTATCACTATCGTAGGCTTGTCGTAAGTCGCCTTGCGGCGCCGAAACCGGCCCGACATCATCGCGCAAGGATCGATCCACCGTGACGGAGAATCGCTATGGATAGCTTGCTGTCGAACCCCGCAGTACTGGGGGTGGCCATCGTCGGTGCATTGCTCGTGTTGATCCTCATTTGGAAGATCCTCAAGGGGATCGTGAAGATCACCGTGATGGTAATGCTGTTCGCCGTGGTCGGGTTCGCGGTTTACCGGCTCAGCGAATTGGGGATGCTCCCGTTCTGACACGGTCGAAGGGCGTGCATAAGACCAAGCACGTGCCGTTATCGGTCACAGCTTTTGGGTTGCTTGGCCGGCCATATTTACCGACGTAAAACCGTTGATGCCAGAGAAGTCAGTTATTGCCAGGCGATAAGCTGGGCGCCCCTCGAAGTCGGTGGTGGCATCCAGCACGAAGCGATCGGCGAACCGGACATAAAACTCCGGCGATCCGGACCAGCCTGTGAGGGGGGAGTCCCCCTCAATGGGCATGGCGTCCCCGCCCGATATTGTCACCCGTGGGACCAACGTGGGCTGCCCATTGACCGTTTCCTTCACCAGGTAGAGCGTGGTGGAGACGCCCATCACCTCCTGCTCGATGAGGAGATTGTCGATGTTGACCAGACGAGCCAGCTGGAGCTCCATCATCTGTCGCATGAGGTCGGGCCCGTTTTGGGCAGACACGGACGTTGCGACCGACGTGGAGACAAGGGCAACACACACAGCTGTGAGCAAACGGGGAAGGTCCGAACTGGTCTTCATTGTTCTCTCCATACGAGCGGAATAATCCCGACGCGCCAGCCCCTCACCACAGGTCGGGGAGGAGGCGTTCGCGTCCGGGGGCCAATTGTACGTCGAACGTCTTCAGCGTGATGTTGACGAATCCGTAATAACCCACCAAACCCGCCAGGTCCATCACACCTCGTTCACCGAATAGTTCTCTCGCGCGGTCGAATGTTGCAGACGACACCTTCTCCTCGCTCATGACCTCGCGGACGAAGGTGATGATGGTCCGTTCCCGATCACCGAGACCCGGTACCTCACCTATAGTGGACAGATCCGCGCGACGTTTTACGACGTCGATGATCTCCGCCCCAAGGCCTGCTCGATCTCCCGCCGGCTCGTGAGAGGTCCATTCATATTGGCTCCGGACCTCCCTTGCAGTAGCCAGGATGACCAGCTCTGTGAGACGTTGGTCCTTCTCGGTCCCGTACCGTAGATACGTGCTGGCGGGGAAGAGATCCTCGGCCATTTGGGGGCTGTAGGCCCACATCCCGATCGGCCCCCGAAGACCCGTGGCATACCGGCTTTCGGGGTTTACGATGACGTTGAAAGCACGTTGTCCGTCGGCGTCGAGGGACTCTCGATCCAAGAGCGGGAGGCGTGCCCAAGAGTCCTCGTAAACATCGGAGGGGATGTCCTCCGCTGTGACGATCGAAGAGGGAAGTGGCTGATCGGTCGAAGGGATTCCCTCATCAGTCGCCGTAGCGCGAGGCGATTCGGTCACATCGTCCAAAGAGCACGCAGCCGACCCCAGGATGGTCGCTGCGCAAATCAACTTCCCGAGACTGAACCACCGCATTGTTGGTCTCCTCCGGCCCGATTCCTTGCGCCGTGTTTCCCCCGAGTCCAATTCGAGGTCGCTAGTCTGCTTCCCCATCGCCAGATTGTTTTGGTCCGAATCCGTACTCGTCTTCGGTCAAGGCTCGGCGTCAGGCTGGTCCGATATCAGAATATGATCCAGGTCCCCGCTCTCGAGTTCATGCTGTCCGTTGGGATAATTGTTCGATGCTAGGACGAACGCCAAAACGTCTCGGTAGGCTGCAGCTGAGAGAGACCCCGGACGCTCAGGTGGCATGATCTCTCGGACCCGCTCGTACAGGGCACCCAGGGTGGACCCGCCCCAAAGGAAAGTGAAACTCATGCCGATCAGACTGGGCGAGTTATTGTCACCACGTAAGTCAACGGCGTGACAGCCGGAGCACTCTGATATGTAAGCGGCTCGTCCGCGCTCGGCCTGGGCCTCCGTGTACACTCCGTCCCACACGGTGCGTTGGGCTTCGGCCGGACTGTCTTGGACGACGGCACCGCTCGCAGGGACCGCGTACACCAGTGGGATGAATGAGACAGTGCAGAGGCCGAATACTACGCGGAACGGGCCAGCGAGTATGCAGCCAGTGAGAACCCGGCAAGCGATAAATCGAGGAAGCCGGGGACGTACCCATGGTCGCATCAATTGCTGTCCGGCAACGCAAATACGTGAATCGAGTTGCCGTGGTTCGGACGCTTGATCTCGGGAATCAGCTCCCGCGGAATCAAATTGGACCAACTCGCGCCGCCGACTCCGGCTGGGACGGCCACGTATTGTTTTCCGTTCGCCTCGAACGTCACGGGGAAACCCTGGACCGACGTTACGAGGCGGGTCTGCCAGAGGACATCACCTGTAGCCGCGTCGTATGCGTAGACGTAGCGATCCCAATCACCCACGAACACCAGTCCGCCGCCCGTCGTGAGGGCCGCCGAGTTGATCGGGGTGGTCGTGCGATGACGCCACAATGGCTCTCCGGTGGCGATGTCCAGCGCCAGAAGTTCTCCGAGGTGGTCAGCGCCGTCGGGGTGCCGGATATCTCTGCGACGAACCGGCCCGGTTCCACCCCCGCCGATGACCCGTTCGATCGGGCCGAAGGTGGCCACCTCACAGTTGAGCGTCATGGGCACATAGAGGGCGTTGGTTTCGGGGCTGTACGCCATCGCACGCCAACTTTTGAACCCCGACGTGCTCGGGCACATCTCCATTTCGACGCCGATCTGCGGGATCATCTCCGGTACATAGGTGACCACGCCCGTCTGCGGATCCACTTCTACGATGTTCTGCAGACCGAGGTCGGTGGCGCGGATGAACTCGCCGGTTTCCCGGTTGATCTGCCAGAGAATCGCCAGCTTGCCCATCTTGAAGAGCGAGGGTTGACCCCCGACGTCGATCAGGATGTTCTCGAACCCGTCGTCCATGTCGTTCGTCTCGCCGGGAAGATGCTGGTAGTACCAGACCAATTCTCCTGTATCGGGGTCGACGGCGAGCGTGGAATTGGTGTATAACGCGTCCCCATCGGTACCACGGACCGCACGGGCCCACGGCTTCGCTTGAGAGGTGCCCCAGTAGACCAAGTTCGCTTCCGGATCGTAGCTGCCGGTCATCCACATATCGCTGCCGGCCCTGAACTCCAGCTGCAAGTCGCCCCAGGTGTCGCCACCGGGCTCACCAGGTAGGGCGATGGTCGCCGTGTGCCACTTTTCTTCACCGGTTTCAGCATCGAGCCCCGCGAGGAAACAAACGTCCTCTTTGTAGCGCTCACATCCCGTGATTCCGGCGATCACCGTGCCGCGCACCACGATCGGGCCGGCCGTGTACTTGAACCCCAGGCTCGCGTCCGCCGTCTCCGTGTCCCAGGCGACCTCTCCGGTCCTCGCGTCCAGGGCGATGATGTGAGCGTCGAGCGTGGCCGCGAAAATCTTGTCCCCGTATATGGCGATGTTCTTTTGGGCCCCAATCCCTCGTGGGGGGCGGTCGGGGTCGATTTCCGGGCGATACTCCCAGATCAGGTCTCCAGTCGCGCCGTCGAGTGCCTGAATGATGCCGTGTGGGTTCGGCAAGTACATGATCCCGTCATAGACGAGAGGGGTGGCCTCCTGCGAACCGGACTCGTCCATAGCCCACGACCACGCGAGCTGAAGCTGGCCCACGTTGTCACGGTTGATTTGGTCGAGCGGGCTGTAGCCCCACGCGTCGTCGGTGCGCCTGAAGTTGAGCCAGTCCCCGGGGGCTGGGTTGCGCAGGGTTTCTTCGGTGACGGGACGGAAGTCGGGGACCTGGGCCACGAGGCAAGGACTCCCCAACAACAGGCCGATAGAAAGCGAGACAAGGGATCGCGCTATCACTGACTGTCCCTCCCATTCTGCGGTAGTCAGGAGTACCCCAACAGCGGACGCTGCAGGGTCTCACTCAATGTAAATTCAGGATCGCTAGAGGTTACGGGCCGTAAGGGTTGGGTGCAATGAAGCCAGGGAGCCCCGGGAACGTCTTCATTGGTCGCCGAGTAGTCATCGCACGCATATCATCGCCCCATGCGTTGCCTTCAACATCGACGCTTCCTAATCTGTCTAACTAAGTAGTTCAGCCGCTTCGTCGATTTGGCCGGAGCGGGGCTTTGGGCCCTTCGCCCAATCAAGGCGCATACGTCAAGCCGATTCCAGTCAGCGAGGAACACGAACATGGTCAAAGACACGTCACGCTCTTTCCGAGAATTGCCTCTGGCGGCATGCCTGGCTTTAGCAGCCGGGTTGATGCTCGTCGCACCCTCAGCGGGATCGGCCCAACTCTCCGGGACGGAGAACGGGCAGTGGCAGTATCTGGGTGGAGACGCCGGCCACACGAGGTACTCCACCGTTTCGGAGATCAACGCCGCGAATTTCGAGGATCTGGAAGTCGCCTGGTCGTGGGATGCTTCGAGCTTCGGCTCGAGCACCTCGCGCGCCACGCCCACGTACTTCAACGGCAAACTCATCACAGTTACCGGTTACCGGCGCCACGTCGTGGCCCTGAATCCGAGCGACGGTGAGTTGCTGTGGAGCCACACCGAGCCGAACACTTGGCGTTGGGAATATTCGATGCGTCAGGGATACGGGAAGGGCATTGCGTTCGCCGAGATCGATGGGCGAGACGTGGTCTACATTTCGACACCGGGGTTCTTCCTGCATGCGTTGGACGCGGAGACCGGTCAGCCGTTGGAGAACTGGGGCCGCCCCGTGCCGCTCCCAGGATTCCCCGAGACGGGTGTGGTCGACATGGTTGAGGACCTCATTCAGGATTGGGGCCCTTGGGAAGACCTGGACCAGCCATACGATCCGAACATCGGGATGCCGTTGACGATCGGCTATATCACCGCCTCCTCACCGCCCATCGTCGTAAACGACGTCGTGGTTGTGGGTAACTCGGCGGAGCAGGGGTACAACCAGTCGCGTATCGAGAACGTACCCGGCGATATTTTGGGGTACGACGCACGCACCGGTGAGCTCCTTTGGAAATTCCATGTGATTCCGCGGCCGGGCGAGTTCGGTCACGACACGTGGGAGAACGACGCATGGCAGTGGACGGGCGACGTTTCGTCGTGGGCGCCCATGGCGGCCGATCCCGAATTGGGTCTTGTCTATATTCCGACGAACGGCGCCACGCAGGACTTCTACGGCGGGTTCCGTCCGGGCGACAATCTTTTCAGCACCAGTCTCATCGCTCTGGACGTGAGGACCGGCGAGCGAGTTTGGCACTACCAGCTCGTACACCACGACATCTGGAACTACGACACGCCCACGGCCCCGATCCTGATGGATGTGGAAGTGGACGGTGAAATGATTCCAGGCGTCTATCAGGCCACCAAGCAGGGGTTCGTATACGCGTTCAACCGGGCGACGGGTGAGCCGATTTGGCCCATCGAGGAACGCCCCGTTCCCGAGTCGAACGTACCAGGTGAAAAGCTCTCGCCGACGCAGCCGTTTCCGACCAAACCCGCACCGTACGACTTGCAAGGGCGGACCGAAAATCACCTGATCGACTATACGCCCGAGATCTACGAGCAGGCTCTCGCGGTCGCGAGGGACGGGAATTACCTCGCTCCCTTCTTCAATCCGCCGACCGCCTTGGGCGGCGCCCAGGGTGACGCGCGTCCACGGATCTGCCCCGGAGACACCGGAGGTGTGAACATCACGGGTCCGGCGGTCGCCGACCCGGTGCAAGGTATCATGTTCATCACCTCGCACAGCGGGTGTGGTGGGACGGTTCTGGAGCCCGGCATCGACTCCTCGATGGACAACGATCTTCAGACGGGAACCACGCTGTCGCAGTGGATCAACCGGCGTGGGTTCGGCGGCGGTGGCGGATTCCGCGGTCGAGGACGTGGGGGCGGCGGTCCGCCCGACTTCGCGGGCCGTCCAGAGACCATCGATGGCTTGTCGATCTGGAAAGGACCGATCGGCCGGATCACCGCGATCGACATGAACACTGGGGAGCACCTCTGGGTGATTCCGAACGGTGATGCCACGGAACCTGAGCAAGCATTCCTGCGTGGCCATCCGTTGCTGCAGGGCCTCGACCCTGCACTGAGCAATCCTGGTCGTAGGGGACACTCCGCGATGGTGGTGACGCCGACGCTGTTGCTCGCGAGCGGCCAAACGGCCGACGGACAGGAAAACCTTTTCGCGATCGACAAACGCACCGGCGAGCGTGTCGGAACGGTGCCTCTGTCCGGAAACACGGGCTACGGCATGTCGAGCTGGGCGCACGAGGGTAAGCAGTACGTCATGATTCAGCTCTCGGGAGGACTGGCGGCTTTGGCGCTGCCGTAAGAATAGGCGAGTGGTAAAACCAAGCCGCTGAACCAGCGGTTGCCCGACATCGAAACCCCGGGGGACAGGACGTCCCCCGGGGTTCTCTGTTATATGACGGTGAACACCGACCCGGTCATGGGCTTCCGACGGTTTTTCGCATTTCGGGCCTCGTCCCCAGTTAGGGCAATTTCTTTCCCGAAGGACGTCACGCGCTCGCCGGATTTTGTTTAGCCTTCCCGAAAGCTATTTGGAACTGTCCGCATCGAGCCGCTTTCCTTTCCAAAGGCCGAGGCCGTAGCAACCTACGAGGCCACGCCGAGCGAGCAGGGACCTGAGGATGAGCCACACCATCGGGATAGCGGACGACCTCGCCCGGGTCACCTTTGAGGGTCCGCTGACGATGGATACCTGGAGGACCGCATTCGATGCTGTTCTTTCCCAAACAGCGTTCCGCCCAGGATTGGGTTGCTTGTGGGACATGCGGGGAGTGTCCGAGGGTGGGCTTAGCCACGACTCAATGGATGAAATGGCGGTAGCCATTCGTGAGAGAAGCCAGGAGCGTGGCGAGGGTCGCACCGCAGTCGTCGTTGCCCGCGACGTGGACTTCGGCGGTGCTCGTCAGTACCAGATGAAATTTGAACACGGTGTGGCCGTTCACTTCAGGCCGTTCCGGGACCTGGATGAAGCGGAAGCCTGGCTTCGGACACCGTTGGAAGAAGCGAGTGACGGAGAACTCTCGACTACTGGGATGTAAGGTGTCCAAAGCCAGACGTTCGCATATGGGGCCGGTCCTCGACATGTTGACGGCAACGCTCTTGATCTGCCCCCGGGTCTAGCAGCCCAAACCGGCACGGTCTACGGCCAAGTCACCGAGGCACAGACCGGAGTACCGATTGCGCGGGTTCAAGTCTTCATCTTCGACTTGGAGATTGGCGGCCTGACACAGCAGAATGGCCGTTTCCTGCTCCAGAACGTTCCCGCGGAAACTCATGCGCTGAGCGTAGCTCGAATCGGTTATCGGCCCAGCCAGCTACAGATCGTGGTCGTTAGTAATCAATCCCTGGAACAGAACTTCGCGATCTCGACGGAACAAGAATCTCCTCTGGCACGTCCACGACCGCCCACCTATCCGTATTGGTTCGTTCTTTTTAGATGAAAACGGCAAGGCCGCCTGCTCGGGGGTGGACCCCCACTGTCGGAGCCTGGTTCGCTCCCCTGCTGATTGCCCGCCTTCCCGCCGCCGTCCACGGCCAGCGGCTGGCCCCAGACGACTTGGTTCGTGTCAGGACCTCCTGGTCGAACTCCTCGGAAAATCGTAGGCCTGGCGAACGACCAGAACGGAGATGGACCGAAGGCACGGTGGTCCGACTCACATCAGACACACTCCGGTACGAGGCCGGCGGGGGTGCGCCTCCGGCTGCGATCGAAAATTCCGACATCCAAGGCCCGAGCCTCCATGACGACCGTTGGGTCATCGCGGCGATCGTCGGTGGGGGGTGTTATTGGCGGAGTGATCGCCCACAAGACGTACTATCCGAGGGGATCGACTCGCTGCTCCGGCGGCGGGTTCGGATTCAGTTCTAGCTCGGGGCCGGCCGAATACTCTCGTGCCGAAACCACTGCAGCAGGAGCCGCAGGTGGCGTCCTGTTCGGAGGGTACCTGGGATACCTCGCCGGTAAGGCGCTCGGCGGATGGGAGACCGTGGAGCCCGACCAACTCGCGGTCGACAACGGACGCATCTCACTAAGCCTGAGCATCCGGCGGTGACTCGCTCCGGCTGACCGGGTCGCCAGAGAGACGGCCACCCCCATCGCTCAGAGGTGGCCGTTTTCTCTCGTCCAGGACCTGCTGTTCTCTGGATCCGCTATAGGAGATACTCCCTACATCATGCGGCCGATCAGCTTTTTCCCTTGTTCTTTGCTGAGGCCCAGCTCCCGCCGCGCCAGCGGCGGCCCATCTTGGAGTACCATCTCCATCGAATCCAACGACGGACGGTCGTTCGTGATGAAGAGGCCGATGTAGATCTCGTCCCCCCAAGCCATCGCTTTCTCACAGGCCGCCTTCCAATCCTGCGTATCGTGCCCCTCGTCCTCGAGTTTCTTGATCCTCGGCTTGAAGAACGCGAAGTCGTTGTCGTGGTTGAATGTGACACACGGACTAAAAACGTCGATCAAGGAGAAGCCTTGGTGCTGGATTCCACCTTTGATGAGCTCGACGAGGTGTTTGGGATCAGCGCTGTAGCCGCGGGCGACATACGTCGCTCCGTTCATGATGGCTGAGGTGATCGGGTTGATCGGATACTCGAGGTTCCCGAACGGTGTGCTTTTGGTTTTCATCTCGGGACGGCTCGTGGGCGAAATCTGGCCCGTGGTCAGCCCGTAGATCTGATTGTTCATCACCAAGTACGTGAGGTTCAGGTTCCGGCGCGCGGTGTGCATCAAGTGGTTGCCGCCGATACCGTAGCCGTCTCCGTCTCCGCCGGTGGCAATGACCGTGAGTTCGTGATTGCCCAGCTTGGCGCCTGTGGCGAACGGGAGGGAGCGCCCGTGTAGCGTGTGCATCCCGTAGGCGTTGAGGTATCCGGGCAAGTTCGAGGAGCAGCCTATACCGCTCACCGCCAAGATTTCGTGAGGTTTCAGCTCCAACTCGAAGAGGGCACGCTGAAGCGAGTTCAGTACTCCGAAGTCCCCGCAACCCTTGCACCAGTCCGGGTTGACCTTGCCCTTGAAGTCCTTCGCCGACTCGGGGGCTCGAGCCAGATCAATGCCCAATAGTGGGTCGGTCCGTTCGGCGACGCTCATACGATGATCTCCTGGTACGGCACGTAGATGGATTCTTCGGTCTTCATTAGTTCGAGCACACCTTCGACGACGTGGTGCGGCATGAACGGCTCGCCGTCGTACTTCCGGATGTGTCCGTCCGGCGAGTAGCCCGTCTCGCTTCTCAAGTACCGTGCGAACTGACCCGAGTGGTTGTTCTCCACCAAGATGACTTTCTTGGCGCTGGACAGGATGTCCTCCACCACGTCCCCGTGAAGCGGGGCGATCCACTTGATGGGCAACTGATTGGCCACCACACCCTGCTCGGCGAGTATTTCGATGGCCTCTTTGATGACTCCATAGGTCGAGCCCCAGCCGAGTAACGTCACCTCTGCGTCGGCCGGTCCTTCCAGGCTCGGAGCCGGTACGTCCGCCACGACGCCTTGGAACTTACGGGCCCGCTTCTCCACACTCTTACGCCGTTTGTGCGGGTGCGTGAACTCGTCACTGATGATCACCCCGTCTTCGTCGTGCTCATCCGTGGCGACGGTATGCACGAATCCCTCATAGCCCGGCACGACCCGGGGCGAGATTCCGCTCTCCGTGTCCTTATAACGCAGATAGGTGCCGTTGGGCGACGGGTCGACCAGGAAATCACCTCTGTTGATTTCGGGTTGGAGGTCGACCAAGTCCGGATCGACATTGAACGTGCCTTCCGAAATGAGCAGGTCGGAGATGATGATGCCGGGGCACTGGGCCTTATCCACGAGGTTGAAGATCTCCGGAACCGTGTTGTACGCGTCGAGACAGTTCACCGGAGCCACGATGAAACGCTCGAAGTCGCCTTGGCTCGCGCCAAGCGCTTGCCAGAGGTCGCCTTGCTCCGTCTTCGTCGGGACACCGGTGGAGGGCCCGGCACGCATCACGTTGATGTAGACCACGGGAATTTCCATCATCGAGGCGGCGCCAATGGCTTCCGTCATCAGCGCGAAACCACCCCCGGACGTCGCGCACATGGCGCGGCAGCCGGAGTGTGCGGCCCCGATGGCCATGTTCGCCACGCCGATTTCGTCTTCGACTTGCCTTACCATGATGCCGAGTTCGTGCGCGTGGTTCGCAAACCAATGCAGGACACCCGTCGATGGGCTCATGGGGTAGGCGCAGTAGAACTTCACTCCCGCCGCGGCTCCGCCCATGGCCAGGGCCGAGTTGCCGGTCCACATCGCAAGGGGCTTCTCACCCTCCGGCAGCGGGGTGGGGAAGGACTCGAAATTGGCGGCGGCATGGTCGTAGCCTGCCCGCGCCATCTTCACGTTCTCCTCGACTACGGCAGCTCCTTTTCGTCCAAAGGCCTGCTCTAGGGCCTCCTGCAAAACCCCGAAGTCGGCACCTAGCACAGACATCATGACACCGAGTGAAATCGTATTCTGAATGAGCTTGTTCTTGCTCCCTTCTGCCAGTTCGCCGACCGGCATCGGGCAGGCCAAGACACCCTCGGGCAACTCGCCGGGCTCGACCTTGTCCGCGTTGTATATCACCCAAGATCCGGGCTTGAGAATATTCAAGTGCCGGTCCATCGTGTCCTGGTTGAGACACAGCAGCATGTCGATGCCGTCTCCGTGGCTGTGCACCTCTTGGTCACGTATGCGTATCGATAGCAGGATGTGTCCCCCGCGAATGATCGACTGATACGCGTTGTACGCGTAGAGATGGAGACCACGCCGCCCGAACATACGCGCGAGAATATTTCCCGGTGTCGCGATGCCTTGGCCGGCTGCTCCCCCTATGCCGATGGTGAAGTCGAGACCGTTCACACTCATGGATTCTCCTTGAATGATTCGCGCCCTAACGGGGCGCTCGACGACCTGGCCCAGGAAACGAATCCCACGACAGACCACCTTGTTTTAACGGAGGGAGGCGTCATTTCAGCCCGCCTCAAAGATCGTAAAAGCAAAAGGCCCTTTTTACGGGCCGGGATAACGTGACGGGCGGGAACGAACCAGTCAACACGAGTTGCCGTGCTGCGACTACGCGCGAAACGGCGGTTCAGCTACGTGTGGTCCCCGAACTCCGGGGGCCTTGCGAATCAAGACGCCGGAGACCAGACCTACCAGTCCTGACAGTTCCGCAAGATCTCCCGCTCGAACTTCCGCTCGTCCTCCATCATCTCCCAGAACCTCGAGAGCGAACGAGGAGACTTGATGGCATCAGTTTTTCTTTGTGAGCCCGTCTCCGGTGAACCCGAGCCGGATGGAAGAGAGACGGATGCGGCCGGGTATTTCACGGTGGAGGAGATCGAAGAGCTGGGAGATGCTGTTGAGGTCTGGTGTAAGTGGATCGCGCTTCGAGTGCTTTGCGGTGAACACCTGGTGATCGCTGAAGCGGTGGGGAACCCCTATGAGCCTATCAAGGGGTTTCTCTAATCGGATTGTCCCACTAGTCTGACCTCCGTGAAGACTGAAAGAGAGGGACATGCTTTGAGGGACGTACGTTGAAGGGCATACGGTTGGTCGGACGACGTGGTGCACTTGTGCTTCTTTTTATGACGTTCGCGTGTGCGCCCTCGAACCCCAGATCCTCTTCCGCGTTTGCTGCCGCGGACGCCCCAACCCTCGCGGTCCTCCTGGTGATCGACCAGCTCCGTGCCGATCTCCTGACCGGGTACGACGACCTTTTCACAGGGGGGCTTCGGCGGCTCCTCGACGACGGCTACCAATTCACGAACGCCACCCACGACCATTCCATGACGACGACGGGCCCGGGACACACCACACTGTCCACCGGCGTGTACCCGAGCCGCCACGGGATCGTCGGGAACGACTGGTCCGAGATCAGGGACGGCGAACTACAACGGATGTACTGCGTCCAGGATGGGAGCAGCCCGATTCTAGGGTTTCCGGAGCTTACTGGACGGTCCCCGCGGAACATCCTCCGTCCCGGTCTCGCGGATTGGATTTCCGACGCTGATCCGGGAGCGAGAGTCGTGTCGCTCTCGAAGAAAGACCGGGGGGCGATCGGGTTGGCTGGGCAGGCGAAGGGAGAAGTGTATTGGATCGTCGAGCGGGGGGGTGGGTTCGTCACATCGGACTTCTACCACTCCGAGTATTCCGAGTGGATAGCGGACTTCAATGCCAATACGATGCCGCTCATCTACTCGGACACGCTGTGGGAGAGCAGCGTGCCGCTCAAGGCCCGGGCTCTCACTCGCCCAGACACATCCAGATTCGAGTTGCGGGGAGAGTACACGGCGTTTCCCCACGTGGCAGGTGAACTCGTCGATAGGAATGACCCGGGGGAAGTGAACTCCTGGCGGTGGCGCTACACGCCGTTCCCCGACCGGGCCGTGGTCTCGCTGGCTACCGAAGCCATTCGAGAGTTCGAGCTGGGTCAGCGAGGGACCGTGGACTACTTGGGGGTCGCGCTGTCACAAACGGACCTCGTCGGACATCGTTTCGGACCCCGCAGCCGAGAGCAGCTCGATAATCTTCTCAGGCTCGATGTAGAGCTGGGCCGCTTCTTCTCTTTCCTCGACGATGAGGTCGGTCCTGGGCGCTGGGTCGTCGCCGTTTCGGCGGACCATGGGGTGCTGGATATTCCCGAGGTTCTCGCTGAAGAGGGTGTCGATGCCAAGCGCCTGAATCGGGATGAGCGCGGAGAGATCCAGCTCCGGGCCAGGGCGGCGGTGGCGGCGGTGGACGAAGCGGCTGTAGGCCGAGCTCCGGTGAGCGCGGCCGAGCAGGAGAGGGCCCGGCAGGAAGCCGTGAAGGCCGCGCTCGTGACGCTGCCGTACATCGCTGCCGCATACACATTTGATGATGTGGAGAGCGAGATCCTAGCCGATTCGTTCCAGGTGCTATTTTCGCACTCGCACTCCCGTGAGCGTCTGTTGACCCCAGTCCCGTGGGCGGGTGTGCACGTCCGTTATGCGCCCAATACGCTTACCTCGTCTAGCAGCGTGGCGTCGCACAGCTCACCGTACTATTACGATCGACACGTTCCCGTGATCTTTCTCGGTGCCACGATTCGGACGGGGATTTCGGACGAGCGTGTCGCCACCGTCGACGTCGCTCCCACCTTGGCTTGGCTGACGGGTACGCCGGCCCCGGACGATCTCGATGGTAGAGTGCTGGAGAGTGTTTTAGGCAACTCGCC
Organism: Longimicrobiales bacterium; assembly: GCA_029941275.1. GTDB lineage: Bacteria > Gemmatimonadota > Gemmatimonadetes > Longimicrobiales > Gaopeijiaceae > UBA822. The sequence goes on along the minus strand of JAPYQK010000044.1, from coordinate 2,505 downwards.
TTAGGGTTTTCGCGGGTCTCGCCACCGAGCCATCCCACCACCCACCGAAACCCGTTCCAACCTTTTCGATCAGTACACCGTCAGTACTAACAGTGTATTGATCGACCGAACGGGAATCAGTATGGACTCGACGGCAACGGTGGGAGGAACGATGGCTGAGGTCCTGGGTGGGTTCGAACACAGCGTGCTACTGGCGATCATGCGCCTCGATTCGAGCGCGTACAGCGTACCTATCGTTTTGGAGCTCGAGAAGCAGACCGGACGTTCGGTCGCTCCGGCCGCTGTCTACGTCACCCAGGGGGTGACTAGACAGCTCACGCTGGAAAGTGATCAGAACCCCATCGTGGGAAGCGATTAGATATAAGATGTGTCCGGCCGTATGATGGCCCTCTTGGAGCAAGTCACCACGGACGTTCAGGAGGGTCATCATGGGTTCACGAATGGGCAGGCTGTTGGGAATCTCGGCCATCATCGTCGCGACACTTCCGGCAGATGGATTCTCCCAGAACACCCGTGTCGCCCGGGATTTCGACACCGAGATCGATGCGGCCCTGCGATCGGCGAAAAGAGCGGCGGGCTTCGAGTTCTTGGGCACGCTGAACCGAATCTGTTTACTACCGGCGAGTGGCGGCGTGAACACGAGCAACAACCTTCCCCGGTACGTTCGCGACCCGTCGACCATCCCCCCGCGCGAAGCTTGGTATGCGGAACCAGCCCAAGTTTTCGACAACCTCTACTTCGTGGGCGGCAGGGTTCACACGTCGTGGGCCCTGACCACGAGCGAGGGCATCATCATCATCGACACGGTCTACCCGTACAACTCGGAAGAATTGATCATCGGTGGGTTGGAGCGACTTGGCCTTGATCCTAACGACATCCGGTATGTCATCATTTCCCACGCACACGGTGACCACATCGGCGGCTCGCAGCTTCTACAGGACCGTTTTGGCGCGGAGGTGGTCATGGGAGAGCTGGACTGGGAGCTCGTTGAGATGTACCCGAACCGCTACGCCACCATGGCCCCCACGCGGGGGATCGTGGCGACCGACGGCATGGAACTCACGCTCGGCAATACGACCGTCACCATGTGGGAGACGCCAGGGCACACACCGGGCACGTTGTCGTATACGTTCACCGTTTTTGACAACGGAAGGCCGGTGAACGTGGTGTAC
>JAPYQK010000044.1:0-1323 GCA_029941275.1 Longimicrobiales bacterium | reverse complement strand
GTACTCAGGCGGCACGGCCTTCAACTTCGTGAACAATACGCCGGACCCAGGCATCGAGAACTTCCAGAGCTACATCGACGCGCAGCAGCACATTGCGGAGCAGGCCGCGGCAACGGGCGCGAGCGTGATTCTCTCGAACCACTCCGAGTTCGACAACGCGTACAACAGGAATCGCATGCTCGCCGGCCGAGGAGACGGACCCCATCCGTACGAACTCGGTGAGGACTGGGTGCAGCGCTACTTTCAGGTCATGCAGGGGTGTGCCCGAGCGGCCCAGCTACGGCTCGAGAAGGAGCAGTCCCAAAGGGAGATCTTGTAGGGGGACGTCCCGCCACGCGGAGTGAATCGGGGTAGGGGCGGGTGGGCGAAACACCGCGGCCCCGTGCCGGCAGTCGCCGATACGAGGCCGAGTGTAATCTCGTGGGTCGTACTCCGATCGATCGCTACTGCCCCGGCTGAAGCGTCAGACGATGGGCCACGACCTCCTCGATGGCTTCCCGCGTGAAGAGAAACGGGAAGTACTCCCCGTTGCCCAGAAAGTCGGCCAGGTTGCCGTAAAACGGGCTGCCCGGTTGTGCACTCTGGCCCGGTGCATTCGTTGCGACGGACCGATCCAGGTCGTCGAGGTCGATGATGCGGCGGAAGTTCGCGCCGGTCGCGTTGATCGTGCCGAAGCCACCCGGTCGTTCCACGGCGGGCAGGTCGAAGTTCGGAATGAACATGTGCGAGAGACCGCTCTGGTTGCCCCTGCCGTAGCTCCATTCTGACCAGTCCGCACCCCAGTCGTCCGTCAACGCGGCGATCGTCTCCTCCAGCCCGTCGGCCATCGCGGCTTGACGCTCCGCGGGCGGGGTCCCTGCACTTCGGGCTGCAGCGGAGAACTCACGCGTCCACTGCACATAAATCGCGGCTGCCGTGCTCTCACTCGTGAGCACTCCGTTCCAGTCGGCGATCATGGCTCGCGCACGTTCCACGGCCGGGACGTCTGAAGTCCAACCCCTGAAAGCGGGGATATCCCCGACGGCTCGCAAGGAATAACCGTCTTGCTGGATCGCCTGGTGGTCCTCGACGGAGAACTGCCCTGGACTCCCGAGGATCTGGTGAAGACGGGTGATACGTGAAGTCTCCACACCCCTGGTAGAGTGATAGAAAACGGGCCGCCCCTGGTAGCCCGGGGGATGCACGTTGTTGTTGGCTGTGGCGATGTACCCACGCTCGGGATTGAATTCGCGCGGGAGATCGGTCCGGAAACCCTTCCACTCGTACTTTCCGTTTCCCGGGACCGGCAGCCGACCGTTCCAGCCATCCCGATCAGGCGTGAGC
>JAPYQK010000043.1:2354-16992 GCA_029941275.1 Longimicrobiales bacterium | reverse complement strand
TGGCCGCCCTCTTCAACATCGTGGGCTCCGGCAGGGTACGGCCCCACATCGGCGCTCGTTACCCGCTCGCGGAAGCAGCGGAGGCGCATCGGGCTCTTGAGGCGCGTGGGACGGTTGGGTCGACAGTGCTCAAGCCTTAGGCGGTGGTGCCCGCCCATCCGTAGAGCGACTGCCTCCTACGCCTGATGGGCAGGTCCTGATTTTCACAGTTTTCGGGGTAGAATAAGGGAATCATACACTAAGCCCGAGTACGATTTTCGATCCATACACGGGGTTAGAGTACGCGAACGTGCACACCTTTCAGAGGGGGAGGGGCTTGGGCCTCTCCCCCTCGTGCATCGCACCGGATCGAAATGAAGCAACTGCTCGTTTGAGACGCTTGCACTCTTACCCGTCCTAGACGCATCTTGCCCGCCATGTCCGATCCAGTCACCCGTCTGAACGCAGCCCTCGAAGGCCGCTACACCATTGAGCGTAAGCTCGGCGAAGGCGGCATGGCTACCGTCTACCTGGCCGATGACCTGAAGCATCGGCGCAGGAGTTCGCGAAGGCGCTGGGCGATGAGCACTTCCGGTATGGGGAACTCGCAACGGCAGGTGCGGCCGTTGGCGTAGGTCCGTGGAAGCGGCTGAGCATGGCATTCGTCACGTTGGCCGGCGTGCTCGCGGTGACGCTGGTGGTGGTCACGTCAAGACCCCGCGATCAGGCAACAAGCTCAATCGTGCGCTTCAGCCTACCGATTGGTCAGGACGCCGATGTCTACTTGGGTGGACCGGATGCGGTATGGGGGCGTCCGGGTATCACGTCACTAACGTTTTCGCCCGACGGGAACCTACTGGTCTACTCGGCCCGGGGCGAGGACTCGCGGCGGTACCTGCAAAGATTGGATCAGGAGCGTGCCGAGCCGCTCGCGGGTACCGAGGGGTGCCTCGTCCCCATTCTTTTCGCCGGACGGTGCCTGGATCGGTTTCTTCGACGGGCCGTCGCTGAAGCGAGTCTCCGTGGCTGACGGCGAGTTTGAAGCGATCGTCCTGAACTCTCAGGTTCCCGGGACCTTTTCGACCTTTTCGGGGGTGACATGGGCCGACGACGGGACGATCGTCTACGCTGCCGCAGCAGCTTTCCCGTCCCAACGGGTGGCTCTGTATCAAGTCGAGGCTAGCGGAGGAGAACCGGAGTTGCTGGCCGAGGCAGACTCGTTACCGGGCTCGCTCGCGAGCTACGCTCAGCCACACATGCTACCGGGCAGCGAGACGCTCCTGTTCCATGCCCGTCGATCGGGTGATCCGGGCTGAGCACAGGCTCATGGTGCCTGAACTGAGTGAGATCTGAAACCCCTGATCACCCCAGCGCCTCAGCCCGCCTCTAGCGCCTGCTCCACATCCGCGATCACGTCCCTGACGTCTTCTAGGCCGACCGAAATCCTGATCAAGCCCGGCGTGATCCCCACCGCCTGACGCTCCTCTTCGGTGAGCTTGGCGTGTGTGGTCGACGACGGATGGCTAACGATCGTACGAGTGTCGCCGAGATTAGCGGTAAGCGAGCACAGCTTCACGGAGTCCAGGAAGCGCCTCCCCTGCTCCAGACCTCCCTCGACGATGAACGAAAGGATGCCGCCCCCTGAAGACATCTGCTTCTTCGCGATCTCGTACTGGGGGTGGGAAGGGAGGAAGGGATACCGAACCGAGGCGACACCCGCCCGCCCCTCCAACCACTCCGCCACGGTCAACGCGTTCTCGGAATGCCGCTCCATGCGAACTTGCAGCGTCTCCACACTCTTGGAGAGCACCCACGCGTTGAACGGCGATAAGGAAGGCCCGGTCGCCCGCGAGAAGTCGTAGATCTCCTGGATAAGATCCCTAGGGCCAACCACCACCCCACCCATCACCCGACCCTGTCCGTCGATGTATTTGGTGGCGGAGTGGAGCGAGATGTGCGCGCCGAACTCAATGGGGCGCTGCAGGATCGGCGTGGCGAAGCAGTTGTCCACCACCAGGAGGATCCCCCGCTCATCGGCGAGTTTTCCCAGCCACTCGAGGTCCACCAGATCGACTGCTGGATTGGTGGGTGTCTCCACGAAAATCATGCGGGTGTTCTCACGAATCTCGCCGGGCCACGAGTCGGGATCCGCCGCATCGACATACGAACTCGTGATCCCGAAGCGAGGCAGGTGCTTGGTGAGAATCGTGTGAGTGGATCCGAAGAGCGACCGACACGCGAGGATGTGATCTCCGCTGGAGAGCAAGGCCCCGAACGTGGCGAACACGGCGGCCATGCCCGTCGCCAGGGAATGCCCCGCCTCGGCGCCCTCCAAACGGCGGATCTTCTCGGAGAGTTCCTCGACGTTCGGATTCGTGAACCGGCCGTAGATGTTCCGCTTGATCTCGCCGGCGAACGCGGCCCGCATCTCCTCGCTGTCCTCGAAGACGAAGCTCGACGTCAGGAACATCGGCACCGAGTGTTCGTGGTGCGTCGTTTCCTCTGCCTGGGCCCTGACGGCCCACGTTTGGGGTCTCCAATTGTTCATGCTCGTATCTCCCGAGGCGCTTCGGTCCCCTCGGTGCGTCACCGTATTTCTGGGACAGAACAGTAGAACATTACTCGAAGCGGATCATCAGGTCACCGGGCGCCACTCGGCTCCCCGGGTGCACGAGCACTTCGGACACCGTGCCGCCGCTCTCGGCGTAGACGGTCGTCTCCATCTTCATGGCCTCTAAGCTGAGCAGCTTGTCCCCTTGCTCCACGGTGTCGCCCGCGTTCACAGCTACTCCCACGACCATGCCAGGCATGCTCGAGCCGATCTGCTTCGGATCGTTCGGATCGGCGCTCACGGCGGCCTGCGTCGTCGGCTCCAGCGAATAGTCGGTCACGTTGACCTCGCGCGGCTGCCCGTTCAGCTCGAAGAACACCGTGCGTTGTCCATCCGGGTGGGGCTCACCCACCGTGATGAAGTTTATGATGAGCGTCTTGCCGCGTTCGATGTCGACGGCGATCTCCTCGCCGGTTTCCTGACCGTAGAGGAAGACAGGCGTGGGAATCTCCGAGGTGTCGGAGTAGCGCTTCTGGTGGGCCGCGAAGTCGCCGTAGACCTTGGGGTAGAGAAGGTGGGAGATCACCTCGCGTCGCTTGGGTTCCCGCCCAAGCAGCTTCTTTACCGTCGTTGTCGCTTCGTCGAAGTCCACAGGCTCCAGAGTCTCACCGGGGCGCTCGCTCAACCCTGGTTCCCCGCGTAGTACACGCGCTTTTACTTCCTCCGGGAAACCTCCGGGAGGTTGTCCCATGCCTCCACCGATCAAGTCGACCACCGAAGCCGGGAAGGCCAACTCCCGGCTCGGATCCAGCACGTCCTCCGAAGTGAGCTCGTTGGCCACCATGAACAACGCCATGTCGCCCACGGCCTTGGAGGTGGGCGTGACCTTCACGATGTCGCCGAAGAGTTGGTTCACCTCGGCGTACACGCGTCCGACTTCCGCCCAACGATCGGCCAGACCCAGCGCACGCGCCTGCTGGAAGAGGTTGGTGTACTGGCCGCCTGGCATCTCGTGGCTGTACAGATCCGCCGTGGCGGGCAGCACTTGGCCGTCGAACGGCGTGTAGAACTCGCGCGCCGCCCTCCAGTAGTCCGCGATATCGTCGAGATCCCGCCTGGTCAGCCCCGGATCGCGTGGTGTGAAGCGCAGGGCCTCAGCCAGCGTGTTGATGTTCGGCTGGGACGTCGTGCCCGACATCGGGGCCATCGCCGCGTCTGCGATGTCGAGTCCCACTTCCGCACTCTCCAGAATCGCGGCTGCCTGCACGCCCGATGTGTCGTGCGTGTGGAAGTGGATCGGAATGCCGATTTCGTCCTTGAGCGTGCTCACCAGCTTCGCGGCAGCATAAGGCTTGCAGAGCCCCGCCATGTCCTTGATGGCGAGGATGTGGGCGCCCATCCCCTCCAATTCTTTGGCCAGCTTCACGTAGTATTTCAGATCGTACTTCGAGCGGCTCTCGTCGAGAATGTCGCCCGTGTAGCAGATCGAAGCCTCGCATAGCGCATCAGTCTCGAGCACCGCCTCCATGGCCACCCGCATGTTCTCCGTCCAGTTGAGGGCGTCGAACACGCGGAACAGGTCGATTCCCCCGGCCGCGGCCTCCTCAACGAAAGCCCGGACGAGGTTGTCCGGGTAATTCGTGTAACCCACGGCGTTCGAAGCACGAAGCAGCATCTGGAAGAGGATGTTTGGAATGCGCTCTCTGAGGTCCGTCAGGCGCCGCCAAGGGTCCTCTTTCAAGAACCGCATCGCCACGTCGAACGTGGCGCCGCCCCACATCTCGAGCGAGAACAACTCGGAGCCTCGCCGAGCGTACGCGTCGGCCACCTGCACCAAGTCATGGGTCCGGAAGCGCGTAGCCAGTAGCGACTGATGCGCGTCCCTGAACGTAGTGTCGGTCAGGAGCAGCCGCTCCTGCTCGGAGATCCATCCGGCGAACCCATCCGCCCCCAGCTCCTGCAACTTCTGGCGGGTCCCGTCCGGAATCGGGCTCTGGTAGTCGACTTTCGGAACCGGTGCGGGCTCCCTACGCACAGCGCGAGGACGGTCCTTCACGAGGGCATTTCCGTTGACGATCGTGTCTCCCAGGTACGTCAGGAGACGCGTCGCCCGGTCACGCCGCTTGGGAAGATCAAACAAATCGGGCGTTTGGTCGATGAAACGCGTCGTACATCCGCCCTTCAGGAACTGTTCGTGCGTCACAAGGCGGATCAGGAACGGGATGTTCGTCTTTACGCCACGGACCCGAAATTCCTGGAGAGACCGCTCCATGCGCCTGGCCGCGTCGATGAAGCGCGTCCCCCGGGCCGTGACCTTGACCAGCAGAGAGTCGTAGTACGGGTTGACGACCGCCCCCGAGAAGGCACTTCCCGCGTCGAGCCGCACCCCCATCCCCGCTGCTGAGCGGTAGTGGGACACCCGCCCGTAGTCGGGCATGAAGTCGTTTGTGGGATCCTCCGTGGTCACGCGGCACTGCATGGCGAAGCCGTGGGTGCGCACGTCGACCTGGGACGCGAGCCCGATCTCTTCATCGTCGAGCGGCGTTCCTTGCGCGACCAGGATCTGCGACTTGATGAGGTCGACTCCGGTGACTTCCTCGGTGACCGTGTGCTCCACCTGGATCCGAGGATTCACCTCGATGAAGTAGAAGTCGCCCCCGTCCTGATCCACGAGGAACTCGACCGTACCGGCGTTCTGGTACCCGACCTCTCGGCCAATCGCCACAGCCGCGTCGTGCAAGCTCCGGCGCACTTCGTCGTCTAATGCGAGCGCCGGAGCGATCTCCACCACTTTCTGGTGGCGCCTCTGCACCGAGCAGTCGCGTTCGTGCAGATGGACCAGGTTGCCGTGTTTGTCGCCCAGGAGTTGGACTTCGATGTGGCGCGCCCTCTCGACGAAGCGTTCGATGAAAACGTCCTCGCTGCCGAAAGCCATCAAAGACTCTCGCTGCGCGTCCTCGAAGGCTCCGGAGAAGTCCTTGGGGTCGGTGACCACGCGCATGCCACGTCCTCCGCCCCCCTTGGCGGCTTTGAGAATGACGGGATACCCAACGGCCTCCGCTTCCTTCTCCCCCTCCGCCGCATCGGAAAGAGCGTTCTCGCTACCCCCGAGTACGGGCACACCCGCGTCCGTGGCGATTTTCCGAGCCGCGGTTTTGTCGCCCAGGCTCTCGAGCACCTCCACCTGGGGACCGACAAAGATGATCCCCTCCCGCTCACAAGCGCGTGCAAAGTCGGGATTCTCTGACAGGAACCCGTAGCCGGGGTGGATCGCATCGACCTGATTCTCGCAGGCCAGAGCCAAGATCCACTCGATGTCGAGGTAAGCTCGGATCGGCTCCTCGGGCTTGCCGATCAGGTAAGCCTCGTCCGCCTTGAAACGGTGAAGTGCGTACCGGTCCTTATGCGAATAGATCGCCACCGTACGGATGCCCAGTTCGTGGGCGGTACGGAAGATACGAATCGCAATTTCGCTACGATTGGCGACGAGGAGTTTCTTGATCTCTTTCATTTAGAAGGCTGTTGGAGAAGTACGGCGGGTCGCGTCGGGGCAATGAGAAAACCGAGTAACCGAAACGCAAATCCGCCTGATCGGTCCGGCAGTCCACTCGATCGCCCCCGAAAGCCCGCTTGGCCGCGCCCGGAAGGTGGACAATCTAGACAGTTCGAGGCAAGGTGGGCGCCCCCTTCCGCGGCGGCCGCAGGAGACGACATCGCCGCCACCCCCCCCTCCGCAGTCAGGTTCGGCGAAATGAACCTGCTCAGCATGTCCTTCGGGCAGCGGGACGTTTCGCAACAGTCGATGGGCTATTCACTTTGAGCAGGATCCGTCGAGGTGTAGTCGGATGGTGGGTCTCCAACGTATAATGCTGGTCCTCGTCGTATTCGGGGCAGGCCGGCATTCGGTGCAGTGGAATGTTTTCACGAATAAAGAGGTGATTCAGATGAAGCTCTTACTCTCCATTTTTGTGGCGGGTACCACGGCTCTAGGGTCCGTGGCCCTGTCCCCGGCCGCATTCACGTCCGCCCAAGCAGTGGCGCAGGGTCTCAATGAGACCTTCGAGGCCCACCCGTCCACTCAGGATCCGTCGGTCAAAGTCACGCTCGAGACACTCGCACGCTGGGAGACCGAGCTGTCGAACTGGGGCAAGTGGGGTCCGACGGACCAGAGGGGCACCCTCAACTACATCACCCCGCAAAAGACTCGAACTGCCACGCGTCTCGTCGAGGATGGCGTCACGGTCAACCTGGGACACTTCATCAACGAAGACGACGCGCTCGACAGTGGAAATTTCTGGCCCTCTGAGCACCAGATGACGTCGGTCGACCCTGTCACCGGGAAGCCGCGTTTCGCGCTCGACGCGGTGAGTTTCTCGCTGCACGACGGTCAACTCGCCCACATGGATGCACTCTGCCATTACTCCATGCCGAGAAACGGCCAGGACGTCATTTTCAACGGCTACCCGCAGAACATGACCGCCGACGGATGCGTCGGGGATCTCGCCATCAACGACATGGGGCCGGGTTACGTGACGCGCGCCATCCTCGTCGACATGCCGCTCCTACGGGGCGTCGACTACCTGGAGCCGGCGACACCCATCTACGTGTCCGACCTCGAGGAGTGGGAGGACTTTGCAGGTGTCACCGTGGGTCCTGGTGACGTGCTGCTGGTTCGGGCCGGCCGCTGGGCCCGACGCGAAGCACTCGGGCCGTGGCGCTACGATCGGGGTGGGGCGGGGCTACACGCTTCCGTGCTCCCTTGGCTCAAGGAGAGGGGCGTTGCCCTCCTGGTCGGCGACGCCGTGAACGACGTTCAGCCTTCGGGCGTGGCCGGCATCGGCCGGCCGGTCCACACGCTGACCCAGGTGATCCTCGGTCTGCCGCTCGTGGACAACGGCTATCTGGAGGACGCTGCCCGTGAGGCGGCAGCCCGGCAGCGGTGGGAGTTCATGATTTCGTGGCAGATCTCGGCGGTGCCGAACGGGACGGCGAGTCCGTTTAATGCGATCGGGACGTTCTGACACCGGGAGTGTGATGTTTCGGTAACCCCGTACCACGTTGGACCTGGTTGCTGCCTTAGGCCCGGGCGGGATGTCTAGGAGGACACCTGCCCGGGTCTGGGGCGTTGCTTCTGCCCCAAACTAGCGCGCCCCAGATGTGCAACGAGCCTGGCAAGTCAGTGCGGAATTTGTGGAGTTGACCGCTCCGAGCCAGCGCCCACTGATCGCCCTTGAGAGCCCAATGCTCGTTTCCGCGGTGCTGGCCAGGGCGGGTTTGGCCGACAGCGCTCAGGCGGTTATCGAGCGGTCTCGGGGAGACCCAATTCTTGACCCAACCCGGAACCTCCTGAGGATCGGGGCCCTTGCGAGAACGATCCTCGGTGACCAGGAAGGGGCAATCACACTACTGAGTGAGTATCTCGAGGTAAATCGCTCCGCCGCCGAAGAGATCGCCACAAGCGACTATTGGTGGTTCCGAGACTTAAGAGACCACCCCGACTTCCAAGCCTTCGCGGAGTTAGTGGCGCCGGCCCGTCCGTAGCCTTCGGGCACCGGCCTATGTACGACACCTAGGCCGTTGCTGCAGTTTGATCCGTCTTGCTACCTCCCCACATGCCCCACTACGGCAGAAAGATGTCCTTCGGGATAAACCCCGTGACAACCTGGGTCAGATCCACCACCTCGCTCACCCGAAAGTCCACGGCGATGCTCGCGAGCGAGAGCGCCTTGGCGGGGGTCAGCCCCTTTTCCTTCACGAGGAAGTCGACGACCCCCCAGGTCGCCTGCCGGGTCGCGCGATCAAGGTCGAGGTCGATGCCCATGATCATGTAGTGCGTGTCGTTCTCGGCGCGTGGGCCCGAGATCTCGATCCCTTTGTGCACTACGAAGCGGAACACCCCGGCAAGGGACTGCTCGATGGCGGTCCCGCTAACCTCACCGTCGCCCTGGGCGCCGTGCCCGTCGCCCGTGTAGAAGAGCGCCCCAGGGTGGAAGACCGGAAGATAGAGTGTCGTGCCCGCGGTGAGGTCCTTGACGTCCATGTTGCCGCCGAATGTGCCCGGGGGCCGGGAGCTCTGGACGCCGGGCACTGTCACACCCGGCTCGCCCACAACGGGATTGGGCGCGACGGCCATGATGCCCATGAAGGGTGCCAGCGGTACCTGGATGTCCGGTGAGAACAGCGCGACTTCCCGGCCGTCGACTACATCGGTACGGATCACGTGACGCGTTCCGGGTGGGATGTCCAGCTCCGAGTCCTCATCCTCGAACCCCGGGTAGCGCGAGGAGAACACGCCGCCCCGGGAACTCGTGTTGTTGATCCCCCAGGACATTCGCGTCTCGACGGCAAGGATCTGGACCTCAAGCATATCTCCCGGCTCGGCTCCCTCGATGTAGACCGGCCCCGTGATGACGTGGCCGCTCCGACCCTCTCTCGGCCTCCCCTCCCTCGACGCCCAGAAGTCCAGCACATCCTGATGAATCTCCTCTCGTGGGATGTCTAGACCTGTGAGATACTCGACGGGCTCGGTTCTCTGGGTGGCCCCCGCGTGCGTCACCGTGTTGATGCGGACCGTCTCGCCGGACTGGATCCTGAGGACCGGTTCCTTGTCGATCGGAAACCAACCCCAACTGACGGTCTCCGGGCGCGAGGGCACGAAGTGGTCGGCTTCGAGGTCGGTGTTGGCATTCGAGCTGGTGGACCCTGCGAGAGAACCGCCATCGGCGTCGGGGACCGGGGCTGGGCCCGCACAGGCTGCGGTGGCCAGTAGCGAGATGCAGGAGAATGCACAAAAGGCAGGGGTTCTCATGCGCGTCATGACGGCTCCAATGCCAAAAGACAATTCTTATAACACCTAGTCGGACTGACAGTTACCTTACTTTAGTCGGCCTTGCCACCATCACTCCGTCCTGACCGCCCATCCGCAGGATCCGCTCGGCAAGCGGTACCTCGCTGATCCCCACCACCCCATCCACGAGTGGCGCATGCAACAGGTGCAGCCGGCCGTTCCTCCAGAGTGCGATCCCCGTGTGGGCGATGTCCAGGCCCTCCACCGTGCTGGTGGCGGCGATGATGTCGCCATCCTGAATCTGTTCTGCCACCGAGGCGATTCTATCCTCCGGCACGAAGTACCGGGGCTCTGCGTTGAGCCGAGCCTCCACCTGCTGCAACTCGGTAAGAAACGACGGATCCTCGCCAAGCTGGCGGTAGGCGTCCGAATGGGTGGTCATGAAGTCGATCGGCTCGTCGTCGACGACGCCACCCAACTCTCGCGACAAGTCGCGCATGAGACCCATGCCGTCGTTGTCGCTGATCCACTCACTGAAGTAGTGCAACCGGCTCGGATACTCCCCGAGCTCACCACCACGGTATCGGATGTCCTGCAGGATCCCGGAAAACAAGGCGCGTTGTGGATCTCCCGTGTTGGCGTCGCTGCCATTGCCAGCCCCACGATTGCCGGCCCGCTGATCGTCGGAGGACCGCGGGCGGGCGGTCGTCGTCAGATTGTCAGGTGCCATATGAACAAAGCGCGCCAACGCCAAGACGTTCTCCACGAAGGTCACGCAGTCCAACTCCTCGAGCTCGATCACCAGAGCTTCATCGCCTGGCGCCTCGAGCGTATAGGGGGCGTACGGGGTTCCGACGAACGTCTCCCCGATCCGAGCGATGAGATCTCCGATGTCGAGCTCGGCATATCCCTGATCGACCGCCCACAAAACCTTCTCTGCGACAAGGGCCCAGTCAGCGTCCGTTCCGGGCAGAGTGGTGGGGCCTGGCCCCGGATCTCCGGCCAGCGAGCCTGCGTTTCCGTCAGTAACGGAGGGGGACGAGGGGGGGGATGCGGCGGGCTCGCTCACCGTGGAGGATCCATTGGAGCGTTCACTCTCCGATGATCCCTGAGAGTCACCTCCGCACGCGACGAGGCCGCAAACGCACAAGACAGCTAGTCGGCGGTGAATCACTCGAGCCCTCCTCAACACGCGGCAGCCTGCGTCAGCATCGTCGTCTCTCTCCGTAGGCTCCGGATCCCCGGCGACAGCACCCACCTCGCCTGGACCATCTGTCCTGCTTGCCAGCATCATAGATCGAATCGACCATTCCGGGAACCGGTGATTCGAAGCCATTTCAACCGCCATGTACGTAACCTACAGTCGGACTTGGTTTTACGCGTATACACAGCTCGCGGTGAGAGTCAAGTAGACCCCGGCGAGGCAGAGCCAAACGGACGCATCTCATGCCGTCTCAAATCCCCCGGGGTAGTCATGAGGGTTCCAACCCCATCATATTGTCAGACTCGTTAGATTATCGAGCCGGCTAGATTCAGATCGACGGTCCCGCAAAACGGTAGGTAATTCGCACACGACAGGAGCACATGATGCCATATCCAGAACAGCTGATCGCCCCAATGAGAAACGATCTCTTGCAATTGGGATTCACCGAGCTGAAGACCCCTGATCAGGTTGACGAGATCTTGGGGACTGAACAGCGCACCACGATGATCGCGATCAATTCAGTGTGCGGATGCTCGGCAGGAGGCATGCGACCAGCAGTGGCGGTCTCGTTGGCCAACGAGGCCAAACCGGATGTGCTGTTGAGCGTGTTCGCTGGCCAAGATCTGGAAGCGACCGAGAGGGCGCGCGAGTACTTCACTGGTTACCCCCCGTCGTCGCCTGCCATTGCCTTGATGAAGGACGGCGAGCTCGTCTACATGATGGAGCGCCACCAGATCGAGGGGCGTCATCCCCTGGAGATCGCCGATACGCTGAAGGCGGCATACGACGAGCATTGCTCAGCCCCTGACACTGCCGGTCAGTCGGCGGCCTCGGCAGACTGATCAAGGGGGGCCTGCGCCTCCCGTAGGGACGTAGGACCTAGGGGGCTGTTGAAAAAGTACAGTGGGCCGCTTGCCGTGCGCTACGCGCACGGGTAAGTCGGGATGCCACGGCCCCAGCTCCTAGGCGGAGCGAAATCAGTCGTGTGGCCCACCGAGGAACCCACGTACCTTCTGCTTACGCTGGAGGCGTCTTCGTTTCTTGGCTTGCCTGGAGGTTTCTCCAGGAAGCCGCACTTTGACGTCCACGCCGCCGAGGAAGGCCAGTCCCCGGATCCTCAGCGTCGGCAGAGTCGGATCACTCCGGAGCGGTGTATCGGTTTGATGCTCGAAGCCTCCAAGCAGGGCCATACCGTCAACCTCCACAGCCATTTCGGGCGGGACGATGATCTCCACGCCGCCGAGCACCGACAGCACGTTCAGCTCGGTCACACCTGGCCCGAGGAGGCTCTCCCAAAAGTCGAGTGAGAGCCCACCAAGAACGCCGATCACGAAATTGGTTCGCGCGGGGATCCAACGCCCGGCTCGGTTGGTGCCGCCTAACACGCTGATCAGGAAGCCATTGTCCCACACACGGTCGGCGTCTATTATGACCGGCCCGCCACCTCGGGCGGGGAGCACAGCGGTCGCCGGCTCCGAGGACTCGATAGGTGGAAGCGCTCGAAGAATCTCCCGAAGCTCCACGGCAGTGGAGCACCGATTCACCCGGTCCAAGCCCCGCTCGAACCCCGCCAAATCGATGTTGTCGTTCGAGAAGTGCTCAGTCAGTACGTCGATCGCTCGTTGTCGCACGGTCTCGACACTCGGCCCCTTTTCCAGATGCTCCCCACTCATCCGGCCCCCGCTGTTGCATCGTTCAACATCTCGCCCTGATCTCCTTTGAGGAAGTTGCGCGAAAACCGCTCCAGCACGGCCGCGCACCTCTCGATCTCCGTAGGGTCGATCCATTCGTCGGCCGAGTGCGCCTGACCGATCGATCCGGGTCCGAAGCAAACTGCGGGAGTACCGGCACGGTTCAAGAAGGCCGCGTCCACCCACGCGGTCATCCCCTTCAACACCGGATCGACCCCTTCACCCACGCACGCCCCCAGAAGCCCCTGAACCAGCGGAGCCTCGTTGGGCACCTCACTGGCAGGACGTGCCAATCCTCGGGTTAGTTTCGCCCCGACCTCCGGCATCTCAGCCACAAGATCATCCAATACGGCTTGGAACTCTACCATCGTGCCGGCGGCGTCTTCTCCGGGCAACGTGCGCCGCTCCAGAACGAGCCGACACGTGGCTGGATATACGGAAGGGGCCGACCCACCCTCGATCGTCCCGGCATGAAACGATCCATGACCCAGAAGAGGATGGGGCTCGCGGTCGCTCAACCGGTTCTTCAATGCATCCAACGCAGCGAGGTAACGGCCCGCGTGACCGATGGCGTCCACGCCCACTTCGCGGGCCTCGACCCGTGGGCTGCGCGCCCCCTGAAGTCCGCTTCGACCCAGACGAACCCCTTGTGGGCGGGCATGACCGCCAGACTCGTGGGCTCACACACGACGGCGGCATCAGCACCCAAGCCCGCGCCCACCAAGGCCTGCATCCCCAAACTGGCGTGTTCTTCGTCGGCGGTAAGAGCGACGATCAATGTGCCCGGAGTTGGTTTCTGAGCGATCCTGGCCGCGGCGGACAGAAGAGCCGCTACACCGCCCTTCATGTCGCATGACCCTCTTCCCCACAACCGCCCGTCCCTCAGTTCAGCTCCGAAGGGATCGACGGTCATTCCCGCCACCCCAACGGTATCGAGGTGACCATTCAGGAGCAGCGTGGGTCCTGCTCCTTCACCGGCTAGGCGCCCTACGACGTTCCATCGGCCAGCTGCCACCTCGGACGTCTCCACAGAAAGCCCCCAAGCTCTCATCCACTCGGCGGTCCGCTCCGCAATCGCAGCCTCGCCGGTGCCGGTAGCTTCGAGTTCGGGATTCACCGAGGGTGTGGCGATCAAGGCCCGAGCAAGAGCCACAGGGTCCCCCGTCAGAGCCTCCTGCGACATCCGATCATCCATCCTGTGACATCCGGTTGTCCTCCTGTGACAGCCGCCCTCCATCCCGTGATGGGCCCAGCTCCCGATGTCTCTGCTTGGAAAAGGGACCGTAGGGATCCTAAGCCACCATTGTCGGTATACAGAATTAACCATAACCCGCGCGAGGAGGCGATTATTCGCAAACTTACGTTAGGAATCGTGGGAGCCGCGGCTTTAGCTGCGGGCCTACTCTTGATGCGGCAGCAGAAACAGAGTCAACCGAAAGAAGAGATCGCTGAAGCGGAGAGCGTTTCAGCAACGCTGAAACTGGAGCGAATGCGGGAACTCGGGCTCTAGAAGGCCGCTACGCGGGGTAGTCGAACTTCGCGTTCTTCTCGATGTAGCTGGTCCACTCCGGCGGCACGTCCGTGTCCGGGAAAATAGCCGTAACAGGGCACTCCGGTTCACACGCTCCGCAATCGATACACTCATCCGGGTGGATGTAGTACATGTCTTCCCCTTCGTAGATACAGTCGACGGGGCAGACCTCCACACAGCTGGAGTCTTTGGTGTCGATGCATGGCTCGGCAATGATGTAGGTCATAGGCTGTTACGGGTCGTTGCGTGAATCATCGGGAAACGAAAGACGGGCCCTCATTAATGCAAGAAAGGCGGTGTCCGTCAAGTATCCGTGCCGTTAGGTAAGGTGCCTAGCAGCGAAAGCGCGGCCCCAGTTGGCGTACCGTTTAGCAAGTAGAGCGTGGGCTCGTTCCGCCATCTTCAGGTAGACTTGGGACGCTTCTTCGTGGGCCACTCTGGCTGCCGAGAGATCACCCCATAGATGTGCGTGCCGCACGTGATCAAGTCGCTCCGCGAGCGCCACCAGAAGCACGTCGTGGTCACTCGCCAGAAGATCCTCGAGAAGCGTGACTGACCCTGAGCGAGGCACAGACTTCCTGAAAGCGATCACGTCGGGATTCAGTTGCTCCTCAGCGACGTTATCCGGCACTTCCAGATCGCCCCGCCGTGTATCCAGTAGGGCGGCGGCGGCCAGAGCGACAGGATCGGCCAAACCGACATCATCCAAGAGGATCACCGTGGTGCGTCCGGGATGCAGGTAGTCGGGATGGTGGTCATCATCCAAATCCGCCAGGCGGGGAACCATCGCCGTCTCGATCGCTCGTCCGATCAGACTCCGGCCCAATCGATCCACACCGGCCGTCTCGGCGGTCCGCTCCACTCGGACCGCCATGAGTTCCCATCGGCTCGGGGG
>JAPYQK010000043.1:0-2254 GCA_029941275.1 Longimicrobiales bacterium | reverse complement strand
CCGTCTCGGCGGTCCGCTCCACTCGGACCGCCATGAGTTCCCATCGGCTCGGGGGCTCTACGCTCGGGTCGCCCTTCATATCTTCCGCGGGCAAATCAATCCTTTGGCGGGGCGCCGGCGATCCCGCTCACTTCACTCCTGGCTCCAGGGCACGTCCGCGAGCCCCGCTCTAGAGTTTTCGAGACGAGCCCACACAAACAACAAATCCGAGAGGCGGTTCATGTAGCGGATGATTCCAGGGGCCAGAGGCTCCTGCTGACCCAGGGCGACTACCGAGCGTTCGGCCCGCCGGCAAACCGACCGACACACGTGAAGCCTCGCTGCCCCCTCGGCCCCGCCGGGAAGAATGAACTGGCGAAGCTCCGGGAGCTCGTCGGTGGCCTGGTCGATCCACCGCTCCATTTCTTCGACTCTGGCGACGGGCAGGGCCGGTGTCTGGGGTCGCGGCCGGGAGCCGTCCCCTTCCGGGGTAGCGAGGTTGGCACCTAGAGCAAAAAGATCGCCTTGAATCAGGAGGAGTCCCGACCGGATGTCGTCATCGGCGACGGAGGTGATCGCGAGCCCGACGAACGAATTCAATTCGTCGACGTCTCCGTAGGCTTCGACCCGCCCATCACTCTTCGAGACCCGTCCGCCTCCGAACAAAGCCGTATCGCCGTCATCCCCGGTTTTGGTGTATATGCTCATTTCATAGATACGCTCAGCGAAGGCGAGTCAGGTCTCGCAGCTTCTGGGCTTTTTCCAGGAGAGACGAAGTGGATTGCTCGGCCTCCGGTGAGCCACCGAACAGATCACGCAAATCAAGCAGCACCTCCAAGTAGAGCTGGTCACGCTGGAATTCGAAGTCGAGACGGCCGTCGTCGGAGCCCTCGGTCGGCGCGGCCCGATCCAACTCGTCGCGATAGAGTCTTTCGAGGTTGTCGAGGATCCGTTGCCGATTCCTCATTCGGTACTTCCCTCTACCGCCTGGCCGCCCGGCCCATCGCGGAAATAAGCGCTCACGAGAGCTTTCACCTCGTCCATGTGTCCGTCGAAGAAATGGTCCGACCCCTCGATTCTGGCCAGCGTTATGTGCGAGCCCAGCTCGGCTACGATCGGTTCCACTTCGGCGCCCGAGCCCAAGTCGTCTTCATCCCCCTGAACCACGAGAACGGGTTTCTCCACATCCGCAAGGAAGGCGTAGTCGTACATCCGCACGGGAAGGCTCAGGCCGAACATGGCCACGACCCGCGGATCTTCGGCCGCGGCGGACAGTCCGACCATAGAGCCAAACGAAAACCCGCCCACTACCAGCGGTAGGCCCGGGTGTCTCTCTTCGAGCCAGTCGAGCGCCGCCAGCACGTCTTGCTTCTCTCCGACGCCCATGTCGTAGCCACCGGTGCTCGTCCCCACACCGCGGAAGTTGAAGCGGAGTGCAGCGATCTTCACGTCCGCGAGGGACTGTGCGGCCCGGAAGACGGCTTTCGTCTGCATAGTGCCACCCTGGAGGGGGTGGGGGTGACAGACGACACCAGCACCTCGCAGCGTACCGGGCGGCTCCCGATGAGCCGCCTCCAATTGCCCCTGGGGGGCGGGAATGTCCAAGTTCCAGTAGCCTCGCTATCTTGGCCCTCGAGGCGAATGGCCCCGAGGACACCACTCTAGGCGCCGGCGAGTCTCGTCGCCACGTGTGGTGCAACGCGGAATCGTCCGATGCCGTCCAAAAAAAACGACGAACGGAAGCTCGCGGATCGCGCCACCGAATTGTACTGGCGCTCTGCCCAGAGCGTGAATCAGATCGCCGAGACGATGGACCTCTCGAAGAGCGGCCTGTACGCGTTGATCCGCCCGATGCAGGCCGATCGTCCATGCCCCGAATGTGGCGAAGGGCTCATCTTTCCCAACCGTACCGCCCAACAGAAGGGGATCGGGTCCTGTCTTGAGTGTGAGTACGTGGACGGTGCCCGACCCGACGCCGAGGCAACCGCAGCCCAAAAGCTCAGCGTCGAGGCGGCCGGTTCGCCGGAGGATACGGATCCAGCAGGGCCGGGGACCGATCTCGAAGCTGTCGGCTCCGCCTCGGTCCAGGGTCCGGGGAGACGCGCATCGAGGTCCAATCGTGTCCTATTGGGGGTGGTGCTCCTGGGTGTGGCCGCGGGACTGTACGCGACCCGCCGGTCTCGCTGAGCGCCGGCACCGATGGTCACGACGGCGACCACCACCAAGGACCCGAGGACGATCATGCCGCCGGCCGGCTCAATTGGTTTCTTACAGG
>JAPYQK010000042.1:11586-17252 GCA_029941275.1 Longimicrobiales bacterium | reverse complement strand
CAAGAAATCCGTGAGGGCGGACATCTCCGGAGGAACCGAGGTCACGTGACGTTCGGCTTCTAAACACACGGCGAGACGTTCCGGTACCGGAATGCTGCTTCCGATCGCAGGCTCCACGGCCTCGCGAAACTTCACGGGGTGGGCGGTGCACAACACGATGCAGGGGCCCTCTCCGAACGCTCGGCGCCCTGCCTCGACGCTGAGGTAGCCCACCGCGGAGTGCGGGTCCAGTACGTGGCCCGTTCTCCGGTACACGTCCGAGATACACATCAGGGTCTCGTCGTCATCGTGAACGCTGCCGACCAGGTGCGCGCGGAGGCGATCTACGTCGTCATCGTAGAGCGCCAGGATCCGAGCGAGGTTGCTCGGGTCACCCACGTCCATGGCGTTTGAGATGGTCGGAGTAGACGGCCGAGAACGCACGACGCCGGTCTGCAGATACTCCGGTACCACGTCGTTTACATTGGTCGCGGCTACGAAACCAGGGCACGACACACCGAGTTTCTTGGCCATGAGTCCGGCGGTCAGGTTGCCGAAGTTTCCGGAAGGCACCGCGAACAGCGGGTCCGACCCGGGGGGTAACTGCGCCGCGGCGTGTACGTAGTAGAAGATCTGCGGAAGCAGGCGGCCGATGTTGATCGAGTTCGCGGAGCTGAGACGGATGGCTTCGTTCAGGTCCGGATCCGAAAACGCCGACTTTACCAGGCGCTGGCAGTCGTCGAACGTACCATCGACCTCGAGGACGCTCACGTTACCTCCCAAGGTCGAGAACTGCCGTTCCTGGAGGGGGGTGACCTTGTCCTTCGGAAACAGGATGACCGTACGTATTCCGCTCACGCCGAAGAACGCTTGTGCGACGGCACTCCCGGTGTCCCCTGATGTGGCCGCGAGGATCGTGACTGGAGGATCGTCCTCGGCTCTCAAATAGCCCATGAGCTGGGCCATGAAACGGGCGCCGACGTCCTTGAATGCAAACGTAGGACCGTGAAAGAGCTCGAGAAGATAAGTGCCGTCCTTCGATGCCTCCCTGTCTTCGAACGGGACCGTTTCCCTCGACGCGACTGTGTCCCCCGACCGGGCCGCGTCTTCCAACTGAATCAGCGGGACGTCGAAGTCCAAAGCAGCATCGACGAGGCGGTCGAGATCTTCGTGGGGGATCACTGATCCGAGAAGATGTCTTGCCACCACACGCGAGACCGCTGAGAACGACTGGCCGTGTAACCCCGCCAGAGTCGAGGCGTCCATCGGGCTCATCCGCTCCGGCAGGTAGAGACCCCCGTCCGGAGCGAGGCCTTGAGTGAGTGCGGTGCGGAGGTCGACGATCGGGCTTCCTCCGACCGTGCTGACGAAGTTCACGCCGGAGGCTCGATCACATGCGAGCCCAGTCTGCCCACTCCGGATACGTGCACGTCGGTGCTCTCGATACCCGCCCCGGCAAACGCTGCGGCCATAGCGCCAGCCACGGTCTCGGCATCGGCGATCGATCGACAGAGCGCGAACATCGAGGGTCCCGATCCAGACAGTCCAGCGCCCAATGCGCCGGCCCCGAGGCCAGCCGCCCGGACCGCATCGAACCCCGGGATGAAAGAGCGCCGGTGTGGCTCCGCGACCCGGTCCACGAGCGCGCGTCCTATGAGGTCCCAGTCCTCCTCATAAAGGCCCACTACGAGCGCGGAGCAGTCCGCCCACTGTCCTACGGCGTCGCGGAGAGGGAGTGCGTCGGGAAGGACGCCCCTCATACGTTTTGTCTCGAGCTCCAGTTCGGGATGCACGAGCGCCACTGAAAGTCCCGCGGGAACCGGAAGCGGAATGGCAACGGTCGGCTCCTCGGGTCGCACCATGACGATCCCCCCACATAAGGCAGGGGCGATGTTGTCGGGGTGCGTGTCTCCCTTCGGACCGCGCTCGCCCTCCGAGGCGCAGCGGAGCAGCCTCTGGGGCGACAGGTTGGTCTGGAGGAGCGCGTCCGTGGCGACCACTGCCGCCACCGCACTGGCGGCGCTGCCTCCCATGCCGCCGGAGATGGGTAGGCCTTTCCACACCTCGAGTTCGATGCCGACGTTCTCCATGCCGCAGTCCGCCAGGAGGGCGTTCGCCGCCATGCCGGCCACGTTCTGACTCGCCTCGGTGGGTAGGCGACCCCTGTCGCCATGCACGGCCGAAATCACGACGCCTGGTTCGTCGCGTAGTCTGGCTTCCACCTCGTCGCCGGGCCCTTCTAGCGCGAGGCCGAAGACATCGAATCCACAGATGACGTTGCCTATCGTGGCCGGCGCAAAGGCGCGTGAACCGGACATCAGGACTCGGCCAGTGCTCTCAGGATGTCCGCGAACACCCCGGCGGCCGTCACGTCCGGCCCGGCGCCCGGACCCCGGACGACGAGCGGTGTGTTCTTGTACCGCGTCGAGATGATGGTCACGAGGTTTTCACTGTCGGCGAGACTTGCGCAAGGATGGCCGGGCCCTACTTCCGTCATGCGAACGGAAGCGTGCTCGTTATTGACGGACGCCAAGTAGCGCAGCACGTTCCCCGCTTCCAGCGCCTTCTCCCGGCGTTCCGTGAAGTGGTCGTCCACTTCTGGAAGGCGTTTCCAGAACTCGTCCACCGAAATGTCCGTCCATCCCTCTCCGGGCAGGAGCGGTTCGATGTGCACGTCGTCGAGCTCGTACGAGAAGCCCGCCATCCGTCCCAGTATGACGAGTTTGCGCGCCACGTCGCGTCCCCCCAGATCCTCTCTCGGATCCGGCTCGGTAAAGCCCAGGTCGTCCGCCTCTTTCAGGGCTTCGCTGAACGTCGCACCCCCCATCAAGCGATCGCTGATGAATCCGACGGTCCCCGAAAGCACCCCCTCGACCCGATCGATCGTATCGCCTGTGGCGACCAGATCCTCGATGGTCTTGAGGATGGGCAGGCCCGCCCCAACCGTGGTCTCGAAGAAGATGCCCATACCCTGCGCACCGAGGCGCTTCAACGTCTGGAACCGCTCCATGGTCTCCGAGAACGCGAGTTTGTTGGCGCTCACCACTGCCACCCCGGCGCCGAGCAGGGTCTCGTAGTTTTCCGTGACCTCCTGGCTGGCCGTGGCGTCGACGAAGACGCGGCGGGGATGATCCGAACGGACTGCGGTTTGGATCATTTCGGCGGCGTCGGTCATCTCGGATTCCGCCACCCGGCGCCAGTCACTCAGATCCAAGCCCTCCACATCGAGCACGACACCCTTGCTTCGTCCGAGCCCCGCGAGCACCACCTCCACGCCGCTGTCGCGCAGAATCGGGGCCTGCGCCTCGATCTGGTCGAGCAGCGCCGCCCCGACCCGACCCACTCCGGTCACGTAGAGGCGCAAACTCCGCCCCTCCGGCTGGAAGAGGGCCCGGTGGACCGCACGCAACGCCCGCTCTTCGTCGTCCTGCGTTACGACGAACGAGATGTTGATCTCCGAACTGCCCTGTGCGATCGCTCTTACGTTGACGCGATGGTGCCCGAGCACGTCGAAGATGCGGCCCGCGATACCCGGCGACTCCCGCATGGCCTCTCCCACGGCCGCGAGGATCGAACAGCGCCTTTCGACCACCAGGTCCTCTACCAGACCCGCCGCGCGCTCCAGTTCGAACGCTTCGTGGATCAATTCAACCGCCTCATCGAGCTTGTGCGGCTCGACGGCGAAACAGATCGAGCGCTCACTCGACGCCTGGGTGATCAGGATGACGCTGATGCGCGCACGAGCCAGAGCGCCAAAGAGGCGTTCGGCGGTTCCCGGAGCACCCTGGAGGCCCGTGCCTTCCAGCCGGAGCAGCGAAACGTCGTTGATCGAAGCGATGCCTCGGACGGGCCCCCGCCCGGGCGCAGCGACGCCCTGCACCTCGGTGCCCTCGAAATCGCGATTCAGCGTGTTACGAATCAGGATCGGAAGGCCGCTCTCCCGAGCGGGTTGTACCGCCGCGGGATGCATGACCTTGGCGCCCCAGTGCGACAGCTCCATGAGTTCGTCGTAGTTGAGGCTCTCCAAAGAGAACGCCTCCTGGACGATCCGGGGATCGGCGCTCATCACCCCGTTTACGTCAGTCCAGATCTCCACGACCTCGGCCTCGAGGATCGCCCCGAGCAGAGTGGCCGTGTAGTCGGATCCGCCACGGCCCAGAGTCGTGGTGTCACCCGTGGTGGTGCCGCCGATGAAGCCGGTCACGACCTGAAGCGGTGCCGCCTGCTCGAAGTGCGGGACCACCTGTTCGCGCGTCGTCTTCAAAATCACATTGGCCGACCCGAAGTTGGCGTCGGTCACGATGAGATCCTTCGCATCACACGCTTCCGCCTCGGTGCCGTGCGCGCGAAGTGCAGCCGCCACGAGGATCGCCGATAGCCGCTCCCCCACGCTCAACACCCCGTCCTGCGTGCGGGGCGTACATTCCTTTACGAGCGAAACACCTTGAAGAAGCTCGTCGAGGCCTGCCATGAGGGTTTCGACAGACTTTGCCACCCCCTCCTGGTCCTCGGGTCTGGCTAGCTCTTCGACGCTTTTCAAGTGGAGCTCGCGCAGTTCCCTCAATTTGGCGCCGTAACGCTCGTCCCCGGCCGTAGCCAACTCGGAGGCCGTGACCAACTCGTCGGTGACATGCCCGAGCGCCGACACCACCGCGACGGTGGGACCTTTCTCGGATTGGGTGGCGATAATGGATGCCACTTCCCGCACCCGCTCGGAGTTCCCGAGTGAGGTCCCGCCGAACTTCAAGACGTGCAGGCCCGCTCGAGGGGGCTCGGAGGAAGCGCTCATGATCGAGGCCGGTTGGAGACGTGGGGTGAGGTGGCTGAAGCTTGCCGAGTGCGCCTCCGGTCCGCAAACTGCGTGACGAATCGCGCGGTGCCCGGGACGGATATGTCGCCCTGCGCCACCGCGTCAAACCCGCCCACCAGTGAGCCAGAACGAAAGGATCGGAATCTAGACATGAGTCGATACGTTACCGAGTTAGTGGGGACCTTCTTTCTGGTCTTCACCATCGGACTGACAGTGATGAACGGCACCCCCCTCGCACCCCTTGCCATCGGCGCTGCGTTGATGGCGATGGTGTACATGGGAGGGCATATCTCCGGGGCACATTATAACCCCGCCGTGAGTGTGGCGATTCTGATTCGCGGCAAGATGGAGGCCCGCGACCTGATCCCATACATCGTGGCGCAGATTACCGGTGCGATTCTGGCGAGTCTGTCCGTGATGGTCATCATGGGAAACACGTTCGCTCCGGCGCCGGCCCCAGAGGCCGGTCTCGTCCAGGTTCTTCTCGCTGAGGGTCTGTTCACGTTTGCGCTGTCTCTCGTGGTACTGAACGTCGCCACCGACGATGCAACCGCCGACAACCAATTTTACGGCCTCGCCATTGGATTCACCGTCCTGGCGGGCGCGTTCGCAGTCGGACCTGTCTCAGGCGGTGTCTTCAATCCGGCGGTCGGAACAGGACCCATCCTCGTCGATGCTCTCGCGGGTGAAGGCGGGTTCGGTGATTTGTGGATCTACTGGGTCGGCCCGCTTCTCGGTGCCACCGCCGCAGCCGGTGTCTACGACTTGCAGCATCTCGACTGACATCACCAGAGATCGCCTCGCCTCACCAGCGCTCGGCTAAGTCCCCTTCGGGACAGGGCGAGTCACGGTGAGCCCTACCGGGTCGAATCGTTCA
>JAPYQK010000042.1:0-11486 GCA_029941275.1 Longimicrobiales bacterium | reverse complement strand
GGTCGAATCGTTCATTTCCCACGCCCGGTGACGAGCTGGACGAGTTTCCTGAGCGGGTCGTACGCTTGATCCACGACCCGCTCCTTCAGCGGGATGATCGCGTTGTCCGTGATCGTGATCGACTCGGGGCAGACCTTCGTACAGCACTTGGTGATGTTGCATAAGCCGATCCCCTGTGACTTTCTCAGATCCTCACGGCGATCCTCGGTATCCAGTGGATGCATTTCGAGCGCCGCGTTGTACACGAGGTACCGAGGCCCGATGAAGTCGTCGTGCATGTGGTGTTCACGCAAAACGTGGCACACGTCCTGACACAAGAAACACTCGATGCACTTTCTGAACTCCTGCACTCGGTCGACATCCGACTGGTGCATTTTCCATGACCCGTCCTCGAAGTCCGGCGCACGCGGCTTGAACGGTCGGATGCGCTTCTTGACCTCGTAGTTCCACGAGACGTCGGTCACGAGATCCTTCATGAGCGGAAACGCCTTGATGGGCTCGATCGTGATCGGCTCGTCCGTGTTCAAGTCGCCCAGGCGAGTCATACACAGGAGTTTCGGCTGTCCGTTGACCTCGGCGGAGCACGAGCCGCACTTACCCGCTTTGCAGTTCCAGCGGACGGCCAGGTCGTGTGCCTGCTCGGCCTGGACCTGGTGCACGGCGTCCAGAACGACCATACCCTCTGTGAGTTCGGTTTCGTACTCCTTGAACTCGCCACCTGATGCGTCTCCGCGCCAGATCTTGAACTTCGCGGTGGCCATCAGCCTTGCTCCTCGATGATCTTCTGAAGGTCCCCACGGACGGGCGGTAACGGGTCGCGACGCACCTCCATGTTTCCTTCGGAGTCTTGCTGAAGGACGACCGTAAACCCGCCCCACTCCTTGTCTTTCTCCGGAAAATCGATGCGGGAATGGGCACCCCGGCTCTCCTTGCGAGCCAAGGCGGCACGCGCGCAAGCCTCCGAATTGCTGAGAAGGTGCCGGAGGTCCAACGCGGTATGCCATCCCGGGTTGAAGTTGCGGTCGCCCATGACACCGATGCCTTCGGCCGTGCGGGCCAGCGCCGCAATGTCCTCGACGGCTTCAGCGAGGGTCTTCTCTTCCCGGACGATGCCGACTTTCTCCTGCATCATGTCCTGGAGCTCGAACTGCACCGCATAAGGACCGGCGCCGCCTGACTGATCCTCACGCTCCAGGGGCGCCATCGCTTCTCGATGAGCGTCCTCGATCTGGGCCTCCGATACCGTGCCTCGTCCGTTTTCGTTGACGTAGGCCGCCGCGTACTCTCCGGCGCGTTTCCCGAAGACGACCAAGTCGGACAGCGAATTGCCACCGAGACGGTTCGCGCCGTGTAGTCCCGCTGCGCACTCGCCCGCGGCGAACAGACCAGGAACGGCGGTCATCTGACTGTCGGCGTCCACGCGGAGACCGCCCATGGCGTAGTGTGTGGTCGGCCCGACCTCCATGGGCTCCTCGGTGATGTCGATGCCCGCTAGCGTCTTGAACTGATGGTACATCGCGGGAAGTTTTCGCTTGATGTGTTCGGCGCCGTTCGGGACTTTATCCTTGATCCACGCGATGTCGAGGAACACGCCCCCGTGGGGGCTGCCGCGCCCCTCTTTGACTTCGCGCACGATGCAGCGAGCCACATGATCTCGTGTGAGCAGTTCCGCGGGACGACGAGCGTCGCGGTCTCCGATTACGTAGCGCCACCCCTCTTCGGGGGTGTCGGCGGTTTGGTTCGTGTAGAGCGGCGGAATGTCGTCGAACATGAACCGACGGCCTTCCGAGTTCTTGAGCGCGCCGCCCTCTCCCCTCACGCCCTCGGTGACGAGGATCCCGCGCACAGAAGGCGGCCACACCATACCGGTGGGGTGGAACTGGATGAACTCCATGTCGATCAACTCGGCACCGGCGCGGTACCCCAGTGAGTGGCCGTCCCCGGTGCACTCCCAACTATTCGACGTGACCTTGAACGCCCGGCCCAAGCCGCCCGTGGCCAGAATCACTGCCCCGGCGTGGAACACCCTGAGTTGTCCGTTCTCCCGGTCGTACCCGAATGCCCCGACCACGCGGTCGCCGTCTTTGAGGAGTCGCGTGATGGTGCACTCCTGATAGTCGTCGAAGCCGCGATGAACGCCGTGGTCCTGGAGCGTCCGGATCATCTCCAAGCCGGTACGGTCGCCGACGTGGGCGAGCCGCGGGTGGGCGTGACCGCCGAAGTTGCGCTGGAGGATCTTGCCCTCTTTCGTGCGATCGAAAACCGCACCCCACTCCTCGAGCTCGTGCACCCGATCCGGAGACTCTTTGGCGTGGATTTCCGCCATCCTCCAGTTGTTGAGGTACTGGCCTCCACGCATGGTGTCCGCGAAGTGGGTCTCCCACTTATCCCGCTCGTCGACGTTGGCCAAAGCGGCGGCCATGCCGCCTTCCGCCATCACCGTGTGGGCTTTGCCCAGGAGCGACTTGCACACGAGGCCGACCGACGCGCCGGCAGCCGAAGCCTCGATCGCTGCCCGAAGGCCAGCACCGCCGGAGCCGATGACGAGTACGTCGTGTTCGTGTCTGGAGTAATCCATTAGAAGATCCTCCAGTCCGTCCAGATCCCCATGGACAACATTCGTACGTACAGATCTGTGAAGCAGACCCAGACCAGGCTCATCCACGCAAAGAGCATGTGCCGTTTGTTAAGGCACCCCACACAAGCAAGCGCCGTCCGTCGGACGGGTTTGTCAAAGAGGACGTCCAGCCCGCCCCCCACCAGATGCCGGAGGGAGTGGCAACTGAGCGCATATGCCCCGAGGAGGAACGCGTTGAGCGCGATGACCAGGGTGCCGACCCCGAGACCAAAGGTCTCCTGACCAGTGACCGGGTCGAGGAACCACAGAGCCCGCCACGAATCGTACGTGAGGATCACGACGAAAAGCAGGGCGAAGTAGAGAAAGAACCGGTGGACGTTCATGAGGATGAGCGGTAAGGAGCGCTCGCCGAGGTACGTGCCTCGCGGCTCGCCGACGGCGCAGTTGGGCGGATCGAGCCACAAGGCCTTGTAGCCGGCGCCCCGGTAGTAGTAACACGTGACCCGAAATCCTCCAGGCGCCCACAGAATGAGGAACGCCGGTGACCAAGGGAGCCAACTCGGCCAAATGCCCGGGCGGGGCCCGAAGAGGGCGTGAGGCGTGTCCCCGAACAGTTCGGGAGAGTAGAGCGGAGAGAGGTAGTTCCCGAACGTATAGAACTCCCCCTGGATCGCTCCCCACGTTAAGTAGATGACGGCAAGTAGCAGAAACACGGCCACCACCAGGGGCTGAAGCCACCACGCATCGGTCCGCGAGGTTTGCCCAAAAGAGCTCCGGACGGGTAGGGAGGTCGTACCGGACGCCATGGTTCTCTCCTTGGAGGATTTCACGATTTCGGGTCGTCGGAAGCCGTCGGCCAACACAATACGCCTCAGAACGGCAACGCGAGTTTCGTATTAAAGCCCGAGGAATATAGCTAGAAACGGAGGCCTCAGGGTGACGCTCGAGACTGGTAAAGAGTGTCGGATTTTTCCGTCTGTTCCCTTAGGCCTCCTGTTCCTCGAAATTTAGGTAGATCGCAACCCAAATGCGGTGGAGAGCACCATTATGAGCCAAACGACCACCCCGAAAATCACCTACGCCACCTTGAGCGGCGATGGACTCGACGAGGTCCACGACGCCCTCGACGAGGCGATCGAGTGTGCACCCGAGTCATTCGGTGGTGAGCACTACATGATTGTGGGTGAAGATCTCGTGGTGGCCGACGAACAGTTCGAGGACCACAGCCCGATCGACGACCGAATACTGCTGGGCCGATTCCAGAGCGGGACCGCCGAACACGTCGGAAACGCGGTCCAAGCCGCCCGGCGGGCGCTTCCCGAATGGAGTCTCCGACCTTGGCAGGAGCGTGTGGCTGTCATGCGCGGCGTAGCCGAAGCCATCCGGGAGCACCGATGGGAACTGTCCGTCCTCCTGGGATACGAAGTCGGGAAGAATCGGCTGGAGTGTGTCGGAGAAGTCGAGGAGAGTTCGGACTTCGTCGACTACTATTGCGACCGCATGGAAGAGCACGAGGGGTTTCTCACCCCGATGGAGGGGTCGGGCGACGGTCAGACGAACGTGAGCGTCCTTCGCCCGTACGGTGTCTTTGCGGTGCTCTCGCCGTTCAATTTTCCCGTGGCTTTGACCGCCGGCCCGGTGGCCGCCGCGCTGATCACAGGCAACACGGTGGTCGCTAAACCCTCGCCGATCACACCCTTTGCCGTTTGGCGCCTGGCGGAGATTATCTCGGAGTGCGACTTGCCACCCGGCGCGTTCAACTTCGTGACCGGAAGCAACGAAGTGGTCGCGCGCGAGTTGGTCGTGGGCCCTGATGTGGACGGCGTGGTCTTCACCGGGTCCTATCAGGTCGGCATGCAACTCATGCGCGAGGACAACAACCGTGCACTGCCTCGACCGTTCATGGCCGAGATGGGCGGAAAGAACCCCGCGCTCATCATGAAGTCCGCCGACCTCGACAAGGCCACGGACGGTGTGAACGCGTCTGCGTTCGGTCTACAAGGACAGAAGTGCTCCGCGTGTTCGCGGGTTTACGTCGAGGGTCCGGTCCGTGAGGCGTTCACCGAGATGTTGGTCGAGAAAGCCGAGCAAGGCAGCATCGGAAATCCCCTGGTGAAGGACGTTTGGCTCGGGCCGCTCATCAGCGAGGCCTCGTACGAACGGTACCGGGCGGCCGTCGACCAGGCCGTCGCCGACGGGGGGCGTGTGCTGACCGGTGGGGAGCGTCTGTCCGGGGGGGCGTTCGAGCACGGCTTCTATGTGCAGCCCACCGTCATCGACGGTCTACCGCTCGACCACGACTTGTTCCGCACGGAACTCTTCCTCCCGATAACGGTACTCGGCGAGGTCGACGGTCTCGGCCAGGCGTTGAGCTTGGCGAACGGCACGGAGTATGGACTCACGGCGGGCATCTTCTCGGAGGACGAGTCGGAGATCCAGCGTTTCTTCGACGGAATCGAAGCTGGAACCATCTATGCCAACCGTCGGGCGGGGGCGACGGCGGGAGCGTGGCCCGGGATCAACCCTTTCGGCGGTTGGAAGGGGAGCGCGACGACCGGGGCAGGGGCCGGTGGACCGCACTACATCCAGCAGTTCATGCGCGAACAGAGCCGCATCCAGGTCTTCTGAAGACCACTATTGACTTCCCCAACGCGTAGTTGTTTCTTGGCTGACCCGCGTCGATACTGAGATGTGGATGCGAAAAAATACGATGACACTCGAAGGATGATCGGTTGGTGATTGGTCGCACGCAAAAAGTCGTGGTCGTTACCAAGCTCGACGTGCTCGTTATTGAGCGCGTCGAGAGAGGGCCCGCGTGCGTCTTGCCTGGAGTCACATAGACCGGACCGAAAAGCAAGAGTGCCACGGCGGACCCTCTCCAGATCGGGAGGGTCCGCTTCTTTTTTATACCAGAGGAACCAGGGAAACCGTGCGATGAGCAAACCACGTGAGATGACCAGACAAGTAGAGGGGGGTGATACGGCCGGGGCAGACGCGCTCTGCCACGCGTTTCTCTCAGAGGGGGTCCGCGTGCTGTTCGGGCATCCCGGTGGGGCCATCCTTCCGTTCTACGATGCGCTGTATCGTACGCCCGAACTCCACCACGCACTCATGCGGCACGAGCAGGCGGCCGCCCACGCCGCGGACGGATACACGCGTGCTACCGGGCGGACGGGTGTGTGTGGCCACGAGCGGACCCGGTGCGACGAACCTGGTGACCGGCCTTGCCACCGCGATGATGGACAGCGTTCCGCTCGTCGCGCCTACCGGGCAGGTCGTGCGCCATGTAATCGGAACCGAAGCGTTTCAGGAGACCGACATCGTGAGCGTGGCGACGGCAGTCACCAAGGAGGCTTTCCAGGTACAGGACGTGCGTGACATCCCCGACGTGGTAGCGGAAGCTTTTCGCTTGGCTAGAGCGGGAAGGCCAGGCCCCGTGCTGATCGACGTGCCGAAGGACATTCAGGAGGGTTCGTTCCCATCGAGCGGGCGCCCTTCCCGTCGACAGGACTTAGGTCGGTCGACGGAGGCGGGGGCGAGTGGAGTCACTGGTCTTAACGACCTCAGCCGTCCCAACAGCCGCAAAGACCCCAGAAATTTTTCGCCGGACGTTTGCACCGAGGCCGCCCCGTTGTCCCCTGAAGTGATCGATGGACTCGATCGGGCGGCCGCACTTCTGAATCAGTCCGATCGACCCGTCGTCATGGTGGGGCGAGGGGTCGTGCTTGCGGGTGTCTCTCGTATGGTGCGCGTGTTGGCGGAGAGGGCGGATCTGCCGGTGGTCACCACACTGCTGGGACTCGATGCGTTTGCTACGGACCATCGCTTGGCGCTGGGTATGCCGGGCATGCACGGGACCGAACGCGCCAACCGAGGCATCCAGGGGGCCGACCTCGTGTTGGGCCTCGGCCTCCGCTTCGATGACCGGGTGATCGGCAAACCCGACACGTTCGCGCCAAACGCCCAAGTGGTGCATTTCTATATCGACGAGGCGGCCGTGGGTCGCACCATCGAACCCGACCTTGCCGTTGTGGGTGACCTCGCGACCACGCTGCCCGAGCTCGTACGGCGGACGACCGGCAAGGAGCATCGCGAGTGGTGGCGGGATCTGCGGCGGTGGAGCCGGGGAGCCGAGCCCACCACACACGAGGGCCGAATCGCGGAGCCGTACGCGAATGCGTCCTTCCCGATCGGGACTCTGAGTGCCCGCCAAGCCATCCGCTCCGTTGCGCGGAGGATCGGTGACACCAACGCGATCGTCGTTACCGACGTGGGGCAGCACCCAATGTGGTTGGCGCAGGAGCTCCCCAGCGTCGATCCGCGTAGTCACCTGACGTCGGGGGGGGCTGGGCACCATGGGTTATGCCCTCCCGACGGCCATCGGAGCGGCAAGCGGTGCCGCCTCGGGAGCGGCCGGCGGTCGACCTGTCTGGGTGGTCGTCGGGGATGGAGGATTCCAGATGACGCTTCAGGAGTTGGCCACCGTGGTGCAGGAGGGCCTGCCTCTGCGCATCGCCATCGTGAACAACGGCTACCTCGGCATGGTCCGGCAGTGGCAGGAGCGCTTCTACGGTGGCCGATACTCGGCGACCGATTTGAGCGGACCCGACTTCGTGAGCTTGGCTGATGCGTACGGCATTCCGGCGTATCGGGTGGATCGAGTGGAGAACCTCGAGGGAGTCCTGGACAGCGTTGTGGGGGTTGATGGGCCGGTGCTCGTGGATCTGCGCGTTGCCAGGGAAGAAAAACGTCTATCCCATGGTCCCCACGGGAGCGCCTCTACACGAAATGGTGATGGGTCCGGACGTTATGGCCCCTTCCTCAGGCTGACTCTTTTAAAACCCCCTGGACACTAGCATACTTACTGACGTCGAAACCCAAGTGGACACAAGGATGACAACATGAGTGAACAGACAGAGACGGCTCGGTTCTTCGAAGCGAGCGACGCTGACCTCTCCCTTCTCCAGGGCCGCCGCGTGGCGATCATCGGATTTGGGAGCCAGGGACACGCCCACGCGCTGAACTTGCGAGACAGCGGGGTGCCTGTGGTCGTCGGACTCTACGAGGGTAGCCCGTCGGCACCTGTGGCTCGTGAGCAGGGGCTCGAAGTGAAGTCCGTGGCTGAAGCCGCTGCCTGGGCAGACGTGGTATCGATCCTGATTCCGGACACGAAGCAGGCCGCCGTCTATCACGAAGAGATCGAACCGAATCTCAACGAGGGGGACATCCTCGTCTTCGCGCACGGCTTCAACATCCACTACGACGAGATCGCCCCACCCGCGGGGGTCGACACGATTCTCGTCGCACCCAAGTCGCCCGGGGCGATGGTGCGTAGGGAGTACGCGGCCGATCGCGGTGTACCGGCGCTCGTCGGTGTACATCAAGACGCATCAGGCAAAGCACTCCACTACGCACTATCGTATGCCGCCGGCCTCGGGTGCACGCGCACCGGTGTTCTCCAGACCACGTTCGGTGACGAGACTGAGACGGATCTCTTCGGTGAGCAGGCCGTGTTGTGTGGCGGTCTCAGCGAACTCGTCAAAGCCGGCTTCGAGACGCTGGTCGACGCAGGATACGATCCGCGCCTGGCCTACTTCGAATGTCTGCACGAGCTGAAGCTGATCATCGATCTCGCTTATGCCAAGGGTCTTTCGGGGATGCGCGGCGAGATCAGCGACACGGCCGAGTGGGGAGACTACGAGAGCGGCCGTCGGGTGATCGGGGAAGCCAGCCGAACGGCCATGCGAGAGGTTCTCGACGAAATTCAGTCGGGAGCGTTCGCCAAGAAGTGGATCGAGGAAGCGCGATGTGGCGCTCCCCACTTCGAGCAGCGCCGGGAAGAGGAACGTGCCCATGACCTCGAGGTCGTGGGGGATGCGCTGCGTGGGCGCATGACCTGGTTATGAGCGCCGGAGAGCAGGGGACGGAAGGGGAGCTTCCCGAACGGACCGAATGGATCTGGCACGACGGTGAGATCATCCCGTGGGACGCGGCGCAACTCCACGTGATGAGTCACGTCGTCCACTACGGATCGTCCGTATTTGAGGGTGTCCGTTTCTACGCCACGCCAGATGGACCCGCTGTGTTCAGGCTCACTGACCACGTGCAGCGGTTCATTAATTCGGCACGCATCTACCGGATGGATCTCGGACAAAGCCTCGCGCAACTCTCCGACGGCATTCGAGATGTGGTGAAACGAAACGGTCTGGAAGAAGGGTACATCCGCCCGGTGGCGTTCCGGGGCCTGGGCGCGCTGGGACTACATCCCGGAAAGAGCCCGGTGAAGACGTACATCGTCTGTTGGCCGTGGGGCCAGTACCTGGGTACCGACTGCCTCGAACAGGGTGTCGACGTGTGTGTCTCCAGCTGGAACCGTCCGGCACCGAACACCCTACCGACGCTCGCCAAAGCGGGTGGAAACTACGTGATCAGCCAACTCATGCGATTGGAGGCCGAGGCGAACGGGTACGCCGAAGCGATCGGTTTGGGCACGGACGGACTGGTCAGCGAAGGGAGCGGCCAGAACCTGTTCCTGGTGAGCGACGGTGTGCTCCACACGCCCACGCTCAACGGATCTCTCCTGAATGGAATCACACGGGACTGTGTGCTGAAGTTGGCCGCCCACCTGGGTATTCCGACGCGCGAGGAGCCGATCCCCAGGGAACGGCTTTATGTGGCCGACGAGCTGTTCTTCACCGGGACGGCGTCGGAGATCACCCCGATCCGTAGCGTCGACAGGATCGAGGTCGGGGGTGGGGTGGGTCCAATCACGAAGGCCCTCCAAGCGGAATACCTCGGGATCGCGACAGGCGAACGTCCGGATCTGTTCAACTGGCTCGAGCCCATCCACCAGCCGGCGAGTGAGGCGGCTCTGTGAGCGATGTGGGCTTGAAGCTGCCATTGATCAGTCACCAACTCGTCCTCGGGCGGGATCGAGCGGCAGCGCGGGCGATGCTCCGTGCCGTGGGAATGGGTGATGACGATTTCGGCCGTCCGCTGATCGGAATCGCGAACACGTGGACCGACACCACCCCATGTAACTCCCACCTCCGCGAACTCGGTGACTGGGTCAAGGAAGGCGTTCGCGAAGCCGGCGGCGTCGCTCTTCAGTTCAACACCATCGCGGTGTCCGACGGAATCACGATGGGAACCTCGGGCATGACGGCTTCACTCGTCAGCCGGGAAGTCGTGGCGGACTCCATCGAGTTGGTCGGTAGGGCGTACTTCTTCGACGGTATCGTCACGCTGTCGGGTTGTGACAAGACCATCCCTGGAACCGTCATGGCCATGGCCCGGCTCAACCGGCCGTCGCTCATGTTGTACGGCGGCTCCATCCAGCCCGGCCGTCACAACGGCAAGGACGTCACGATCCAAGATGTCTTCGAGGGTATCGGCGCCGCGGCTGCCGGTCGGATTACGGAAGAGGAGTTGGATGCGCTGGAGCACGACGCCTGTCCGGGCGCCGGTGCGTGTGGCGGCCAGTTCACGGCGAACACCATGGCCAACGTGTTCGAGGCCATGGGGATCTCGCCGATGGGGAGTGGCTCCGTCCCCGCCATCGACCCCGCCAAAGAAGACGTGGCACGTGCGTGTGGTCGCCTCGTGGTGGAACTCGTCGAATCCGGGCTCAAAGCGGGCGACCTCATCACGAGGAAGAGCATCGAGAACGGGATCGCCACAGCAGTGGCGACTGGTGGATCGACCAACTCCGTCCTGCACCTTCTCGCCTTGGCTCACGAGGCCGGCGTGGAGTTGGGGATCCGCGACTTCGACGAAATCAGCAAGCGCACGCCGCTGCTGGCCGACCTGAAACCCGGCGGCCGTTTCGTCGCGAACGATCTCCACCAGGCCGGGGGTGTGGCATTGGTATTACGGCACCTCCTAGAGGCCGGACTGCTTCATGGGGACGTCCCGACCGTGACCGGCCGCACGCTCGCCGAGGAAGTGCAGGACGCCACCGAGGCGCCCGGCCAGGAGGTCATCCGCCCCGGCGACAATCCGCTGAAGCCGCACGGGGGGCTCGTCATACTGCACGGCAACCTCGCGCCGGACGGGTGTGTGCTGAAAGTCGCCGGCACGGAGCGGACCTACCACAAAGGCCCCGCACGTGTGTTCGAGGGTGAAGAGGCCGCGATGGAAGCGGTGCAAAACGGAGAGATCCACGACGGCGACGCCGTCGTGATTCGTTGCGAAGGGCCGCGTGGTGGGCCGGGTATGAGGGAAATGCTCGGGGTCACGGCTGCTATCTCTGGGGCCGGGCTGGGTGAGACGGTCGGCCTGCTCACGGACGGGCGCTTTTCAGGGGCGACGCGCGGGTTGATGGTCGGGCACGTTGCGCCGGAGGCCCTCAATGGCGGACCAATCGCCGGGGTTCGCGACGGGGACGAAATCACGTTCGATATCGAGAACCGCACGCTTTCGGTCGATGTCAGCGACGAAGAGTTGGCCAGGCGTGTAGCAGAGTGGGAGCCGATCGATCGCCAGATCGTGCCGGGCGTGATGTCGAAGTACAAGAAGCTCGTGTCTTCGGCCGCGACGGGAGCGACTACGAGCTAGCTCGTAGTCCCCCGAAGGAATCCATAGCCCCAGCCCCTGGTGCACCTCGACCTCGCCTCGACGCTGAGCGAGCGGCCGCTTTAGCTCTCGGTTATCATCGGCGAAACTCTTCGAGAACCCGCTCGAACAGCTCAGAGAATTCCTCACTCAAAGCAAGACCAACGTAGTCACGCGATTCGATCGCATAGCGGGCCCACTCTCCGGTCAAAATCTCTTGGACCGCGTCGTCGTTCCGTAACACCTCGACGGATCGTAGGATGGGGCCCGCCTGGCTCGTGAATGCCTCCGCGAGCGCCTCCGCGCTTACCGGACCGCTCCCTCGCTCGAGTAATCCAAAGTTCCGCAGGGTTGG
>JAPYQK010000041.1:15388-17538 GCA_029941275.1 Longimicrobiales bacterium | reverse complement strand
CCGCGAGAGCCGGCCCACTACGGGACGTCAGTCTATTCCGCAACGGCAAAATATCAGGCAAAGATAGCGATGACCGCGGCCATCGTAATCGGAATCCCCATGACCGCAACGCCACCGAACCACCACGATCGCTTCCGGGCGATCCTTGCCACACCGAGCCCCACCAGGAGCCAGGACCACAAACCGAACAGGTCCAAGTAGCTCAAGAAATTGAGCACGTAACCGTCGTTCAGGAAGCCGGCAAAAGAACCGAGCGAAAGCAGGAGTTGCGCGTCCTCTGCGACAATACGCAGGGGCAGGAGCACAATCGTTGCCGTGGCGGAGATCAAGTGGGCGTGGACCACCACAGCCAGGTACTGCTTGAATGTCCCCTCATGCCCCAGTAGGAAGGCAAAGAACACCATGACGAGCCCGCTGAAAATCGTCATCAGGATGCCCCACGAGATCAACGGCGCGACCGCAAACGCGTAGCGGATCCACCCAGGCTGGTTCGAAAAGGCCGGCGGAACGGGCTGTCCTTGCGCCAACAACTGCTCACGAATCGTCCCGAGCATCAACTCGGGCGGCAGCAGAAAAGTGCCGGCCGCCGCTAAACAAGCACCCAGAAGCATGGCACCGCCCCAGGCCGGTTGGCTGCGCAACCCCTGGAACAGCTGATCCGGGGAAAAAAAGACACTGAAATACCGTCTCAGGAGACCCGGAGCGGCGGTCTCCTGTTCTGTGAGTTTCTCCTCGGCAACGCTCATGTCCATGACTCTCGCTCCCCTCGAGTTCGCCACGGCGAGCCGGAGGCGCGCTCCGCCCCCCTGCCCAGCCGCGTCCAGTCTACCGTACGGATGGCCTCCGCGAAATCATCGCTTCCGGCCAGCCGGCACGTCCGCATGATGATCGTCATAACCCACTTGGCCTTCGTAGACCCATCAGGTTATCGTTTGTGTCTCGCATGAACGTACCACTCAGGCTTCCGTAGTGACGGAGTTCGAGTGTCCGTATTGATGGAGAAAAGGTAATGGGGCTTCGTACGAACCCTGACCGAATTCTAGAAAATATCGATCGTCAGAGGATCCGTGAAGAAGAGGCGCAGGCCGGTCAGGACCGCCAGGCCACAGGCCGAGAGTTGGAGACGGAGATTCCCGACGTAGACGCGACGACTCCGGAGCGCATGAAGCGTATCTTCAGCATTGTCGAGCGCAGCTACACGCAAGCGGCCGCGAATGCCGAACTCGGCAAATTGGCTTCGCACTTTCGCGCCGTGGGCGACATTCCCACGCATCATGCCCGCGGCGACGTGTCGGTTTCGATCCAGTACATAGACTCCGCCCGCCTCGACGACATTGGAATGGCCCCCTTCGAGATCTTACCCGTGCGCCTCATTGAGGCCAAGAAGGAAACCAAGACGAGTCGCCCCGACGTCAACGCGCTGAAAGTCCTCCGTAAGGAGATCCGGGATGGCGTGATGGCTGCGTACCGGAAAGTCGAGCCGAGAGTTCGAGACGCATTACGCGACCGCGCCGACATGGGCCACGTCGCGGTGCAAGTGACCATGGACGTGCGGCCCGTGGACCCACCACGCCCGCCAGAGGAAGAGTCGCTGTTCTAATCGAGTAGCCGCCCACGTAGGATCTCACCACCGCCGGCTGCGGTGATCCCTCTGGCTCAACCAGCCATGGAACGGCCCTCCCGCAAGCTCCAACGTGTCCCGATGGCGACACGACCTATTCGGCTTGGCCGATCACTGGTGGAAGCGGGACGGCTCGAGGAACGGCATCTCCGCGTGGCTCTGGACGAGCAGCATGGCTCCGGACGGCGCCTCGGCGAGATTCTCATCCACCGGGGCTTTGTCGACGACAAAACGATCGCACGATCCCTGGCCGCGCAGCAGAAGCTCCCGTTCGACGAAGGACCTCTCATTACCGAGTCTGTCGCCCTGGGGTTGGTAGAAGGCGATCTGGCCCGCGCCAGGTCCATCCTTCCGCTGTCGGCGACCCCACGTACCCTCCGATTGGCTGTATCCGACCCGCTGGATCAGGACACGCTGGAGGAACTCCGCCTCAGCACCGGGCGCCACATCGACCCCGTGGTAGCAACCCCGTCCACAATAGCTGAAGGCATCCGGGCGGCATACGAAGGAGAGCTGGCGGAGCTGGTCA
>JAPYQK010000041.1:0-15288 GCA_029941275.1 Longimicrobiales bacterium | reverse complement strand
GCGGCTCCCGTGGTCCGGCTCGTGGATCACATCCTGCAACACGCCGCGGCGCTCGGGGCGAGCGATATCCACCTAGAGCCGTTCGCGAGTCACGTATTGGTCCGCTACCGCGTAGACAGCGTGCTTCGCCGCTCATAGACCAGACATCCAAAGTGCGAAGTCCCCCATGTGAACACGCAGGAGAAAGCGTCGTCGGCCTCCTGCGCTCCGTAATTCCGCAATCATGTCGGTCAGGTAGTGGAATTCGCAGTCGTCCCCGGCGGAGATTCGATACGCACGCCGAGCTCGACCGAAAGAGACCAGCATCGACGCGACGTAATCGGAGGTGCTCTCATCGTCGACGCCACCCTCTAGCAGCGCTTGCCGCACGAGAACGTAGAAAATGATGGCCGGGGGTACGGAAACGTCAGAATCGGTGAGCAGGGCGTTCCGGATCCTCGGATCGTCCAACAAACTCCCGATTCCGCTCTCTTCGAGACGGAGCCTCGCGGCTTCGCCCAACTCCGGGTCTGATCGCCCCAAGAGACTGATCAACTGCTGCGCGTCACTTCGACTCAAAGAGGCGCGAATGGTGGGCAGAATCATGATTTCGCTCCTTTCTTCCGTTAGAGTCGTGGCGCTTGTTCCTCTCCCAATTCTCGACCGCCAATCGAAAAATTCAATGAGTGAGGCCGGAGAGCCCCGGAAGAATCGTCCCTGTGGGCCCCCCTGGAATCGGCCTTGGGGCTCGCGAGTATCGGCTGGCGAACCTCCTAGAAATCAGCCTGCCTGACAGCCAAGTCCTCCAGGAGATCCTCCCTCAGCTCGACCCCGATGCCCGCCTCCGTCGGGACCGCCACCATGCCTTCCTCGAGTACGAACTCGGGTGTCACGATGTCCTCAGTCCAATAACGGCGGCTGGCGGAGATATCCCCGGGGAGTGTGAATCCGGGGAGGGAGGCGAGCGCTACGTTGTGGGCTCGTCCCACGCCGGACTCCAGCATGCCTCCGCACCAGACGGGCATGTCGTGTTCGACGCACAGGTCGTGAATCGCTTTGGCGGAGGCGAATCCGCCTACACGACCCGGCTTGATGTTGATGATTCGGCAGGAACCGAGTTCGAGGGCCAGAGCAGCGTCACCGACGGACCGTATGGACTCGTCCAAGCAGATGGGCGTCTCGATTTCACCCTGCAGACGCGCGTGGTCGAGGTAGTCGTCATAGGCGAGCGGCTGCTCAATCATCATCAGATCGAGCTCGTCCAACTCCCTCAGGCTGGGTAGATGCTCCAGCGAATACGCCGAATTGGCGTCCGCCATGATGGGGACGCCTGGGAACCGATCCCGTAACCCCCGGAGCATCGCGACGTCGCGTCCAGGTTTGATCTTGACCTTGATACGGGCATACCCCTCCTCCAAGTACCTGCGGACTTTCTGATGCAACTCCTCGTCGGTCCTCTGCAGGCCGATGCTGACGCCCACGGAAACCGCGTCACGAACTCCACCCACCAGGGTGGCCAGCGAATCGCCACGGGCCTTGGCCTCCAAATCCCACGCGGCCATCTCCACGGCCGCTCTCGCCATGGGATGGCCCCGAATTCCGTCGAAAACAGCACGAATGTCCGCAGCGGTCTCGATCGCCATTCCCGGTAGCTTCGGGAGAATCAGATCATTCAGGATCGACCAAGCCGTACCGGTGGTCTCGTAGGAATAGGCGGGGGTCTCGCCAGCCGCACATTCACCCCAAGCCACGATGCTCTCCGAGTAGAGGCCCACGAGAAGAACGCGCCGATCCCAACAGACGCCCGTCGACGTCTCAAACGGCTCCCGAAGCTTCATTCGAAGCTCTCGTATCTCGACTCGATCGATTTTCACGTGTTCCTCTCGTGGGAGCGTTCTTCGAGGCCCTGTACGGACGGGCCCTTCGACGGATGGGGCTCTCTGCGGACCAGCAAGTGTTCGCCTGACCCGTCCCGCTTGTAAAACTCGCGGGCCTCGAAGCCGCGGTCGAGGTACGTGCTCAGCACTGAGTGAGTGACGGCGCGCCAGCGTAGAGCGGCTTCTTCCGAGGTGTCTCTGACCGCCTGGATCGAATCCGGAACGGGGACGAGCAACCGGTCGGCGTCGATCTCCAGATCCGGCGGTCCCGGAAGAGGCAGACCACCCTCGTGACGTACGGCAAAGACCCGCTCGGCACCCTCGTCACCGCCGGGTTCCGGACCGGGCCGGCCGTCTACGAGCCGTTCGATCACCCGGGAAGAATCCATCGTCCAAGTCGGGACGAACCGGTCCGTGCCGATCCCCATGTGGAGCGGGGAGTCGGTCCGGCCATACATGTCCTGCACGTATTCGTCGGCAACCGCTCCGAGCTTGTTGAAATTGATGTGTGCGTTCTTGGCTTCGAGGGGGTCGAACGTCCAACGCATGGATGTGATTCCCCGGGAGAGGAGCTCATCCCGCTGATACGTTTTGAGGAGTGTGCCGAGGCCAGAGTCCCGGAGTTCCGGGCGCACGGCAAGCATGTCCGACCAATGGACGATCTCGTCGTCCTGCACCCCCGTCATCCCAAAAACGAAGCCTGCCAGATTCCCCGAGGGATCGTACGCCCCTGATGCGATCCCGCCGAGGCGTTGGCTCACTTTCAGAATGGCCAGCGCCACGCGCTCGGAGAAGCCTTCCCCCCAGGTCTGCTCCTGAAAGAGAACGCACTCCTTGAATTCATCGATCGAGGCGAACGGGCGAATCGTGAAGTCGGACATTAGCGCCTGGCTCGGAGCCGTAGGAAGGAGTCTGCAGCGCCTTCCAGGGCGTGCACGCTCTCTTCCCCCAAGGTCTCTCGTGCCCCGTCCACCGCGGACCGCCACAGCGGGAGCGTCTCTTGGAGCAGGGCCCGCCCCTCGGTCGTCACGGCGAGGCATCGGGGCGTCCCTGTCGGCCCCCTCGACTCCTTCACCCAGCCCCGCGCACGTAACAATGCCAGACCCCGACTGACCGTCGACTTGTCCATTTCGAGGTAGGTAGCCACATCGGCTGCGCGGAGCCCCTCCATCGCACCTAGGAGCGCCAACACGGTCAACTGATTCCCGCGAACACCGAGTGGCGCGAGCGAGTCGTCGAAGAGCCGGGAGAGCACACGATTGAGCATCCGCGTGCGGCTGAAGACGCAACCGCGGAGAATTTCTCGTGCCACCTCAGCGTTCGCTGCATTCACTTCGCTTCCAGCGTCACTCCCCAGATCACCCTCATTCACCCTTCGAGTCGCCTTCCATGGAGGCCTCCACCTCTCGGGTCGA
Organism: Longimicrobiales bacterium; assembly: GCA_029941275.1. Classification (GTDB taxonomy): domain Bacteria; phylum Gemmatimonadota; class Gemmatimonadetes; order Longimicrobiales; family Gaopeijiaceae; genus UBA822. The sequence goes on along the minus strand of JAPYQK010000041.1, from coordinate 12,017 downwards.
TTCCCTCGCTAAGTTGTCTCAGTCATTGCATGAGTTGTATATGCAACCACGAAAACGGGGGACACACCGACACATCTCGCGAGGAAAGTGCCGGGGTAGACTCAAGGTGAGAGTTGCTTACACAACTCGCAAGTAGTAACAGGGGTTTACCGGCTTTTCCAAGTCTCACCGGTGGCGCCGTCAGTACTCCAAATCCGGCATCATAAGCACCAGAGCCAGCAGGGTCGTTCTCTCGAGAAGCTCGTTCACCCGGACATGTTCGTGGTGGGCGTGAGCCCCATGTCCAACCGCCCCCAATCCGTCCACGGTCGCCGTGTACAAGCTGGCGGTGTTGCCGTCCGAAGCACCACCGGATTGCACTTCCTCCAACTCCAGCCCAAGACGCCTCCCTGATTCCCGAACCGCCTCCCAAAGAACCTGATTCCGAGGGGTCGCCTCCATCGGGACTACATTGATGACCTCCTCTACCTCCAACCGGGTGCCGGGGGTAACGGGTTCGATACCCCGAATCACTTCGCCAATCCACTGTGCGTCGGCCTGGGTGCCTACCCTCACGTCCACGCCGGCCCGGCACTCGGCGGCCACGACGTTCACCCTGGTTCCCCCGGAGATGTTGCCCACGTTCACGCCAATTCCCTTTTGCTGGTCCGTCAGGGCGTGAAGCGCGTGGACCACATGAGCCATCTCCTGAATCGCGCTCGCCCCCTCTTCGAGGGCAACGCCCGAGTGTGAAGCACGCCCGATGACACGAACTTCGAAGCGCGCTACGCCTCGGCGGGTCGTCTTGATATGTCCTTTGGGCCCCAGAGCGGGCTCGAGCACCAGCACACGACTCGAAGATCGGGACAACCGCGCGACGTGATCCCGCGAGTGGGGACTTCCGATTTCTTCGTCGGAGTTCAGGAAGATCGTCGGGGCCACAGTCGGTTCGAGGCCGAGTACAGAGAGGGCCTCTAGGGCATAAACCATCTGGACGATCCCGGCCTTCATGTCGAAGACTCCCGGGCCTCGGACGATGCTCGCCCCGTCTTCCAGCTCGACGGGCATGTCGTAGACAGTGCCGATCGGCCAGACCGTGTCCGTATGTCCGAGCAGAAGCTGGACGGGCACGCCATTGGGGGCCCCTTCCTCCTCTTGAGACAGGTAGAGGTGGTCGCCGGTATTCTCGCCTGGAATGAGTTCGGCCGTGAATCCGATCGACTCCAAGCGCCGGGTCAGTAGCTCCTGGATAGCATGCTGGGACTCGGGTATCAACGAGGGGGACTCTAGGTTGGCCAGCTCCATGAGGAAATCGACGATTCCGTCTCGCCGTTCGGCGAGGAAGGCGTCGATGCGCTGGATATCAGCGTCCGTCATAAAAACCCGCCCGTCTATAACTTTCGTCCAGCAGTTCCACCGGATGACACGTGATGACGTCTGACTCGTCGAGAATGAGCCCAGCGCCAATCTGCATCATGCAGCCGGGGTTGCCCGTTGCCACGATCTCCGCGCCGGTTTCCACGACCGCCGAAATCTTGTCGGCCCCGATTTCACCCCCCAACTCCGCGTGGGTGATCCCGTAGATTCCCGCCCCTCCACAACACTCCTCCGCGTCCCGGAGGGGCAGCACAACGAGTTCCGGAATCGCCTCCAGTAGCATCAGGGGCTCCTCCCTCAACCCCTGTGCGTGGCACAGATGGCAGGCGGCATCGTAGGTGACTCGTGCCGGCAGAGGTGCGCCGACCCGCCCAGCCTCTCCCGCTATCAGTTCCGAGATATCCCGGGTCGAATCCGCAAGAGCGGCCGCCGCCTCGCCGCACTCCTCATCGGCCTCCAGGAGATGACCGTACTCCTTCAGAGCAGCACCACAGCCTGCAGCGTTCACAGCCACGAAATCGACGTCCGCGGCTGCTAGAGCCCTCACGTTGGCGCGGGCCAGCTCACGCGCGCGCACAGCATCGCCTGCGTGGGTGTGCAGAGCCCCACAACATCCTTGTCCACGGACTTCTACCACCTGGTAGCCGTTGGCACGCAGGACCCTCTCGCTCGCGTCGTTCACCCTGGCGAACAGGCCTGCCTGGACACATCCGCGGAGCATCGCCACCCGTCCGCGACTACCGTCCTTCCAGGGTGTCTCGCCATGAGACGGCGCGGCCACCGACCCGCTCGGCGCCGCGGAACCCGCCGCACGGTAATCCGAGGCGCCTGCAGCACCGGAATCCGAAGACTGTTCAAGCCGGAGCCGCCCCCGGCTTGCTTCGAGCATGGCGAGGCCGAACCGGACGGGGTGGAAAGTTCGGCCCCGGGGCAACGACCTTGCGGCGAATCCGGCAAAGCCCAAACCCCTGACGATCCTGGCCAGAAGCATACTCCACCTCGTCAGTACACCACTCGAGAAAACCGCCAGGAGCGTGCGAGCCGCGAAGGGCGTCTTTCGGGCCCGAAAAACAGACTCGCGGGCTGCTTCGAGCAAAACGCCGTATGCCACGCTAGAGGGGCAGACGGGCTCGCACGCTCGACACCCCAGACAGCGGTCGATGTGGGTCTGGAACGCTTGGGAATCGGGTGCCAAACGTCCCTCGACGACGGCACGCATGAGGTGCAGCCGGCCCCGCGGGGAATCGTTCTCGTCTCCCAGCCGCACGTAGGTGGGGCAGGCCGGCAGACAGAAGCCGCAGTGTACACATGGCGCCAGCCGATCTTCCTGCGCCCATAACGCTGCGGCCAGAGCCGTGTCGGACTTGTTCTTCACTGTGGCATTCTTCCCCGAGCGAGTACCGAAGCAGGATCGAACGCCGCTTGGATTCCCGCCGTAAACGATCCGGCCGGGCCGAGCTCACCCCAAGCGCTCAGCAGGCCCACGAGCTCCGGCGGACCCTGAGACACCACCAAGCTCCCACCCTCGGCCTCGAGCGATCGCCGGAGGTCGCTGAGTAGGTCCTTGGCTCCATCCGCCCAGCCCTCCCCCCGATTCATCTTGGCGATCATCACCCGGAGTACGCCAGAATGAGCGTGGGCCGCCAATCGCATCCCCCAGCCTGCCGACGGATCATACAAACCTCCAAGCTGAGAGGTGATCTCGACCAACTCCGGGAGTCTGGCGGGGAGAAGGCTCAAGCGCAGCACGAGGTCCGACCCTTCTTCCATGGCCCCCACGTTCGCGAAGATCGCCGCCGAGTGCTCCCCCTCCAGCCGCTGAACGGGCGCCACGCCCGCCCGCTCGGCCAGCAAGCGCTCAGCCTCATCCGCCGCGTCCTCGGACTCCAGGATGCGGACCGCAACCAAAGGACGCGATGCCCCGCCCCCCGACTCCTCGTCCCCGGGCACCAGTAACTCGACCGCGGCGAGGGGGAGCGGCGCCTGGGCGAACCTACTCGCTAAAGCCGCGCTAGCCCCAGGGTCCGGCGCCCCGAAGAGCAACGTTCGATCCATCGAAGCAGTGGGGTGCACCCGCAGGGTCGCACTCGTGATCATGCCCAACGTGCCCCAACTGCCCACGACCAGCTTGAGGATGTCGAACCCCGCGACGTTCTTCACAACCCGGCCGCCCAAGCCGAGCACGCGACCGTCCCCCGTTACGAGGGTCGCTCCGAGCAACTGATCACGGGGCGAACCGAATCCCGCTTCCAATGGTCCGGCGGTCCCGACGGCCAACGTTGCACCCACTGAACCTCGGCCTCCACCAGGCGGATCCAGCGCGAGCCACTGTCGGCACTCGCTCGTGGCGCGTTGTAAATCGCCGAGTAGCGCACCTGCTTGGGCCTCGATGAAGAGGTCAGCGGGTTCATACGCCGAGATCTCGTTCATCCGCTCGGAACTCAGGAGTACGTCCACACCTTCCGGAGGTTGCCCTCCCTGCAGCCAACTCCCTCGTCCCCCGGGAACGCAGTGCCACCCCTCCTCACTGGACAACGAGAGGATCTCAGCCACCTGCTCCTCGCTCTCCGGAAAAACGACAGCCTGTGGCACCCGCCCACAGATCGCCCAGCGCTCGGTCTCGAAGCCATCGACCACTTGCGCCATCGAAAGCCGTTGAGACAGCAGATCGGCCACCGGGTTCAAGGAGCCTCTTTCCCGTCGTCAGGCCCGTCGGGGAGGACCTTTCCGGGGTTCATGCGCCCGAGCGGATCGAACACCCACTTGATGCGCCGCATCGCGTCCAGCTCGTCGGGCCCATGGACCAGGCTCATATATCGCCTCTTGTCCAAACCGACGCCGTGCTCCCCGGTAATCGTGCCCCCGGCCTCGACGCACACCGCCATGATCTCCTTGGACGCGCGGTTGACCCGGGCGACTTCATCCTCGTTACTCCGATCGAACAAGAGATTCGGATGAAGATTTCCGTCGCCCGCGTGGAAGACATTGGCGATGGTCAGATCGTAGCGCGCGCCGATCTCGGAAATCCGTCCGAGCACCTCCGTGAGCTTGCTCCGGGGGACGGTTCCGTCCTGAACCATTAGATCGTTCGCGATCTGACCCATGGCCCCGAAAGCCTTCTTGCGGCCGCTCCAAAGCGCGAGGCGCTCCTCGGCGGAGTCCGCCGTTCTGACCTCGCGTGCTCCGGCTCTGCTACACTGTGCCACCGCCCGCTCGACATCGCCTGCCAAACCCGCCTCAATGCCGTCGAACTCGACCACCAGTGCGGCTTCGGCGTCGGTGGGATACCCCGCCGCGAACACGCTGGCCTCGACGGCTCGAATCGTCGGTCCGTCGATGATCTCGAGGGCCGCCGGTAAGAGACCCTCAGCCATGATTTCTGTCACGGCGGTTCCCGCATCCTCCAATCGGTCGAAAATCGCCAAAAGTGTGCGCACGCCCTCCGGCTTCGGGAGGAGCCTCACCTCGATCTCGGTGGCGATACCGAAACATCCCTCGGAGCCGACGAAAACCCCCAGCAAATCGTATCCGCCCCGCTCCCGACCGAAGCCACCGAGTTCTACGATCTCTCCGTCGTAGGTTACGACCGTGAGCCCCGTCACGTATCGGGTCGTAACCCCGTACTTCAGGCAGTGGGGGCCGCCGGAGTTCTCCGCCACATTCCCACCCAGGGTGCACGCGCTCTGCGAGGAGGGATCAGGCGCGTAGTAGAGGCCGAACGGCTCCGCTGCCTTGGTGAGGTTCGCGTTGATCATTCCCGGCTGAACACGGGCAAGGCGATTGTCGGGATCGAGCGAGAGCATGCTCGTCATCCGGGCCGTTCCGACCACGACGGCGTCACCATCGGCCAGGGCGCCTCCCGAGAGTCCCGTTCCGGCGCCCCTCGGTACCACAGGAATACCCTCCTGAGAGAGGATACTCAGGACATGGCTGACTTCGTCGGTGCTCTTGGGAAGAACGACCGCACGCGGTGTCCTACGGTATGCGGTGAGCCCGTCGGATTCGTACGCGAGAAGGCGGTCAGCGTCGACGATGACCCATGCGTCTCCCACAACACCGCATAGGCGATCCCTCAGCTCCTTCGTCAGCGGATCTGGCAATATGGACGGGGGCTCGTCAGCCACGCTCCTGGACCAACTGCTCGGCGAGCTTGTCGGCCACAATCTGGACAGATTTACTGTCTTCTTCCGTGAAGGCGTCCACGGTCCGGCTATCGAGATCGACCTGGCCAAAAATCTCATCCCCGCCGCGGATCAGGACCACCATCTCCGACTTGGTCCTCGGATCACATACGATGTAGTTCTCCACCTCACTCACGTCGGGGATAATGACATCCTTACCCTCCGCGACGGCCGTGCCACACACGCCCTCCCCGATCGGAATCTTGGAGTGAGGCGTGGGTCGTCCGACGTAATTGTGCAGCCAAAGCACGTTCTCCTCGGAATTCACCAGGTAAACCCCCACCCAATCGAATCGATCGTCGGACGCTGCAATACCCTTTACGGCCCGCCTCAAGAGGGTATCGGAGAGGAATCCGTCATCCCTCAATTCCTGTAATTCCTTCAAGATATCCTGTGATTCGAGCATTCGGATCAAATCCGGTTCGGGTAACGCGGCTTCGCCGCGGAAACTCAGCTATGCCGCGAAAAACGTGGCTACAATTCTTCGTACTTACCGAGCCAAGACGGTACATGACACCCCGCCCATGAGCAAGGTGGATTCACACATTAGAAACACCAACCCTCGACCGCGCGGCCACACAACAGTACGGCAAGAGGCCTGCGTCATCGCGGCGTAAAGTCCGTTTCCTCGTCGAGACTCGACACAAAAGCCGCCAACAAGCGAGCGGTGGCCTCAAGATCGGACAGACTCACCACCTCGTTCGGTGAATGCATGTATCGATTTGGAACGGACACCAGGCCAGTGGGGACGCCGGAGCGAGTCAGGTAGATGGAGTCGGCATCCGTGCTCGTAGAGCGCGCCGCCGCCTGAATCGTATGAGGAATCCCCTCCGCCTCCGCGGTTTCTACCAAGCGCTCGAAAACTATCGGGTGGGCTGCCGATCCCCGGCTCAGAACCGGGCCGCCTCCCAGGCGATGTTCGCCCAACTCTTTTTTCTCGATGTCCGGGACGTCCGTACTGAACGTGACGTCCACCACCAGCGCGACGTCCGGCTCCAAACCGAAGGCACTGCTCCGTGCTCCACCACCCGCCACGCTGCCGATTTCCTCCTGCACGGTCGCAACGGCGACGGCCGACGCAGTCGGCCCCGACCTAGAGAGGATCCGGAGGGCCTCGAGCACCACGTACGCTCCGATCCGGTTATCGATAGCACGGCTCGCGATTCGGTCGCCCGCCAAACTCACCATTGCGGCGTCGATCACCATGGCGTCTCCGACCCTCAAGCCGAGTGCGGTCGCTTCCTCGCGGGATTCCACCCCTACGTCGACCCACAGCTTGCTGATCTCGGAGGCTTTCCTACGCTCGTCGGGTGTCTGCAAATGAATCGCCTTCTTGCCGACAACGCCGAGAACCCCTTCCGGGGGGCCCAGGATCTTCACCCGTTGGCCCACGAGTACCTGGGGATCCCATCCGCCGATCCGATCGATGTAGAGAAATCCTTCCTCGTCGATGTGGGTGATCTGGAGGCCGATCTCATCGATGTGCCCGGCGAGCATGACGCGGGGGCGCCCGTCCTTGTTCACAGTAGCCAGGGTGTTTCCGCTGACATCCGTCTCGACTGAGTCGGCGAACGTTTCGGCCTCCGCACGCCAGATGCGAGCCGCCGGGACCTCGAATCCGGAGGGACCTACCGCATCGAGGAGACCGGCAAGAAAAACAGGGGAATCAGTCATGATGCGGACAAGCTATACCCACGCGGACTGCACTCAAAGACCCCCCTCGAGACCGCTACTGGATTGTCGCTCTTACTCTCCCGCGGGCCCCGGTCCAGACGGTGAATCGGGTGCGCGGGTCCATACTTCACCTCCACTCGTGCTCACCTGGAGAACACCTTCTCGGATACGGTCTTCGAGTCGAGCCATAATTCGTTTTTGAATGATTCTCCGGGAGCCGGGGAACAACAATCCGAACCCGACGAAGTCGGTGAGGATCCCGGGCGTAAGGAGAAGCGCACCTCCCGCCAAGACGGCCACGCCGTCCATGAGGGCCTGTCCCGGAACCCGCCCATTTTCGAGATCGTCGCGTAGCCTCCAGATGGTCCGAAGACCCTCCATACGCGTAAGCCAGGCCCCTGTAAGGCCCGTGAAAACGACCAACGCAATAGTGGGCCAAAATCCGACCAGCTGACCCATCTGAATCAGAAGGGCCAGTTCCAGGAGGGGAACGATGACGAAGAGGAGGGCGAGCCGCCCGAGAATACTCATGACGTGATGGTACCCCCGCTGGACAGGGATCGTTTCCCGGTGCCGCCTCCTCCTTCTTCGCCCGCTCGTTGCCCGTCGTTAGTTTTGACTTATGGAAGAGACCTATTTCCGAAAAGGGTTCGGCCTGAAATCTCAGGTTCAACCCCTGATCGATCTCGAATACCACTCCGCCCTGGTCCAGGACATTCGCTCGCAAGACCATAAGGCGGTTTTTGGTGACGTCACGGTTCGCCTGGCCAAGGAGTTCGGCTTTTGTTACGGCGTGGACCGGGCGATCGACTACGCCTACGAAACGCGCCACAAGTTTCCGGAGAGGCGCATTCGTCTGGTCGGAGAAATCATCCACAACCCGCACGTCAATCAGCGCATCCGAGACATGGGAATGGACTTCATCCGGCCCGGAGACGGCGGCGGGTTCGACTTCTCGGAGCTGGCTGAGACGGATGTTGTCATTCTGCCCGCTTTTGGTGTCACGGTCCAGGATCTGACGGAGCTGAGAAAAGTTGGATGCGTTCTGGTGGACACGACCTGCGGGTCGGTTCTGTTGGTCTGGAAGCGGGTGGCGAGCTACGCCCAGGACGGATTCACCGCGGTAATTCATGGAAAACACTATCACGAAGAATCGAGGGCAACCGCGTCCCAGGTCAGTCGATACGAAAGGGGGCGATACCTCATCGTGAGGAACATGGAGGAGGCGGAGCTCATCTGTGACTACATCGCCGGTCGTAAGAATCGACTTTCCCGGGATGCTTTCATGAAGCACTTCGCCGCCAAAGCGACCTCAGGCTTCGACCCCGACTTGGACCTCAGGATGATCGGGGTCGCCAATCAGACCACGATGCTCGCCACCGAGTCACTCGCCATCGGTGCGAAGATCCGCGACGCCATGGCAGAAGGCTCGGGCGAAGAGTACGCGGAGGGCAACTTTCGGTCCTTCGGCACGATTTGCTCCGCAACCCAGGAGCGACAGGACGCCATCACCGAGATGATGGACGAGGGGCCCCCAGCCGCCATGATCGTCATCGGCGGCTACAACTCATCGAATACCGACCACCTGGCCCACCTCTGCCGACGGTTCACGACGACCTATCACATCGAGGATGCGGCGTGCATCGACTTGGAGGACGGGACGATTCGTCACAAGCCCGACGTGGGAGGCGACACCCCTGAAGAGGTGGCCACCGACTGGTTGCCCAGGGGCCCATTCGACCTCGGGATGACGGCGGGAGCTTCGACGCCAAACAACAAGATCGGAGAAACGCTCTTGCGTGTCCTGGAGATTCGGGGAGTGGCGCTCGAGCCCACCGGATAGTCCGGCTCCTCGTCAGGAGGCGGAGATCACCAAACGAAACCCGATGAAGGGACGGCGCACACCGGGATCCGCACCTCCTCGAATGGCGGCCCTGACGTTCCTCTCCACATCGTTGAACGCACCGCCGCGCATCACCCAGAGAGCGTCCGCGTCGAGGCCTTCACGGTCGTCCGACTCGTCATAGGGGTAGGCCTGGTACGGGCTCCGCGTCAGTTCCCACACGTTTCCACTCATATCGCGAAGGCCAAAAGGGCACTCCGGGCACTCGAAGCTTCCGACCGGCATCGTACCCCGGCCCCCGTAGTTGGCCCGATCCTGCCGCGGTGCATTCCCCCACGGATAGACCCTCCCGTCGGTCCCGCGCGCAGCCTTCTCCCACTGAGCTTCGGTCGGCAAGCTGATCCGCCATCCTTCCGCAAACGCACGGCCGAGAGCCGGGGGCGTGTCCGGCCACTCCCTGAGTGCCATCTCGAGCCAACGGGCATACGCGAGCGCGTCGGTCCACGACACGGAGCCCACGGGATGGTCGGGGGACCCTGCAAGCGCTTGGTCATCGGTCCGGTATCCGGTCTGTTCGACGAAGGCCGCAAACTGAGCCACAGTGACTTCGTACCGGCTCACGTAGAAGGTCGGAAGGTCCAGCGTTGCCTGCGGGCGCGCACCCGGCCACCACTCGTTGTCGAACGCCAGAGCGTCGATCGCTGGGTCGCTCCCCATGAGGAAGGGACCCGCCGGAACCTCCACAAAACCGAGGAATTCTTCATCCGGAAGGTACCAAGCGTCCGATCGAAAGCCCGGCAAATCCCCAAGGATGGACGTCAGCCTGGAGGCAGGCCCCGTCTCTAGTGCCGACTCGGATGACGACCGTTGCATCAACATCCAAACGGCGACGACCGAGACGATGACAGCCACGAACACGATGCCCCCAATGGACGACTGTGGTTCCCCCGCGACCCTCTTCGCTTCTTCCTTTTCACTCAAAGCGACCGCACCCCTCCATCGCAGGCGAACGTCCAGCCGTGATCGCATGCCCGCGCGTACAATTCGGGTTCCGGCATCTGCATCAGGTTCAGCCCCCCTTCGCGCAGGAGCAGCTGGAGATCGATAATACGTGGATCCGCCCGGCTGAAGCTCCCCGGGTCCAACAAGTTGACACATCCGGCCTGGAATCGAACCTCACACGCCCTAGAGAAGTAGGCAGCGGCCAACTCGGAATCGATCGTCGTGATACGGCCCTCTAAGTAGTGCCCACCCAACTCGTTACACGCCCATCCTGCGTTATCCCCGCAGTACGTCAGCTCCAGTTGCAGCAGTCGGTCGCAAGCGTTCCGCCTCCCCTCGTCACAAGCCTGCTGCCAGAAGGGCAAGCTGTCGCCCGTATGCCGTCCGTCTGTCCGACCCAACGCCGTCATTGCCCCGAAGAAGACGGCCCAAACCGCGATGTGCGCCCAGTTTGCCTGCGAGGCGGCCCAATCGAGTCGCAAACGACTCCAGCCGGGACTCGCCTTGATCGACCGGACCAGTCGGTCGATCACTTGCACGCTCAGATTCAGAAGGGGGACACACAAGAGCTTGTCATAGAAGGTCGGCGCGCCGAAAGCCCCGAGTACGGCGTACAGACCGAAGACCCCCAAGCCGTACAGGCCACCGAAGATACTCTTGCCGAGCGGCGTCCTCGGTGACGTGGAGGGATCGGTCACCAGCAGATGAAGTCCGAGAAACACGGCTGACGGAATCTCGGAGTCGATGAAGTAAGGAACACCAGTGACGGCGCTGTACAGAGCGCTCAAACTGAACAACATGATGGCTGCGGACCCGGCGACCAGCGTGATCGAGAAGAAGTACATGGCGGCCAGGCCGATCACGAACAGAAACGAGTAGATGTAGGGAGCGAGGGTGAGCGTCGAAGCGATCTCCTGGCCCCACGTCAACTCGGTGGTGTTCGTGGCAATCAGAACGAGAGAGAACAGCCCGAGTGAGAAAGCCGACGGGTTGAAGATGTGCACCCGTCTGCCTTCCCGGTGCCAACGCACGAATTCCTTGCCCATGAATCCGACCGCAAGCATCAAGAACTGTAGGTAAAACCAGTCGTCCCTGAACCAAAGAAACAGGTTGGTACTGAAGATGATGGGAAAAGGCCCGAAGCCGAGTGCATATTTCTCGCGCCTCGTCCACGACAGCAACATGTCGAACGCGTAAGCGAACACCAGCTGCGCAACGAGCAGCCAGGCGAACTCGTAGACAGGCCGCCAGTAGAACCCCCAATACGTATATACGGAGACGTGAAGCATGGCCTGCAGGTAGTGCTGCGGGCGCAGCACTATGAAGAACGACCGGCTCTCAGATGCACTCCGCAGGCGCAGGAAAAGCGCCACCTGCCAAACGAGCAACACCGCTGACGCACCCCAGAACGAGCGAACCAGAATCGGGTTGCCGGACACGCGGGGCAGGAACGACATCAGGCCCAGCGCCACCGTCAGGGCCAGGGGCACCAGGAACACGCCGCGCGGCGAGGAAGTGTCGGAGCGTGAAGCCTCGGAGCGGACGGTGCCGGAGCGAGAAGTCGAGTTGCTGGTCGGGCTAGGGCCGCTCCCGTCCGCTCCCCCCTGTCGTTTCTTCTTGTGTCGGTTCCCTTTCTGGGGACGCCGCCGTCGAGCAGATGACATCGTCTTTTCTTGGGGCTCTGGTTGGTCGAGAAGGCCGCCTATACAGGAGCCTTCTGGGGCGGGAGACGCACAATCGGGTCCCTCACATTGAGCTTAGGCGGGCGGGGAGGCAAGACGGGTGGCGGCGCAGTTGGGAAGGGACTACGGGTTCAAGGATATTGACGGGAAGAGCCCGGTGCCGGTCACCATCGAAGACGTCTGACGTTCTCGGGCATTTTCTCGACCGGCCTATCGCCAACCGCCGGTTCCGGCGTCTCTTCCACCACCCTCCGGCGTCGCGGACCGCCGAGCACTGCC
>JAPYQK010000040.1:4469-17735 GCA_029941275.1 Longimicrobiales bacterium | reverse complement strand
CAAGCGCCATGTGCCAGCGTTTCAAGCGCGACCCACTGTACTTCTTCAACAGCCTTCTAGTCCGCTTCTTCCCGCTCGGCCAAGGCGAGCTTGGTGAGCCGGGCCGTCAGGACCTGAGTGTCCGACGCCGTCATGATCTCGATCCTCACGCCGGCCCGCTCCACCATCTCACCGGGCTCCGGCACGTGACCCCACTCCTCGAGGATGAATCCGTTGAGCGAACGGTGCTCGAGCTGGGGGAGTGCGACGTTGAACGCATAGTTGAGTTCACGGACATCGAGACCTCCGGGAGCGATGACCTGCGTCTTGGAGATCCGGATCAGTGCCTCCTCGTCGATATCGGTCTCGTCGACGATCTCCCCGACCAGCTCTTCGAGGATGTCTTCGAGCGTGGCAAGGCCGTCGGTCCCACCGAATTCGTCGGCGATGATGCCCATATGCATCCGCCGTGCTTGGAACTGATGGAGAAGGCGCGTGAGCGGGAGCGATCCCGGGACGAAAAGCGGATCGCGGGCCAACTGAGCCAGCGTCATCGTGGTCCTTCCGGCGACGTAGTGTTCGTACGCTTCACGCACATACAGGATGCCGGAGATGTCGTCGGTCGACTTCTTGTAGACGGGAACACGGGAGTAAGGCACCGACTTGAGGTCCCCGATGATCTCTTCGAGCGTGAGCGAGTCGTTCCACGCGAAAATGTCCACGCGCGGAGTCATCACGTCCCAGGCCGTCAGTTCATCCAGACGAAAAGCACGCTCGACTAGGAGGTGTTCGTCTTCCCCGACAAGGCCTTCCTCTTGCCCTAGCTGTGTGAGCTCTCGGACGTCGCGCTCGTCCTGGCTTGCTGCGTCCGCCCCTTCGGTCTGAATCACCCCGGCCAATCTGCGAACGGGCTTAGTAATGGCCGTGAGTCCGCCCTCCACCGTGAGAACGGCCGGGGCCGCGACAAGAGCAAAACGAATCGGACGACGTGACACCAGGAGCCGTGGAATCCCCTGAGAGAGGACCAGTACCGCAAGTGAACCGGAGATGAGTCCCACCCATCCACCCGGCGTGCCCCTGAAGGCGTGTCCCAGGAGAACCGCTGCGCCCACCGTCACCGCGTTGAAAAGCGTGTTCAAGAAAAGGAGCGTCGCCCGGGTTCGGCTGGCTCTGGCTCTGACCTTGGCCAACGCATCGGCCCCTCGGAAACCCTCGTCCTGCATGGTCCGAAGTCGTGATGTGCCGATGGCGAACGTGGCGGTCTCGGCGGCAGCACACAGGGCGGAGACGATCATGGACCCCACGATGGAGCCCCATAACAGCCAGATCATGAGGGCCTCAAAATCGGCGGGCGTTCGCCCGCCTCGATACTGGGTCCTACGTCCATCCTGCCGATTCCTGAAGGAGCTCGGCGATCACGTCCCTCGTGACCCTGCCGTCCGCTTCCGCTTCGAAGTTGAGTACGATTCTATGTGCCAGCACCGCAGGTGCAACCGCCCTCACGTCATCGTACGAGGGGATTGGGTCACCGCGGACGGCCGCTCGTGCTTTGGCGCCGAGCACCAGATACTGCGAGGCGCGCGGGCCGGCGCCCCAACTGACATATTTTTGCGACACATCAGCGGTCTCGTCGAGATCCGGTCGGGTAGCTCTGGCCAGGCGTACGGCGAAGGAAACCAGGGACGGTGACGCGGGAACCCGCCGCACAAGGTGTTGGAGCTCGATCAACTCCTCTGAGGAAACCACGGGATTCACGTGCGGGTCTTCCTCTCCGGTCGTTCGCATGGCCACCTCTTCCTCCTCCGCTCTGGAGGGATATCCAATCGGCAGCTCCAGCATGAATCGATCAAGTTGTGCTTCCGGAAGCGGATACGTGCCTTCCTGCTCGATCGGGTTTTGCGTAGCGAGCACGAAGAACGGAGGATCGAGCTTGAAGGTATCTCCCGAAGCCGTCACTTCGCGTTCTTGCATGGCCTGCAGAAGGGCAGCCTGTGTCTTCGGAGGCGTCCGATTGATCTCGTCGGCGAGGACGACGTTCGCGAAGATGGGCCCGCGTACGAAGCGGAACACACGCCTGCCCGTCGACCGGTCTTCTTCAATCACCTCTGTGCCCGTGATGTCCGTGGGCATGAGGTCGGGTGTGAACTGGATGCGGCTGAATTCGAGGTCGAGTGCTTCGGCCAACGTACTGATCAACAGTGTCTTCGCGAGGCCAGGGACACCGACCAGCAGCGTGTGTCCGTTGGCTAGGAGTGACGTCAAGAGTCCTTCGACGACGTCGTGTTGGCCTACGATCCGCTTCGCGATCTCGCTTCGAAGCTCCGAGGCCACCTCGGTGACGCGCTGGAGTAATTCGAGGTCACGATCCTGCACAACCGCTTCTGTCGTTGACGTCATCAATTGTTCCGGCGTCTCTAAGAGGAATGCCCCGGTGGCGCTGGACGTCCGATCCGGCACCGCCGCTGAGCATGTAGCCTACCCGCTATCAAGGCCCCGGGGTCCCCGTGCGTGATGTGCCCCTGGGCGTTTCCGTGCGTGTAATTCTGTCGATTGTACGGGTCCCCCTTGGGGGGCGTAACGTACGCGGCGAAGTTGACTCAGGGACGACCCTTCGTCAAGCGTGGTCTGGCGGTGAAATGCCCTCTATTGACCCGTAGATTGGCGCTTGCGCTTTTTTTCACAAGCGTCTAAATTTTTCGTAGACCTCGGGTTTCCCACCGGAGTTCCAACCGATGTCAGAGGAAGGAAAACCGGCCGAGGAGCGTGGCAACGAAGTCGTCCGCGCGTCCTCCCAGTTCATGGGTCACGGGATGACGTTGGCCGGTTCGGTGGCGCTCTTCGGGTGGGTCGGATTCAAGGTCGGCGAGCAAATAAGGGCCGAGTCGCTACTGATGATCCTCGGGATGTTGTTGGGGGGCGCGGCCGGTTTCTACAACCTCTACGTCCAACTCGTGATACGGCCGCGCGAAGAGCAAGGCCGCGAGGAGAGTGACGAGGATTGAGAGCCCTGGGGCGCTACGCGTTGACCGGACTCTTGATGATCGCTGCGGCGATCGCGGCACTCTTTCCGTTTCTCGAGGACGACGGGAGAATGGGGGTCCTGATCGCCGCCGGGATAGCGTTTCCGGTGCAGGTCGTGGCTTTCGGGCTGCTCCTGCGGGCTCGGGGAGAGCCTTCGCGTTTCTTTGTTTGGTGGGGCGTGGGGGTGCTGGTAAGAATTGGTGTGGTCATCATCGTCGGGATCGTTGCGCTGCGCATCGAGTCCCTTGCAGCTGAAGCCTTACTGTTGTCCTTGGCTGGATTTTTTTTCGGTCTCTTGTTGATCGAACCAGTGTTTCTCAAGGCGGCAGATAAGGACGCCATCGATTGATAGAAAAGACAATGAGTCTACTGAAAGTGCTTCCGGGGTACATGCAGGAGGCGGCGCAGGACGCCGCTGACCACGGAGCTGAGACGTCGGGCGCCATGCCCATGGAAGAGATTCCCGACTTCATCCAGCATCATATTGGTGACGCGACGGAGATCGAGTTCGCGGGCGGTCATTGGAGCCTGGAGGCCTTGGCCATCGATCCGATTCACCTCGGGCCCCTTACCATCGATCTGTCTCCGACCCGTCAGCTCGTGGTCATGCTGGTGGTCGCCCTGCTCATGTTGGCGATCTTCATTCCGTTGGCCACAGCTTTCCGGAAGCGGGGTAAGGAGAAAGCTCCACGCGGTTTCGGCAACGCTATGGAAGCGATGATCCTCTATTTCCGTGATGAAGTGGTGCGCACGAACATCGGCCATGGGGCGGATGCCTTCACGCCGTTCATTCTCACCCTCTTTTTCTTCATCCTCGGCATGAACCTGATCGGCCTGACTCCGCTGGGGATCACGCCGACGGCCAACTGGTCGGTCACGGGCGCGCTTGCTCTTGTAGCGTTCATCGTGATTGAGGTCTCAGGTTTTGCAGCGTTGGGCCCGGCCGGGTACGCTCGTACGATTTTTTTCCTGCCGCCCGGGGTTCCGGTCTTCATGAAGCCCCCGATGCTCGCCATCCTGTCTGTCGTCGAGTTCCTCGGTAAACTGACAAAGCCGATCGCGCTGTCCGTACGTCTTCTCGCGAACATGACGGCCGGTCACACTTTGATTCTGGCCATCATGGGAATGATCTTCGTGCTCCAGAGTTATCTCATGGGCGTTGCATCTGTGGGGATGGCCAGCGTGCTCATGATTCTGGAGTTGTTCATCGCGTTTTTGCAGGCCTACATCTTTGCAATGCTGACGTCCGTTTTCATCGGATTGATACGTCACGCTCATTAATCACTGTCAGATAACACCTGTCACATAACAAAGGACACACGATGCTGCACGCACTCGTAACCGTCGTTCAGGAAGCTGCCGCGAACGAAGCAGCTGGGAGTATTGGTCTAATTGGAGCGGGTCTCGCCGTCGGCGGTGCCGTGCTCGGTGCGGGCTTGGGAATCGGCCCCATCGGAGCGGCCGCAGCCCAGGGGATCGCAAGGCAGCCCGAAGCCACCGCCCAGATTCAGACTGCGGCGATCATCTTCGCGGCGCTGATCGAGGGTGTGGCGCTCTTTGGGCTCGGTCTCGCGTTTATTCTGTTCTAATTCGTCGGTACTGCGCGGCGCCGGCTAGTCCCGGCGCGCGTGGACCGGACGGCTACGTGCGAGTCGGGAGAGCACAGTGGTGTTGTGCCAACGGTACGCAAGAACGATGGGAGAAGTCGATGAGGTATAGAGGAATGCAGGTCGTCCGGGTGGGGTACACTCCGGACTTGCCGATGCCCGCACAGGAGGTTCGAACATGTTCGATCTGAACCTGGGGCTCTCCGTCTGGACGACGTTGGTTTTTCTCACGCTGCTCGCGATTCTTTGGAAATTTGCGTGGGGGCCGATCCTTTCGATGGTGCAAGAACGAGAGCACGGCATTCAGGGCACGCTCGACCAGGCCGCGAATGAGCGGGAAGAAGCCGCCAAGCTGTTGGAGGAACACCGTCAGCAGATGGCCGACGCTCGACGTCAGGCTCAACAGATGATCGCCGAGGGTAAGGAAGCGGGCGAAAGGGTCCGGAAGGACATCGAAGAGAAGGCGCGAGCCGAGGGTGACGCGATGGTCGAGCGGGCCCGAGAATCGATTGAGCGCGAAAAAGAAGCTGCGCTCGACGAACTTCGGAAGGAGTCCGTGGATCTGGCACTCGCTGCGGCCGCCAAGTTGCTTCAGGAAAGCCTCGACGAGCAGAAGGACCGAGAGTTGGTCATGGGGTTCATCGATGAACTGAGCAGTGGAGGCGAGGTCCAGGCGTGAGAGACGAAACGGTCGCTCGTAACTACGCCGAGGCGCTCTTCGAGTTGGCTGAGCGTCACGAGGGGGTCGAGGCCTACGGCACGGGTGTCGAAACCGTCGCCCTCCTCATCGACGAGAATGATGAGTTCCGCCAATTTCTGGATACGCCCAGGATCGCTTTGGCGAAAAAGAAAGAGGTGGTCCGAAGCGTTTTCGGTGAGACTTTGCCCGCGCGGCTGGTGAACTTCGTGTTGATCACGTTGGACAAGAGGCGGCAACGCCTCCTGCGGGAGATCGCGCGAGAGTACCAGGCCCTCTTGGATGTGCACTTCAATCGAGTGCATGTGGAAGTGACGCTGGCCCGCGAGTTGGACGAGCAGTCGGTCGAGGAGATGGAGAAGCGGCTGACTGCCGCGTTGGGGAAGACCGCCATCCCACACATTCGGGTTAAGTGGAGCATTCTGGGTGGGGCAATCTTCCGGACGGGTGATACGATTTACGATGGATCCCTGAGGCGCAGACTCGACGGCATGCGCCGAAAGTTGTTGAAAGCGGACATCCCCACGATGGGTGAAGTCTGACATACAGACCTGGCCGGCTCTACGCTGGCCTTCCTGATGGACGGATAGGACTAGGCAATGGCTAACGATTCAGGACTCCGGGCGAGCGAGATCAAGGGCGTCCTCCTTTCGGAGATCGAGAACTATGGGGAAGCGCTCCAGGCCGAAGAGGTTGGTGAAGTCCTCGAGGTAAAGGACGGAATCGCTCGCATATACGGTCTGACCAAGGCGATGGCCAGCGAAATGCTGGAGATCATGCCGGTCGATTCCGACGAGCCCGTGACGGCTCTGGCGCTCAACCTCGAAGAGGACAACATCGGCGCGGTCATCCTGGGCGATTGGACTTCGCTCCACGAGGGTGATCAGGTCCGGCGAACCGGTCGGGTACTCGATATTCCAGCCGGACCGGGGTACGTCGGCAGGGTGGTCGACGCGTTGGGCGCCGCAATCGACGGCAAGGGCCCGATCGAGCCGATTGAGGAAAACCGACAGATCGATGTGGTCGCTCCAGGTATCGTGAAGCGCCAGCCCGTCCATGAGCCCCTTCAAACGGGCCTCAAAGCGGTCGATTCGATGATCCCGATCGGTCGCGGCCAGCGTGAGCTCATCATTGGAGATAGGGGTTCAGGAAAGACGGCGATCGCGCTCGACACGATCATCAACCAAAAGGGTACCGGCGTCATCTGTGTGTATTGCGCCATCGGGCAGCGGGCCGGGAAAGTCGCAAGTGTGGTCCAGACGCTCACAGAACACGGCGCCATGGACTACACGGTGGTCGTGGTCGCGGGCGCGTCCGACCCGGCGCCGATGCAGTATATCGCGCCCTATTCGGCCTCGGCTATCGCCGAGCACTTCATGTGGAAAGGCCAACATACGTTGGTGGTTTTCGACGACCTGTCAAAACAGGCCACGGCGTACCGGCAACTGTCGCTGATTCTTCGTCGGCCGCCGGGACGCGAGGCCTTCCCGGGAGACGTCTTCTATCTACACTCGAGGCTGCTCGAGCGGGCGGCCAAGCTGTCCGCCGACCAGGGCGGGGGATCGATGACCGCCCTTCCGATCATCGAGACGCAGGACGGCGACGTGTCGGCCTACATCCCGACCAACGTGATTTCCATCACGGACGGCCAGATCTATTTGGAGCCGGACTTGTTCAACTCCGGTGTCCGCCCGGCGGTCAACGTCGGAATCTCCGTGTCTCGCGTCGGTGGGGACGCGCAGATCAAGGCCATGAAAAAGGTGGCCGGCCGCCTCCGGCTCGATTTGGCTCAGTACCGCGAGCTCGAGGCCTTCGCCCAATTCGGATCCGACCTCGACGCCGCCACACAGGCCCAGTTGGCTCGAGGCGAACGCACCGTGGAGGTGCTCAAGCAGGGCCAGTACCAGCCCATGCCTGTGGAAAATCAGGTCTGCGTCATTTTCGCGGCCACTGAGGGCCATCTAGACGGAGTCGAGGTTGGGTATCTACGGCGGTGGGAACGTGGGTTCCACGACTTCCTCGGAACCCAGCAGGAGGCCGTATTGGCGGGCATCCGGGATGGGGGAGTGCTCACAGACGAACTCACGGCCGACCTGGTGGCTGCGATCGCGGAATACAACAAGATCTTCGCGGCCGAGGTGGAAGCCGAGTCTCCGGCCGAGGGGGCCACGGTCGGGGCGAGCTCCTGACAAGCGGAATGAGCTGTCTAGAAAGCTTTAAGGAAAGTCGCGGATGATGGGACGACTTCTAATGAAAACTGAGAGAGAGAGAGACTAGACCATGGCGGGCTCGAGCGACGTCAAACGGCGGATCAAGTCGGTTGAGAACACCCGGCAGATCACGCGGACCATGGAGTTGGTGGCTACTTCGAAGTTGAAGAGGGCCACGGATCGGGTTCGCGCGGTCGCGCCGTACAGTTCAGCCTTGGCGTCGATCGTAGGGAGCTTGTATGCGCCTGAACTCTCAGAAAAATTTCCGTTGCTTCGGCGGCCCGAGAAAGTAGAACGGGCGGGTGTGTTGCTTCTCACGGCGAATCGCGGGTTGGCGGGTGGCTTCAACAGTAATCTCATCAAGGAGGCCCGTAACCTCTTGGAGCGGCTGGCCGGAGAGGGTATCGAGACCGACCTCCATATCGTGGGCAAGAAGGGCATCGCGTATTTCCGATTTCGCGGGCATGCCATCGCCTCGACCCGGATCGACATTGGGGACAAACCCTCGATGGAGGAGGCTGAGTCGGTGATCGCTGGCTTACGGGGCGAGTTTTCCGCCGGCCAGATCGACGCGGTGTACATCGTGAGTTCGGAGTTCAAGTCGGCGATGTCTACGCCGCCGAGGTCCATGGAATTGTTGCCCATTCAGGGAGGCGGATCCGGTGGATTGGACAATTTCATCCTTTCGCCGAGAGCCGAGATCATACTGAGGAAGCTTCTTCCGGCTTACCTCAGAAATTCGACGTACCGGGCGCTGGTCGAAAATGTGGCCGCCGAGCAGGGGGCTAGACGCAGTGCCATGAAGAGCGCCACCGACAACGCGGGCGACGTTCTAGAATACCTCACCCGCACTTATAACCGAGCGCGTCAGGGTAAAATAACCCAGGAGATCGCCGAGATCGTCGGTGGAGCGGCCGCCCTCGAATAGGGGCGCGAGCTGAACACCGACGGGAGATAGGAATCCATGGCAGAAAACAATATTGGTAAGGTCGTACAGGTCATCGGGCCGGTGTTGGACGTAGCGTTCGATCCGGAGAACTTGCCTGACATCTACAACGCGCTGTCCGTGGAGTCTTCCGGCGGCAACGGGAGCGACGTACGGCTCGTCGTCGAGGTGCAGCAGCACATCGGCCGGGGCATAGTGAGAGCGGTGGCAATGACGTCGACCGATGGCGTGACCCGCGGAATGGACGTGGTGGACACGGGAAGTTCGATCACAGTTCCGGTCGGCCCCCCGGCACTTGGGCGGATTCTGAACGTGCTCGGTGAGCCGGTCGACGAGCGGGGCCCGGTCGTGGCCGAGGACGGCGAGGTCGAGCGCTGGCCCATCCACCGGGCGCCTCCCGCATTCCACCAACTCGAGCCGAAGACTGAGGTCTTCGAGACGGGCATCAAGGTCATCGATCTGTTGGCTCCGTACGTAAAGGGTGGCAAGACCGGCTTGTTTGGCGGAGCTGGAGTCGGCAAGACCGTCATCATCATGGAGCTCATCAACAATATCGCGATGGAGCATGGCGGCCGTTCCGTTTTTTGCGGCGTGGGTGAGCGGACCCGTGAGGGGAACGACCTCTGGCTCGAGATGAAAGAGTCGGGGGTGCTCAAGTCCACGGCCCTCTGTTACGGTCAGATGAATGAGCCTCCGGGCGCCCGCCTCCGGGTGGGCCTGACCGGCCTGACCATTGCCGAGTATTTCCGTGATATCGAGAAGCAGGACGTGCTGCTGTTCATCGACAACATCTTCCGGTTTACACAGGCGGGCTCCGAGGTCTCGGCCCTCCTGGGCCGGATGCCCTCCGCTGTGGGGTACCAGCCCACGCTGGGTACCGAGATGGGTGAACTTCAGGAGCGCATCACCTCGACGCGTGAAGGATCGATCACGTCGGTGCAGGCGATCTACGTTCCTGCCGACGACCTGACCGACCCGGCTCCGGCGGCGGCGTTCACACACTTGGACGCTCAGACGGTGCTCTCGAGGGCGATTTCCGAGAAGGGGATTTACCCCGCGGTGGATCCCTTGGACTCGAGTTCCCGGATCCTCGACGCTCAGTTCCTCGGACAACGCCACTACGACGTGGCGGCCGAGGTGCAGCGTATCCTACAGCGGTACAAAGACTTGCAGGACATCATCGCGATCCTCGGAATGGATGAGCTCACCGAGGAAGACAAGGTGTTGGTGAACCGCGCGCGCAGGATAGAACGCTTCCTTTCGCAGCCATTCCATGTTGCGGAAACGTTCACCAATATCCCCGGACAGTACGTGAAACTGGACGATACCGTGGAATCCTTCGAGCGTGTGGCAGCCGGTGAGTTCGACCACCTGCCGGAGCAGGCGTTTTACATGAAGGGCGGGATCGAGGAGGTCGTCGCGGCTGCTGAAGGACTGTCGGGCTGATGTCGGAACTGCAAGTTCGCGTCGTCTCGCCCGATTCGGTGCTCTACGAGGGGCCGGTGGCTTCGGTTGTCGCGCCAGCATGGGACGGGAGAGTCGGAATCTTGCCGGGTCACGCTCCAATGATTGCCCTTCTTGGATCCGGCGAGCTGACGATCGATCTGCCAGGGGGCGGCAGTGAGAAATTCTTCGTGGCGGGCGGCGTGCTCAAAGTCGAGGGCCCTGATCTGATGATCCTCGTCGAATATGGGGGTGCTGAAGTTCCGGAAGAGCTTCCGGCGAGTGCCGATATCGACATGGCCTCGATCATGGACGCCGTGGAGAGCGCCGACTGAGGTACTTGTTCCGCGAAAGTTCGTTGGTCGTGTTCTGGCCGTTGGCGAGAAACGCGACCTAACAACGGATTGGCCGCATGAGGCTTGACCTCCACGTTCACACCACGGCTTCGGACGGTTCCCTGAGCCCGCGGGAGGTTGTAGACCTCGCGATCGACGGCCGTCTCGATGCGGTGGCGATCACCGACCACGACACCGTGGCCGGAATACCTCTTGCGATCGACGCCGCCAACAGGACTTCCCTCAGGATCATCCCCGGCATCGAGGTGAGCAGCAACGATGACGGTTCGGAGTACCACATCCTGGGATACTTCGTTGACCCTCGCGCCGACTCGATCCTTGCGCACGAGCGTAGGGCCCTCGGCGGGCGCGAGCAGCGGATGGACGAGATGGTGGCGCGCCTCCGTAGACAGGGCCTCCTCGTCGAGATGGTAGACGTCCTTGAGGCAGCAGGCCCGGATCGCTCAGCCATCGTGCGGCCCCATCTAGCGCGCGCCCTCGTGTCCAAGGGGTACGCCAAGTCCGTGCCGGACGCCTTTGATCGCCTGATTGGAGACGACCATCCCGCGTACGTTCCGACGTCACTGGCAACACCCGAGGAAGCCATCCAGTTGATCCTGAACGCGGGGGGGGTTCCGGTGTGGGCGCACCCTCGACTCGATGCGGTGCACCGGCGCTTGCAGGCCTTCGTCGGGGCCGGGCTCAAGGGGTTGGAGGTCTATCGCCCCCGGGGGACTCCGAGTCACACGAGGAAGCTCGAGCGAGCAGCCAGAACAGCCGGACTCCTCATGACGGGAGGCTCCGATTGGCACGATCCCGACCGAGGCCTGGAGCTTGGGTCGTTTTACGTCACCGAAGAGGACGTCGGAGGGCTGCTCGAGGCGGGGGGGATGTCAACGGTTAACCCCGAAGGGGAGAAGTAGGGAGCGCACCGCGGTTGCTGGGTCCGGGGAAGCCATGACGGCCCCGATTGTCGCGATACCGCACGCCCCCGTTTGGGCGACCGCAATTGCCCGCTCCGGGGTGATTCCGCCGATCGCGATGATTGGGATCGAGACGGCTTCGACCACGAGCCGAAGGCCTTCAAGGCCGATGACTTCTCCCGCATCTTCCTTGTTGGCAGTGGCGTATACGGCGCCGACTCCCAGATAGTCCGCTCCCTCGGCCTCGGCCCGAGCGGCTCCGTCCGGGGTGTCTACCGAAAATCCGAGGACGAAGGCGGTTCCTTCGGCACCGAGCACCTCGCGTACCGCAGTGCGGGCGTCTTTGATCGGAGGGTCGTCCGGGCCCAGGTGTGCGCCATCCGCGCCGGCGGCCAGGGCCACGTCCACTCGGTCGTTCACGATAAAGAGGCCCCCCGCCGTCCTCACGATCGGCAGGAGTTCTTGGGCCGCCTCCAGCAACTCACGGGAGGTGGCGTCCTTGAGGCGAAGTTGGATGGCGGGCGCACCGGCCGCGAGCGCCTCCCGGACCACTTCGACGACTTGACGCGGCCTCGCCAGCGCTTGGTCCGTGATGACCGTCAACCGTAGCCGATCTGGAAGGTCGGTCATCGTGCGCTGGATTTCTTCAATTGCCGTCAGGGGTTGGCGGCGGCATCCCGCTCCCGGCGGGCAACCTCACGCGCCTGATTGTGCTCCGCCAGGGAGTTGGTAAAGATGTGGCTACCCCCCGGTCGCGCCACGAAATAGAGAAAGCTCACATCCGCCGGATAGAGGGCAGCTTGGATCGCTGCTTCGCCCGGTGCAGCAATGGGCCCCGGTGGGAGGCCCCGCTGCGTGTACGTGTTGTACGGATGGTCGGCCACCGAGTCCATGGCCGCGTAGAGGAGACGCTCTCGATGTCCTCCGAGTGCGTATAGGACTGTCGGATCGGCCTCGAGCCGATAGCCCAATCGAAGACGGTTGTGGTAGACGGCGGAAATCGTGGGCATTTCTGCGACCTGTGCGGCTTCGGCTTGGATGATCGAGGCGAGCGTCATCAGTTCGTTTTCGGACATGCCCAACTCTTCGAGCCGGGTGTTCCGCGGGTCGGTCCAAACGGACCGATACCGCTTCACCATCGCGTCGATCACGACGTCCAGCGAGACGCCCCGAGCGAACAAATACGTGTCCGGGAAAAGGTATCCTTCGAGTCCGGGTCCGGGCACTGCCCAGCCTTCGTGGGCAGCCGGATCGGCGAGTCGGGCTCGGACCGTTTCGGTGGGAAGATCCACGGTTTCGGCCACCCGGGATACCATGTCGGCAATCGTGAAGCCCTCGGGGATGGTCATTCCGAACGCCATAACCCGGCCCGATGTCAGCGCCTCTAGAATTTCACTGCGGGGCGAGCCGGGAACGAGCTCGTAACGTCCCCATCGGATCTGTCGGTCGGCTCCGGTGAGGCGAGCGACGAGGCGAAAACTCCTCCCGCCGGACAGAATGCCACGCTTGAGCAGGGTGTCCACAACGGAGTTGAAGGAGGCCCCCGGGGGGATGGTCACTTCGACCGGCGGGCCGTTCTCCCCCGAACCGCGAGCAGACAAGCCTAGGACGACGCTCCCCAAGGCCAGGAGTCCCAGAGTCGCGAGGACCACGGAGCGGCGTGGTCGCCGAGCACTCATGACCGCGCCCTGGTATCGAGCCAACTCTGCAGGATGAGAACGGCGGCTGCCGCATCCACCCGTCCCTTTTCTTCTCTCTTGTTCTTCGGAAGGCCGAGGGAGCGGACGGCGCGCTCAGCAGCCTGGGACGTGAAGCGTTCGTCTACGAGGTGGACCGGGACGCCGGAACGCTTCTCGAGATCACTCGCTGCTTGGCGGACGGTCTTGGTCCACTCCGTATCATCCCCGGAGGGTGCCAAGGGAAGTCCCACTACGATTCCTCGCACTTCGTATTGTTCGGCGAGATCCCGAAGTTTGGCCAAGGGCATACGCTTGCCGGCACGTCGGCTGAGCGTGGGTAGTGGTTGGGCGATCGAACCAGTGGGATCGCTCACCGCGACGCCCACCCGTCGTTCCCCGAGGTCGATTCCCAGGACGCGCATATCC
>JAPYQK010000040.1:0-4369 GCA_029941275.1 Longimicrobiales bacterium | reverse complement strand
GTCTCTTCACGGCCATAGAGACAGGTGTGAATGCGGTTGAAGCTGCGATGAGGAGCCGATAATGGACTACGATCAGGAAGCGTCTTCAGTGAGGTTCGTGGCGGGGATCGCCCTGCTGGCGGCTCCGGAGACGGGTAACAGGACGCGAAGGAGGATTCGCAAAGTCGCTGGAGAGTTGAAGGAATCGGCCGGTGATCACTGGGAGGATCTGGCCACGGACGTCAAGGACAAGGTGGACGATGCCGTCCGTGGAGCCCGCAATCGCTTCTTGCTGAAACGCTGACCCCTTTACGCTCTTTGGACTTCGTCCTCAGTTCGTGAGGCCTTGATGGATCCTCAGTTCGTGGGGACACGGAACAGGTCGAAGTCGTCCCTGTCACAGTACTCGGTTGGCTCTGTACCAGGGAGGAACATCTCCAGGATTTGCTCCTCTTGAGGGCACCACTGCGAAGCGAGTTTTCCGCTAGAAGCATCGACGAGCCGAGTCACCAAGCCGTCGGGGATCTCCCAGGGATCCGGGATCGGAATAATAGGTTCCTGTAATTCCGGGTCGAGAGAACGCGAATCTCCGTAGTACACGCGCCTCATGAAGTTTCCCCACACCGGCGCCGGAGCACCGGCCCCGGTCGCCCGCGGGAAGATCTCTTGAGGAAGGTCCATCCCGAACCACACCGTCGCGAGAAGATTTGGCGTGAAGCCGTTGAACCAGATGTCCGCATACTCGTTCGTGGTGCCGGTCTTGCCGCCCGCGACGACTTCTCTTGGGAGTCCGGCAACGACCCGAATCGCCGAGTATCCCGTTCCGCGAGGTTGATCCACCACACCCTGAAGCATTGAGACCATCACGCGTGCCACCAGAGGGTCGAGGACCTCCGTGCGCTCCGGCTGTGGGTCCCAGAGTATCCTGCCCTGGGCGTCTTCCACCCGCAGGATCGGAAAGGGCCTCACCTTGGTGCCCTGGTTTGCGAACGTCGAATACGCCTCAGCCATCTCAAGAGGTTTCACCTCCACCGCTCCTATGGCGGTGGACGCGTAACGTTCGATTTCGCTCCGGATTCCCATACGACGTGCCGTCTGGGCCACACTTTCCATTCCGATTTCCTGTGCGAGCTTGATGGCGATCATGTTCTGAGATCTCATCAGTCCCGTACGAATCGTCATGGGCCCTTCGAACCGCCCGTCATAATTGCTGGGCCTCCAAAGGGTTCCGTCAGGCTGCTCGGTGACGAAAGGGGCGTCGAGAACCACGTAGGTCGGGGGGATCCGACTGGCGATCGCGGAGGTGTACACGAAGGGCTTGAAGCCCGATCCAGCCTGCCGAAGCGCCTGGGTCGCGCGATTGAACTTCGAGAGGCCAAAGTCCCGGCCACCGATCATTGCCCGGACAGATCCCGTCCATGGATCGAGAGCGATGAAGGCGCCCTCCACGTACATCGCCGAATCGGGCAATGTTACACCTGCCTCCAGGGAATCCTGGTAGGCCTGATATGTGATGTGCTCGAAGCCGGCCCGGGCCTCGATCCCCGCCCACCCCTCTTCCATGGAGATCTCCGCCGCCCGTTGCATGGAAACGTCCAGCGTCGTGTATATGTTCAGACCTGCAGTGTAAAGTTGGCTTCCGTAGCGCTCCTGCAGAATCTGCCTGACGTACTCCACGAAGTACGGTGCGATGGTTCCGCCGTCGACCGCGCGTTCGGTCGGAAGGGGGGCGCTCGCGTATCGCTCGTAGTCCTCCGCGGGGATGACTCCCTGATCGACCATGCGCCGGAGCACCAGGCTCCTGCGATTAGCCGCGTTCTCGGGGTTCCTGAGGGGGCTGTACGCCCCCGGGCGGTTGGGAATCGCTGCTAGAAGCGCAGCTTCGGCCGGGTTGAGGTCCGTCGCGTTTTTCCCGAAGTAATTTCTCGCGGCCGTTTGGATCCCCCACCAGCCGTGTCCGTAGTTGATCTCGTTGATGTAGGCCTCGAGAATTTGATCTTTTGTGTACGCTTCCTCGAGGGCGAAGGCCACCTGCAACTCTTTTACCTTTCGGACGATGCCTCCCAACCCCGACCGGATTCGAGCGTCGACCGATGTCTCGAACATGTTACGGGCGAGCTGCTGCGTGATCGTGCTTCCTCCGCCTTGGCTGCGGCTTTGGCCGGTGAGGACCCCGACTACCGCGCGGGCGAACCCTCGTGGGTCGATGCCACGGTGTCCGTAGAAGCGTTTGTCCTCGACCGCAACGAACGCCTGCGACACATATTCGGGGAGTGCGTCGATGGACACGGGGGTACGGCTTTCTACCCCCAGTTCGGACAGGAGGCGCCCATCGTGACTGTAGAGCCTGCTGGCTTGTTGCGGCTCGAAGGTCCGGATCTGTGCGATCGAAGGACAGTCGGAGCAGACGTTTTGCCAAGTCCCCCAGGCGGCGCCTACGCCGAGACCCACGAAGAGCAACATCGCAAGACCCAGTACGCGGGGATCCCACAACATTTTCATCACGGACATCGATCCTCCCGTTGTGTCACGCCGGTGGGGCACGCCCTGTGTCACGGCCGCCTTCGGTTCTCAATTGGCCTAGGCACCCCAGCAACCCCACGCTGTGGATAGACAGGTCCACGTACCGATCAGACGCCTATAGGGTCCATCCTCACGAACATGGAAACCCGGTCCCGTGGAGGCGCGTCAAAGACGTGTCCCGTTGCCGCTGAAAAGTAGTGCATCTTTCGTGCCAGTTGCACACCCCTTGACCTTGTTCTTACCGGTGGTCAACGTCACCTTTTTCGGAACGTTTCGGACGTTCCCGTTCGGTCGACCCCACGGGGCCGTCGGCCGACCCGCTGCCACTCCAACCGGAAGCCTAACTTGAAGCACACTCCTCGACGCGTCGAAAAGCCGTGGGGCTACGAACTCATCTGGGCGGACACGGACCAATACGTGGGCAAGCTCCTGCATATTCAGGCAGGGGAGGCGCTCTCCCTGCAGTATCACGAGCGGAAGGACGAGACCATTCACCTTCTCTCCGGCGAAATGAGGTTTTCTGCAGGGAGTTCTGAAACCGACCTCCAGGACATCGACTTGCGGGCCGGTGAAAGTTTTCACGTTTCCACGGGAACCGTGCACCGCATGGTCGCGATTACGGAGTGTGACGTTCTCGAGGCGTCCACGCCCCACCTGGATGACGTCGTTCGGCTGGAGGATCGGTACGGAAGAGTGCCCGCCGATGGGTGAGGTCTCCCGAGCGGAGGCCAAACGAGGAACGAGCTGGAGTCGGTTGGGCGCGACAGCCTCGATCCTACCCCTTCTCACCTGTCTTGCTTGCGGAGAGTCCGTAGAAAGCTCTGCGGACAGCTCACTCGTGACGTCCTCCGATCCGGAACTCGCCTCCATCGCGGTTCGGATGTTACCTGAGCTCGCGTCCCGTTCGGGGATGGAGCTTCACGGTCCGGTACGTGTCGAGCGCCGTTCCCGGATGGATCTGGAGCGATACCTCGAGTTCAAGATCGAAGAGGAGTTCCCCGGCCGCCGTGCCGAGCTGCTATCGGAGGTCTATGGGCTCCTCGGGTTGGTTCCCACGGACATGGACTTCAGGGCTACACTCAAGGGTCTCTATCTCGAACAGATCGCGGGCTTCTACGATCCGGACTCCACGACGCTGTTTGTGCTCGACGACCAGCCTGATGAGACGATCGAGTCCGTCCTGGCCCACGAGCTGGTTCACGCCATCCAGGACCAGAACACGGATTTGCATGCCATCACCGATCCCGCCTTGAGCAACGACCGACGCGTGGCTGCCCAAGCCGCGATCGAGGGGCATGCGACTCTCGTGATGTTCGAGTTCATGATGCAGCAGGGATCCGGAGTCTTGGACGTGGCCGACCTACCGGACTTCTCGGCGAGTTTGGGCCCGGCACTGGAGGCGGCTAAAACCAATTCACCGGCCCTCGCCGGTGCGCCCCTGGTTCTCCAGGAGTCCGTTCTGTTCCCGTACAGGGGCGGGGTGAAATTCGTTGAGACGCTGTGGAAGGAGCGAGGGGGGCGTCTGCCACCGTTTGGCACCGATCTTCCGGGGTCGACAGAGGAGATCCTTCACCCCGAGGACTTCGCACGCGGCGAACGAGGACCACATCTCCGGATCGAGCTATCGGTTGAAGAAGGGTGGCGCCGTCTGCACGAGGACACGTTGGGTGAGCTGGAGCTGGGCATTCTGCTGGAAACGGTTGGAGGATCACGGGCCTCCGCCTCCGGTTGGGCGGGGGATCGTTACGTTCTGCTCGAGGCTGAGGACGAAGACGGAGACGGAGCAGGAGCCTCGGCCGCTACAGGAGATCGGTCGCTGGTGTGGTTCGCTGTGTGGGACACAGAGGAGCAACGCGATAGATTCGTC
>JAPYQK010000039.1 GCA_029941275.1 Longimicrobiales bacterium | reverse complement strand
ATGAAGGTCAAGGAGCCCATCGAGCCCGAATGGCCGAAGATTCGTGAAGGCCAGGTTCTCTTCACGTACTTCCACTTCGCCTCGTCGCTCGAGGTGACCCAGGCGCTGCTCGACGTGAGGGCCGTGGCCATCGCCTACGAGACTGTTGAACTCCCGGGGCACGAGCTTCCACTCCCCACCCCGATGAGTGAAGTGGCGGGTCGGATGGCGGTTCAGGAGGGGGCGAAGTATCTCGAACGGCACTCGGGTGGAAGGGGTGTACTGCTCGGAGGAGTACCAGGTGTGCTTCGGGGAAAAGTCGTGATTATGGGTGGAGGTGTTGTGGGGATGAATGCTGCCATGATCGCGGCGGGGTTGGGTGCGATGGTCGTGATCCTCGACACGTCGCTCCAGAGGCTACGGCACCTGGAAGGGATCATGCCTGCCAACGTTAACTTGCTTTACTCGACGCGATACGAAATTCGGAAACATATCCGGGACGCGGACCTCGTGATCGGGGCGGTTCTGGTGCACGGCGGGAAAGCGCCAAGCTTGATCCTGGAGAGGGATCTCGAGACGATGAAACGAGGCTCCGTGATCGTGGATATTGCCGTGGATCAGGGCGGGTGTGTGGAGACGACCCGCTCTACGACACACTGCGACCCAATCTATACAGTGCACGGCGTGATCCACTACGGCGTCACCAACATGCCCGGCGGAGTCCCGCGGACCAGCACGCTCGCACTGACAAACGCCACGCTGCCCTACGCTCTTACGTTGGCGGATCTGGGTTGGCGCGCAGCTTGTGCTCGCGATCCTGCGCTCGCCCTGGGGGTGAACATGGTCGACGGGCAAATCACCTATCCGGGTGTGGCCGATGCATTCGGGCTTAAATTAACCGACTTGCAGGGCTTACTGACTCCCCCCGCCCAGGCGTGATACCTCGGATGATCTTCTTCGCGCTTGCAGCGCTCCTCGATGAGTGACTCGGTTCGTTTCCGGCGTCTTCCGCGGAATCCAGATCTTCCGCTTCCATCCCGGGCCACACCCCACGCAGCGGGATACGACGTTCGGTCCGCGGAAGAGGATTTCGTTCTTGCTCCACACGAAATTCGGTTGGTGTCTACGGGCCTCGAGATGGAACTGCCCGACGGGATGGAGTGTCAGGTGCGGCCCCGTTCCGGACTCGCCTTACGGCACGGCGTTACGCTGCCCAACAGTCCAGGAACCATCGATCCCGACTACCGGGGCGAACTTCGCATCATTCTCCAAAACACGGGTTCTGAGCCGGTCCCTTTTACTCGCGGGGATCGGGTCGCCCAGCTTGTCTTTCATCACTTCGCCGCCCCCGAAGTGATCGAGGTTGCGGAGTTGGGCAGCACCGCCCGAGGCGTAGACGGCTTTGGGAGCACCGGAATCGAGTGAACATATGGCGCTCACCGGGAAACGGACCGCGCAACTGACCATTTGACAATGACTTGACGTTCAATCTCTTATAGGCATCTTGAAACATAGCATAGCAGAGCGATGCCTCCGGAAAGCGGCCACACCTAAGGATCCTCGACAAATTCTCAATTTTGCCAAGTGGTTGGAAGCCGGACGGCTGATCCCGGTAAACGACATCGCGGTGGATCTCGGGACGGCCAACACCCTCGTGTACGTAAAGGGTGAAGGGATCGTTCTCAACGAGCCCTCGGTGGTGGCCATCGAGAAGAGGACCGGCAACATCATGGCGATTGGCCTCGAGGCCAAACGTATGTTGGGCCGTACACCGGAAGCGATCGAAGCGGTGCGGCCGCTCAAGGACGGTGTCATCGCAGATGTCGACATCACCGAGATGATGCTCCGTCACTTTCTCAAGCAGGTCACCGCCAAGCGGATCTTCCGTATCAAGCCTCGTGTCGTGGTGGGTGTGCCCTCCGGGATCACCGAATTGGAGCGGCGTGCGGTCCGCTCTAGTGCCATGTCCGCCGGAGCCAAAGCTGTCTATATGGCTGCTGAGCCTATGGCCGCCGCCATCGGGGTCGGCCTGCCCGTCGAGACCCCCACGGGCAACATGGTGATCGACATCGGTGGTGGAACCACGGAGATCGCGGTCATCGCGCTGGCCGGGATCGTGTCGAACACGTCCATCCGGGTAGGCGGCGACGAGTTCGATGCTGCCATCGTCACGTTTCTGCGCAAGAACTACAACCTCCTGATCGGCGAACCGACCGCGGAGGCCATCAAGATTCAAATCGGCTCCGCCTTTGAGGTGGGGGAGGAGCGGGAGATGGACGTGAAGGGCCGGGATCTGGTGAGCGGAATCCCCAAGACCGTGCACGTCCATTCGCAGGAAATAAGGGGGTGCATTCAGGAGCCCATCCAGGCGATCGTCGAGGCCGTTCGGCGTGCGTTGGAGATCACGCCGCCAGAGCTCGCCAGCGACATCGTGGATCGCGGCATCGTGATGACCGGTGGTGGCGCGCTCATTCGGGGTATGGATCGGCTTCTGCGACATGAGACCAACTTGCCGATTCATGTGGATGAGGAGCCGCTCAGTTGTGTAGTCCGCGGGGTGGGGCGAATTCTCGATGACCCCCAGAAGTATCGTACGGTGCTGACGACGTAAGACCCCTGCTCCAATCCATGTCGGCCGGCCTGATCGGCCTGATCTGGATTTAGAAGGTGATGCCGATCTATACGAGTGATGCCAGCGGATCCGGAAAGGCCCGAAGTGGATTGAAGGCGTTCGGATTTGTTCTACTCTCCGTGATCGTCCTCTACATCCCCGATCCATCGCAGGATCAGGTGGCTTCACTCCTTCGTGGCAGCCTGCTTCGCCCCTTCGTTCTCACGCAGGAGAGTCTGGTCCGGAGAAGGATCCATGCCGAGGACACCGAAGTGCTTCAGCGCCGGTTGGACTCGCTCGCGGCCGTGATCGTGAACAGCAACACCCTGTCCGAGGAAAACACCAGGCTACGAAGCCTTCTCGATCTTTCGGAAAGGAACCCGGCCTTGTATGCCCCCGCCAGCGTGATCAGGCCCGGTACGCCAGGTTCGGAGAGCATGTTCATGCTCGATGTCGGGATGCGTGACGGTGTTTCGAAGGACTCCCCGGTGATCATGGGCGGTGGTCTACTGGGAAAAGTACGCGAGGCCCAAAGCACCAACTCGACCGCCATGGATTGGACGCACCCTCAGTTCTGGGCCGGCGCGATGACGGAGGACGGTGTCATCTACGGTTTTGTCGAGGCGTCTCCTTCGCGTCTTCGTGAGGCTGATCGATTGCTCTTGAACGGGATTCCGTTCCACCAGGAGTTGGAGCCAGGGGTGGCTCTGGTAACGAGCGGCTCGGGGGGCGTGTATCCCCGGGGGATCCCGATCGGTGAAGTGATCGAAGAGTCGGACGCCAGGGAGGGTTGGAGCCGATCCTACTGGCTTAGGCCTTTCGTGTCGCCGGGAGAGGCTACCCACGTTCAGGTGTTGGTGTCGAGCGGCGTGGAGTTCACGGGTGCGAACTCGTGGTTGGAAGGTAGGCCCGTGGTCCCGAGTCCGGCTCGGGAGTCCGATGAGGCCGCAGAGGACTCGCCCAGCACGGAAGTCGGGACGCTTCGGTGAAAACACCCAGGCGGGTCTGGGCCGTGGTGGGGTTCCTGATCCTGCTTCACTTCGGTCTCCATCTGAGTTTGGGTCTCGGTGAAGCTGCGCCAGACTTTCTCGTAGTGGCCCTCCTCATAGGGGCGAGGGAGGTGGACATTGGGTGGGGTGCCGGACTCGGTTTCTTTCTGGGGATCCTCGACGACGCCTTCTCCGTGCTCGCGTTTGGGGCCAACGCGTTTGCCATGACCCTCGTGGGGATGGGTGGGGCGAGGACTCGCGAACTTTTTGTGGGGGATTCGCTGCTGTTTCTGACGTCGTACCTGGTGGTGGGGAAGTGGATGAGAGATCTGCTGCACTGGGTTGCGGCCGGAGAGGGTTTGAGGGAATCCTTTGTTGATACGATGTTGATTCAGGCACCCATCTCGGCCGCCTACGCAGGTTTGGTCGGGCTCGTTGTGATTTCCATTAGCGGTCTTGGTTGGGAGACGGTCCGATGAGGGTTGTACATCCGCATGACAGACGGCGCCGAGCAACTGCGGCGCTCGGCATCATAGCAGTCGTTCTCGGAGCGCTGGCCGTTCAGTTCTTCCGAGTGCAGATGCTCCAGTCCACGGACTACATGCTTCAGTCGGAGTCCAATCGGCTTCGCCCACTCCCGGTGGCGGCGCCCCGTGGGACCATCTTTGATCGCAACGGCAAGGTCATTGCCGACAATATTCCGGGATACGCCATCCTGATCCTGACGGAATCCCGCGATGCGACCCGTGGAACCTTGGAGGGGCTGAAGCCGCTCCTGGGCCTTTCGGATGAGCAGACCGAGAACGTTATGGCACGGTATCGGCGCCACGAGCCCTTGGTCGTCGATTACGATGCGGACTTCGAGACGGTCTCGACCCTCCAGGAGAGGCGAGAGGACCTCCCGGGCGTCGTAATCGAGATGAGGCCGAAGCGCCGTTACAACGGTGGGCCAGCTGTTGCGCACGCCCTGGGGTACGTTAACGAGATCACGGCCGAGGAACTCTCCGATCCCCGTTTTTCGGAGTACGAACAAGGTCTCTTGGTCGGCAAAGTAGGAATCGAACGCCAGTACGAGGAGCGACTCCAGGGGCGCCGGGGCGTACGGTACCTGGAAGTCGATGCGCTGGGTCGCATCGTGGGTTCGCTCGCCGGCATCGAAGAAGGCCCCGGTGATCCAGGTGAGGATATACACCTCACGCTCGACCTCGAGTTGATGGAGTGGATTCACGAAATTTTCCCGGACTCTCTCGCGGGCGCCGTGATCGCCTTGGATCCGGCGGACGGTGGTGTGCTAGCGATGTACTCGGCGCCCACATTTGATCCGAACGCGTTTGTGGGTGAGCTCACTCCCGAGGAGTGGGGGGCCCTGGAGAGTGACCCCGGGAAGCCGTTGCTGAACCGGACCGTGATGGGACTCTACCCGCCCGGTTCGACGTGGAAGCTCGCCGCCGCGGCAATCGGCTTGGATCGAGGTGTGGTGGGTCCTGACGAGTTCATGGAGGAACCGTGCACCGGAGGGATCGTTCGGGGGGGTGAATTTCGTGGGTGCTGGGAAGCAGACGGACACGGGTATCTGGATTTGGCCGGCGCCATTGCCAACTCGTGCAACGTGTACTTCTACCAACTCGGCGAACGGATCGGGCTAGACGCGATGATCGAGGACGGTACCCGGATCGGTTTTGCCGAGCAGTGTGGGATCGATCTTCCGCAGGAAAGCCGTGGCATCTTTCCGGAGAGTCGCGATTTTTGGCAACGTCAGTTCGGGTATGAACCGCTCGACGGTGAGGTTCTGAGTGTGGCCATCGGCCAGGGTCCCAATTCTCAGACCCCGCTGAAGATGGCTCAGTTCTACCTCGCGTTGGCGAGGGACGGCTCTGCTCCGACACCACATCTGATTGCCAATCCAGACCCCACGGAGGATTGGCGCCTCGACGTGACCGCCGAGGACATCGAAGTGCTCCGCGAGGGCTTGCGGGGAGTCACCTCCCCCGGCGGCACGGCGTGGTATAGGACATCGCTGGAACACTGGGAGGTGCTCGGCAAGACGGGGACAAGTCAGAACGCACAAGACACCGAACGCCCGCATGCCTGGTTCACCGGGATGGCCGGACCTTGGGGTAAGGATCCGGAAATCGTTGTGGTGGTCCTGGTAGAGTTCGGAGAAAGCGGGTCACAGATAGCGG
Source organism: Longimicrobiales bacterium (assembly GCA_029941275.1). Lineage (GTDB taxonomy): Bacteria > Gemmatimonadota > Gemmatimonadetes > Longimicrobiales > Gaopeijiaceae > UBA822. Next base: position 12,244 of record JAPYQK010000039.1, on the reverse strand, counting down.
CGCCGATCATGGCCAAGACGGCGGATTTCTATCTGCGGAAGCAGCACGGAATCGAGATAGATACGATCCAGACGCTCCAGGAGCATGACGCCGCCGGGCGGCTCGCTCCCTGGGCACGGCGGTGAGGTCTGGCGAAGACAGTCCTTCGATGATCGACCACCTCTTCAAACGCTGGGTGGGTGATCCGGCACTGTTCTTGGCGGTTCTCCTCATGACGTCTTTCGGCGTCGCGATGATCTATTCTGCCGGTGTCCTGAATATCCCCAGCCCTGTCACTGAGAACGCTTGGATCAGGCAGATTCAGTGGGCCGGCATCGCCTTGGTGGCCTTCACCGTGATCCGCCAGATCGGGGCCCGGTGGATCGAGTGGATCGCGGTACCGGGGTACTTTGGGAGCGTGCTTCTGCTGGTGGCCACACTCATCTGGGGCACGGGCTCGGGAACGGCGTCCGGGGTGAACAGCTTCTTGGCAATCGGCCCGGTGCAGTTCCAGCCTTCAGAATTGGCTAAACTCGCGACGATTCTCGCTTTGGCAAGGTACCTTGGGACCCGCCCCGAAGACCCGACCACACTCCGGGCTCTGGTGGCACCTGCCGCGATCGTGGGCGTGCCGCTCGTGCTCGTCATCCTTCAGCCCGATCTCGGTACTGCCCTCTCGTTCGCCGGGATTCTCTTCGCGGCTCTGTTCTGGGCCGGAACTCCGATCGCGTTGTTGCTGTTGCTGGTGACCCCGGGCGTCGCGCTGGTGCTCAGCTTCGATCCACGAATCTGGGCCGTTTGTTTCGTATTGCTGATCGGAGCTCTTTACCTCTACCGGTACCGTCTTTTCTTGGTGGAGTCTCTTTCGGTCATCCTTGCTAGCCTCGTTGCGGGCACGATAGCAACGCCGCTGTGGAACTCTCTGGCCGACTATCAGCAGAACCGCATCCTGGTCTACCTGGACCCGAGCGTCGATCCTCGGGGAGCTGGCTACCACGTAATACAGTCCATGGTGGCCATCGGGAGCGGCGGGCCGACGGGAAAGGGGTTCACCGCCGGGACACAGAAGCGCTTCGATTTTCTTCCTGAGCAGCACACTGACTTCATCTTTTCGGTCATCGGGGAGGAGCTTGGATACCTGGGGACCGTCCTTACACTTTTGCTCTTCGCCTTCATATTGTTTCGGCTGGTCAAGATGGCCGAAGGAGAGGCGGATCCGTTTGCAGGCCTCGTGATCTTCGGTATCTTCGGAGCCTGGCTCGTGCACATTTTCGTCAACGTAGGCATGACGGTCGGGATGGTGCCGGTCACCGGTATCCCCCTGCCTTTTGTAAGCTACGGCGGGACTTTTCTCCTGATGTCCTGGGTCGCTGTAGGTGTTGCGACGAAATTGGCCGGGGAGAACGAGCGGTCGCTATGACAGCCTTTCCCAACTTTTTCAACAGGCCCTGAATGGCTTGGTTTCGGAAGGACAAGAAGCCCCTCAAGGCACAGGATCGGCGAGATCTGCCGACCGATGTTTTCGACAAATGCCTGGGCTGTGGAGAGATATTGTACGCGGAGAAGCTTGCGCAGAATCTCCAGGTATGTCCCAGTTGTGGGCACCATTTCCGGCTCGCGCCGGAGCGGTATGTGGAAATTCTTCTCGACGAGGGCTCCTTCGAAGAGATCGACAAGGACCTGTATAGTCTGGATCCCCTCGGCTTCAAAGATCTCAAGCCGTACAAGGCACGACTCAAGGCGGCAGAGGGGAAGGTGGGGCGGAAAAGCGCCGTCCTGTCGGGCACTGGAACTCTCGAGGGGCTTGGCGTGACGCTGGCCGTCATGGACTTCCGTTTTGTCGGTGGGTCCATGGGCTCTGTGGTGGGCGAAAAAATCGCACGGGCGGGCCGAACCGCGGTGGAGCGAAAGGATGCGCTGATCGTCGTGAGTGCCTCCGGTGGCGCGCGCATGCAAGAGGGCATCTACTCCTTGATGCAGTTGGCGAAGACGTCGGCCTCACTCGCGCGCTTACACGAGGCGGGCTTGCCATACATCTCGTTGATCACAGATCCGACAACCGGAGGGGTCACTGCGTCCCATGCGATGCTCGGGGACGTCAACTTGGCCGAACCCGGCGCCTTGATCGGGTTCGCGGGCCCACGAGTCATTACCGAAACGCTCGGGCAGGAATTGCCTGCCGGGTTCCAACGTTCGGAATTTCTTCTCCAGCATGGCATGGTCGATCGTGTAGTGGATCGAAGGGAATTGAAGGCCACGCTGGGAGTGCTTCTCCGGCATATGATCGATTGATGGAGAGGGCGGATGGGGCCCCTGGACTTTCGTCGAAGCCAGCGCCCCACCAGTGGACTGAGGCGCCTGGAGACGTCCTGCTCGACGAGCTTTTCTCGTATGTTTCGCACGGAATCGAGTGGGGTCTCGGGCGAATGGAATCTTTTCTCGGCGCCACGGGTGACCCCCACCTCGGGATTCCATGCGTCCACATTGGTGGGACCAATGGGAAGGGCTCGGTAGCCTCGACCGTCGCCTCAGTCTTGAACGGAGCGGGCCATCGGGTCGGTCTCTACACCTCGCCCCACCTCTGCTTCTTACGGGAACGTTACCAGGTCGGTGGCGTCCAGGTCGATGATGAAGAACTCCGCGAATTGGCTGGCGAGCTCGACGCGGAAATCAGACGTCATAGGCTCACGTTCTTCGAGGCCGCGACGGCTCTCGCCTTCCACTTGTTCAAGAGGCGGCAAGTCGAAATCTCGGTCATCGAGGTCGGGTTGGGCGGCCGGCTCGATGCCACGAACGTGGTGACTCCCTTTCTTACCGCGATTACGAACGTGGACCTGGACCACTGTGACTACCTCGGCTCAACCTTGGACGAGATCGCCAAGGAAAAGGCAGGGATCATAAAGGCGGGGGTTCCTCTGATCACGACCGAGTCGGACGAGCGGATCCGGTCCCTCATTGCGACGCAGTGTGACGCTGTGGGCGCCCCTTTCATCAGGGTCGAATCCGATGTCGAAAGCATGGGGGTCGAACTGAAGGAAGACTTCACGGCGTTTGACGTGCTGACGACCCGGTGGGGCCGGTTGCACCTTCGAACCCCTCTGCTGGGTGAACACCAAGCGGTGAACGCGACGTTGGCCGTGACGTTGCTCGAGCACATGCCCCCACCCTTCCGTCCCGATCCCACGACGCTCGTGGAGGGTGTCTCCCGGGTGGATTGGCCTGGACGCGTCCAGGTAGAGCGCCTGGAAGGCAGGACATGGGTGTTTGATGTGGCTCACAATACCGCGGGGGCGGTCGCACTATCGGCGGTTCTGGGGCGTATGGAGCTTCCCCGCCCGCTGGTGCTACTCACCGCCGTGCTCGGAGACAAAGATTGGCGTGAAATGCTTCCGCCCCTGTTCGAAACGGCGGACCACGCCATCCTCACCCAAGCGCCCACCGCACCGTTGGATCGTAGGTGGGAGCCACGAGAGGCCGTGACTGAAAGCGGGTCCGGGGTCGCCGAAATTCAAACGGACTTCGTACGCGCCTTAGATCGAGCACGTGAGCTGGCCGGCTCCGGGACCGTTGTCGTCACCGGTTCGGCCCATACTGTCGGGGACGCCCTGAGGGGACTCGGGCTACAAGGTTCTTAGGCCCGCTCCACTGTACTTTCCCCACCGTAGGTTTAGATTCGCCCGCATGTCTAAGCAGACTTTCGCCCGGCTTCCGGGATTTCGAGATTTCTTGCCCGACCAGCTGGCGTTCCGCGAGCATATTTTTGGTGCGTGGCGGGCTGTTTCAGCCCGCTATGGCTTTCAGGAGTATGACGGGCCACCCCTGGAGCCGCTCGACCTTTATGTGGAAAAGAGCGGCGAGGAGATCGTCGGCCAGCTCTACCATTTTCAGGACAAGGGTGACCGAGACGTCACACTACGACCGGAAATGACCCCCTCCTTGGCGAGGATTCTCGGCGCACATCACCGGTCCATGGCCAAGCCGATTCGATGGTTTTCCGTCCCTCAACTGTTTCGCTACGAGCGACAGCAGCGGGGGCGGCTTCGCGAACACTATCAGTGGAACGTTGATGTGATCGGCGAGGAAGGAATAGGCGCCGACGTCGAGGTGGTCGCCGTGGCGCTGGACGGTCTGCGAGAACTCGGTCTCGGGCACGACGACGTACTGGCCCGGGTGTCCGATCGACGGCTCTTGACCGCAGTCCTGCTAGCGATTGGAGTCGAAGAAGAGAAACTCCCGGGGGCCTTCTCGATCATCGACAAAGTCGAGCGTGCGCCGGCGGACCATTCTCTCTCTCGTCTCCAAGCGGAGGCCGGCCTGGATGAGGCGAGCGCCGCCTCCACGCTCGACTTGCTCAGCCAGGGGGGCCTCGACGGGGTCAAAGGACGATTTGGCGATCGCGACGAGGTGGCCACTGAATTGGAGCACATCGACGAATATTTCGACTCGTTGGAGGCCCTGGGGCTGGGGGCGTTCGTCGAGTTCGACCTTCGAATCGTCCGTGGACTGGATTACTACACGGGCATCGTGTTTGAAATTTTCGACCGCGAGCGTAAATTTAGAGCCGTATCAGGAGGTGGCCGCTACGATCGTCTGCTCGAATTGGTGGGGGGAGACCCTGTGCCGGCCGTGGGTTTCGGGATGGGTGACGTCGTTCTCGGTGAGCTTCTGCGTGATCGCGAGCTCGCGCCCGCACATGCACCCCAGATCGACTATTTCATCGTGATCATCGGAGAGGAGCATCGCGCACTAGCTCTTACCATCGCCCACAGTCAGCGGGATCGGGGAGCGGCCGTTCAGTACCCACTCCGCGAACAGTCGGTTCGGAAACAATTCGTGGCGGCGGGTAACGCAGGCGCGCGCAAGGTGATCGTATTGGGCCCGGACGAGGTAGCGCGCGGGCACGCGGTGGTCCGGGACATGGCTTCTGGCGAAGAGCGGGAAGCACCGCTGGATGAGCTTCGATGAGTACCGAGCAAGTTAATCGCCACACGCGGCGGATGATGGCGACAGCCATCCGCCGGCTGAATGCTTTGGAGTTCGTGATTCTGGGAATCGCTATGGTGTTCGCGATGGTTGCGGGCTGGATATCCGCCTGGCTGCTCGAGATCCTGGTGGACGCGCCCTTCCGGATTTTTTGGACTGTGACGTCGCTTCTTTTTTTCGCCGTGCCCGGTGCGATAGTGTTAAGGCGCGAGCGCTTGTCGAATGGAGCACATGACATGAACAACGCAATTTCCACCGAGCAGGGTGACGATGGCTGACGATAAGAAGTTGACGACCCGCGACGAGGATTTCTCGGCCTGGTACAACCAGCTGGTGCTCCGTTCAGAACTGGCCGATTACTCTCCGGTCAAGGGCAGCATGGTTATCCGACCGTGGGGTTACGCAATCTGGGAGAACATGCAGCGGGCGCTGGACGACATGTTCAAGGCCACCGGCCACGAAAACGCGTACTTCCCGCTCTTGATCCCGATGAGCTTCATCGAGAAGGAGAAGGAGCACATCGCGGGGTTCAAACCCGAGTTGGCGGTTGTCACCCACGCGGGTGGAAAGGAGCTCGAGGAACCGTTGGTGGTGCGGCCGACCTCGGAGACGGTCATCATGGCCATGTTCGCGAAGTGGATTCAGAGCTACCGGGATCTTCCGTTACTTCTTAACCAGTGGGCGAACGTCATGCGCTGGGAGTTACGCACCCGACTGTTCCTTCGCACCTCCGAGTTTTTGTGGCAAGAAGGGCATACGGTACACGCCTCTGAAGAAGAAGCGGAGGAGCACACGGTACGTATGCTCGGCGTTTACCGGACCTTCATGGAGGAGTGGATGGCCATGCCTCCAGTCACGGGCCTCAAGTCCGAGGCCGAGAAGTTCGCCGGTGCGGTTCGCAGCTATTCGTGTGAAGCCATGATGCAGGATAATCGCGCACTTCAAGCCGGAACCTCACACTTCCTTGGACAGAACTTCTCTAAACAGTTCGAGCTTACCTTCCAGACCGAAGAGGGTAAAGAGGCTTTCGGCTGGAACACGTCCTGGGGTGTCTCCACTCGTTTGGTCGGGGGGCTGGTGATGACGCACGGCGACGACCAGGGGCTCGTCTTGCCTCCCAAGCTGGCGCCGACGCAAGTGGTGATCGTGCCGATTCTCAGGGGCGACGACGTCGGTCCCGTGCTCGAGAAGGCCGAGGCGCTCCGGAGCGCCCTGGCGGATCGAGGTGTCCGCGCGAAGGTGGACGCGCGCGATCATTTGAGCCCCGGCAACAAATTCTATGAGTGGGAGCGAAAGGGCGTCCCTCTACGCATGGAGGTCGGCCCGAAGGACATGGAGAAGGAGCAAGTAGTGTTGGCCAAGCGCGTGCGGGCCGAGGACGAGCCACGGAAGGAGTTCATCGCGGAAGACGAAGCGCTTGGCACGATTCCGGAGCGCCTCGATGCCTTCCAGGTGCAGCTCCTGGAGAACGCAATAGCCCGCCGAGAAGAGAACTCCTATCGCGGGGTGGAAAGCGTCGGAGAACTCGCTGAGATCATGGAGGGCTCAGGCGGCTACGTTTACTCGGGATGGAGCGGAGATCCCGCCGTCGAGGAAAAGATCAAGACCGAGACGAAGGCCACACTTCGGTGCATACCGGGAGAAGAATTTCGATCGGCGGAAGCTCCCACGAAGTGTATCGGGGGTGAAGGTGACGCTACCGTGGAGGTCGTGTGGGCAAGAGCGTACTGACGGCGATCACCTCCAGGCCGCGATGACGCCGCCGTTTCCACTTATCGATGGCGAGTTGTGGGCCGGCGATTGCCGGGTTGCCGACCTGGTCACCGAATTCGGGTCACCCCTCTATGTGTACGACGCCGGCGTGATCGAATCCGCCTATCGGCGCTTCGACGATGCGTTTGCAGGTGTTGACCATCTGCTCGCCTACTCGGTCAAGGCCAACTCCAACATGGAGATTCTCAGTCGGCTCCGGGCGCTCGGCGCCGGGGCGGACATCGTGAGCCGTGGAGAACTCCACCGGTGTTTACGAGCGGGTTTTCCGGCGAAAGACTTGGTCTTCGCCGGTGTCGGAAAGACTGAAGAGGAGATGGAGGAGGCCCTGGAAGCGGGGATCCTTGCCTTCAACGTGGAGAGTGGAGAGGAGCTCGAAGCACTCGGCCAAGTGGCGAAACGAATTGGAACCCCGGCCCCGGTCGCACTTCGGGTCAATCCGGACATCGTCGCGGACACTCCGCACGAGTACACTCGTACAGGCCACGGGGCCACCAAGTTCGGGATCCCGGTGGATCGCGTCCTGGAGCTATATCGGTGGGCTGCGGACCAGCCCATGCTCGAGATTCGGGGAATCGACGTCCACATCGGATCACAGATCCTCGAGCCGACGCCTTACCAGTGGGCCCTCGATCGGGTCTTGGATTTAGCGGCTACGTTACATGCCGAAGGGATCGATCTCGATTTCGTCGATCTGGGGGGCGGGTTTGGCGTTGGGTACGAGGGCGAAGAGGCCATGTCCGTCGAGGAGTTGGCGGCCCTAGTCGTGCCGAAGGTTGCCGAAACGGGCTTGCGCCTGATACTGGAGCCGGGCCGTTTCATCGTGGGTGAGGCTGGGATCCTCGTGACCGAAGTGCTTTACGTGAAGCGTTCTGGGTCGAAGACCTTCGTGATCACAGACAGTGGCATGACCGAATTGATCCGTCCGAGCCACTATCAAGGGTTTCATCGAATCGAGCCGGTCAGCCCGCGTGAAGGGGCGGCTCACGAAGTCGTCGACGTGGTCGGACCGATCTGCGAAACAGGAGATTTTCTCGCGAGGGACCGGATGCTTCAGATGCCTGAACAGGGTGACCTCCTCGCCGTGCACACGGTTGGGGCCTATGGCTTCGTGATGGCGTCCAACTACAACGCCCGCACCAAGCCCGCCGAGGTCGTGGTGGACGGCGCTGACGTCACCCTGGCCCGTCGCCGTGAAACTCTCGACGACTTACTCCGTGGAGAGGCCCTTGCGGACGGTACGATCTTTTCTTGAGGACGACGATCTTTCCTTTCGGGAGATCTTGATTCGAGGCTGTTGATCAAGGGCTATTGATGCAGCACGACCGTATTTTGATTTTGGATTTCGGCTCCCAGTACACGCAACTCATCGCACGGCGGATTCGAGAGGAACGAGTCTACTCCGAGATCCACCCACCGACCCGGTCTCTGGAGTGGATCCGTGAGTGGGCGCCGAAAGGCATCATCCTCTCGGGTGGACCTTCTTCGGTCTACGAGGAAGGTGTTCCCACCACCCACAAAGGCATTCTCGATCTGGGGGTTCCGATTCTGGGCATCTGCTACGGTATGCAGATCATCGCCCAGATGGAGGGCAGCGAGGTGGCGGTCGGCCGGCGTGAGTACGGTCGGGCGGACCTGACTGTGGCGGAGCCCGGAGACCTGTTTCACGGGTTCGTTCCGGAAGAACCCACGCAGGTGTGGTGTTCGCACGCCGATCACGTGGACCAGCCACCGCCGGGCTACCGTGCCTTGGCCTCGACGGAGACACTGCCTGTTGCAGCATTCCAGCACATGGAGCGTCCCATCTTCGGGGTTCAGTTTCATCCGGAGGTGGCGCACACCCCTCGCGGTGAGGAGATCATTTCGAATTTCCTGCTCCGGATTTGTGAGTGCCGCCCCACCTGGACGGCGGGCGCTTTCATCGAAGAGTCGGTAGCGTCGATTCGGAACGCCGTCGGGGAAGGAACGGCGATCTGCGGGTTGTCCGGTGGCGTCGATTCTTCCGTTGCTGCGGCCCTCGTTCACCGGGCCATCGGCGATCGTTTGACGTGCATTTTCGTCGATAACGGGCTCCTTCGTAAACACGAGCGAGAGGACGTCGAGCGGACGTTCCGCAAGCACATGGGTGTGCGCCTCGTGGTCGTAGATGCCACGGACGACTTTCTCGAGGTCCTGGAAGGAGTCGAAGATCCCGAGGAGAAACGAAAGCGGATCGGTCACGTCTTCATCGATGTGTTCACTCGGGTCGCGGCCGAGGAGGGCACCGGGGCGGGTCATCTTGTCCAGGGAACGCTCTACCCGGATGTGATCGAGTCCTTTTCGACTGGAGGGCCATCGCAGACGATCAAGACCCACCACAACGTCGGGGGTTTACCGGAGAATCTTCCGTTCGAGCTCATCGAACCTCTTCGTGAACTCTTCAAGGATGAGGTCCGCCAGGTCGGAAGGGAGCTCACTCTGCCCGAGGAGTTCATCCGACGGCACCCGTTCCCGGGGCCGGGACTGGGAATCCGCGTGCTTGGGTCCGTGACCAAAGAGCGACTCGATGTGCTGCGAGAGGCCGACGAAATCTATCTCGACGAAATCAAGTCGGCCGGATTATATGACGAAATCTGGCAAGCGTTCGCGGTCCTTCTTCCGGTCCAGGCGGTAGGTGTTATGGGAGACAACCGAACGTACGAGAATGTGATCGCCCTGCGCGCAGTGACGTCCCGAGACGGGATGACAGCGGATTGGTATCCGTTCCCGCACGACGTGCTCGGGCGGATTTCATCGAGGATCGGAAATGAAGTCGAGGGTGTGAACCGGGTCTGTTATGACGTGTCGTCCAAACCCCCCGCGACCATCGAGTGGGAGTGAGGCCCTTCGCCAGGCAGCCGCGCTCAGTCCGTGACGATCGCATCTGCTTCGATCTCAATCAACATATCGGGATCGATGAGGCGGCTCACCTCGACCATCGTGGTGGTGGGGGTGTGTTCGCCAACCGTCTCTTGATGCGCGCGTCCTAATTCTTCCCCGCGATCGATATCTGTGACGAACATCCTCGTGCGCACCACGTGGCCGAGTTCAGCACCTTGCTCGGCGAGAGCCTCTCGGATGATCTCGAAGCAGCGCACCGGCTTGCTGGTAGCCGTCTCCTACGGCGTGGACGCCCCCATCCTCGGAAACCGGCGCCGTGCCGGTGACGAACACGCGGTCCCCGGCCCGCAAAGAGCGGCAATACCCGACCTGAGACTCCCAAGGAGCCCCGCTGAAGCTACGGGAAAACTCCGTCATCCCCTGTGCCGAACTCCTCGGAGTCGTCGAGTCCTTCGTCCGCGTCCGGGTCGGACCGTTCGAGGCGCGCGATCAGCCGTGCTTCCACCTCCGCCCACAAGTCATTCATGAACTCGACGTCTTCCCCATGAGTTTCGATGAAGCCCTTGAGGTCCTGCCCCGTAACGCCATACACGGTCAAAATACTGTCGCGAACGTCATCCCCGATGTCGGCGGTCTCCGAGTACACTGCGGCGATGCGCAAGTCCAGGAAGGCACCAATGAACCCCTCGCGCGCGACGGTGTCCTCGGGCACATCGGTCGCTCCGCCCATACAGGCCCCGCACAAAGTGGCGGCAACGATCGAAGCGAGAATCAGGGGGTGGTGGCGTGAGGAACTGGCCCCACTCGAGGGCGAGCCACCAGCCGGGCTAGGGTCTAAACACATGAAGGAAACCTTGTACGGCGAGTGACAGCAGTCAAGCGACGGTACTCAGGCGACGGTCCAGCCGTTTTTCGTGGCACCCGGACGCACTTCAGCCGTATGTTTGGGTACTCAAGGAGGATCTGTCCACGTAAGGGGAATGGCCTCATGACGCGTAACCGGAAGTGTGTGCAAGACCACCTACTTCGATCCACTTTGTTGGTTTGTGCACTCCTGTTCTCGGCCGGGTGCGCAGTTAATCCGGCCACTGGTCAGCGCCAGTTCATACTGATGAGCGAGGCTGAGGAAATCGAGATGGGGCGTGACGCCGACGTGGAGATTACGGCGTCCCTCGGTCTGTACGATTCCGCCGAACTCCAAAGATCCGTCAGCGATATCGGCAATAATTTGGCGTCCCATTCCGAGCGCCCGACCTTGCCATGGTCATTCAAACTCGTCGACGATCCAATGGTGAACGCTTTCGCGCTTCCGGGCGGCTTCATCTTTGTGACGAGGGGGATCATGGTCGCCCTGAATTCCGAAGCGGAGCTCGCAGGCGTCATCGGTCACGAGATCGGGCACGTGACTGCGCGCCACTCAGCCAGCCAGATGAGTCGCCAACAGCTACAGCAGATCGGCTTGGGGGTCGGGGCTGTTCTTTCCTCGGATGTGGCTTCCGCGGCCGGAGTGCTTTCCGCGGGCCTGGGGCTTCTCAACATGAGCTACAGCAGAGGCGACGAGTCCCAATCCGACGAACTCGGGGTGCGTTATATGTCCAGAGCCGGATACGATCCGAACGCCTTGGTAGGCGTGTTCCAGACGCTCGCCTTGGCGTCGGGGGGTGGAGAGGGAAGCATTCCCGAGTGGGCTTCGACTCATCCCAACCCCGTGAATCGCGCGGAGGACATCCGTGAGATCATCGGTATGTCGGGGCAGGATTTGTCGGGGTATACGCAACGCTCTGAAGAATATCTGAAGAGTCTGGACGGCATGATTTTCGGGCAGGATCCGAGGGAGGGATTCTTTGACGGACAGGCGTTCTTTCACCCGGATATGGCATTCGCCCTCGATTTTCCGAGTGGCTGGACCACCGTCAATCAGAAGTCCCAAGTCGGGGCCGTTTCTCCGGATGAAACGGCCCTCGTCATTCTCACCGTAGAAGAGGGTGAGAGTGATGCAGAAGACACCCTCTCGTCCTTTCTGAGGCAGGCTGATATTCGTGGCAGCGGTGCTCGCCGAACATCGGTCAATGGCCTCACGGGCTGGGTGGCGTCGTTTAACGCCGACAGCGAACAAGGAGGGCTGCAGGGGGCGGTCCTATTCGTCGAGCATGGGGGGGCAGTTGTCCGCCTGTTGGGTTATTCGTCGGCTTCCCAGTGGCGGTCCCAAGAAGGCATCGTGCTTCAGGCCATCGAGAGTTTTCGGCCCGAGAGCTATCCCGACGTGCTCGGGGTCGAGCCGGTGCGCATCGAGGTCGTTCAACTGCCGTCGAGAATGACACTGCAGCAGTTCATCGACCGGTACCCCTCCACAGCGAGCGACGAGCAGATCGCCATGATAAATCGCCGGAGGTCGGGTGAGTCCATCGCCGCGGGGACATTGTTGAAGCGGGTTGCGGGAGGGCGGTTTCCGTAGCCTGGTTATACCCCTGATCAGTCCTCGGCGCCGAAGCTAAGTCTGGCCCGAATCTTGAACCTCTTACAGGCGTTTGGAAGAGCCGGACGCGCCATTCCGCCTGTTTGACGGCAGGATGCGCCAAGTCAACGGGAACGGCTGTCTCGGTGCGTCAGAATGGCAGCGAACTGAGAGCACGATGTCCTGAGGAGAGAGATC
>JAPYQK010000038.1:6982-18235 GCA_029941275.1 Longimicrobiales bacterium | reverse complement strand
ACCCTTCGCTCCCTGCTGCCCCTCGTCGTAGGATCATCGTTCCAAGGCGGTTGTTCGAGAAAAACGGTGTGACATTTTTCTTGCAGGCCATGCCACTGATCGTCGAGCGTGTAGATGTCGAGGCCGTGATCGTCGGAGACGGTCCCGAGCGAGGCAAGCTCGAGGCTTTGGTGGCGAACCTGGAGCTAGGGGATCGCGTTCAGTTTCTTGGTGCACGTAAACACGAAGAGATGCCGGCCCTGTTGAGTTCGGCGGAGTTGGCCGTCTTTCCGTCGCTGATGGAAGCCACTTCGGTTGCCGCCCTTGAGTCGATGGCGTGTGAACTACCGGTCGCCGCCTCCGAGGTCGGCGGGCTCCCAGAAATCGTCGACCACGAAGTAGGGACGCTCTTCGAGGCTGGCAACCCAACGGCTCTCGCGGCCGCGGTCACGTCCCTTCTCGAGCGCGACGACCTCAGGGCGCTCGGGGCTGCCGCCCGCTCGAGGGTGGTGGAGCGATGGAGCAACGCTCGTCTCGTGGACAGGCATTTGGAAGTGTACCAGGGTCTAGTGGCCCGCCAACATTGACGATGGAAAACTAGTGGCGAAGAAGAAGAGGGCCCGCAAGAAGCCGGAGCGAGTCGAACCGGCGACTGTCACGGCGGGCGGCCGCCCGATGCCGCCCTGGCTCCCCCCAGTCCTCTACGCAGCAGTGACACTCCTGCTTTTCCGTGAGTTCGTGTTCTCGCGAGACATGCTTTTTGGCTCGGATACGTTGGCCCTCGGCTACATGGCCCGGGAATTCTACGCGAACGCCATGGCGGGCGAAGGCTTTCCGCTCTGGAATCCCATCATTCTGGGTGGCACACCCTTCGTGGAGTCGCTGGCCGGAGGTGATTCTCTTTATCCGCCAAGCGCCATCCTCCTTTTCCTTCTCGATCCGTATCGCGCGTTGGGCTGGAAGCTCGTGCTGCACGTCTTCCTCGCAGCGATTTTTACGTACGGATGGATTCGCCGCCTGGGCCTGTCGAAACCCTCCGCGCTCCTGGCCGGCCTGGCATACGGGCTGGCGCCGTTCATGGTGAGCCTCGTTCAAGGGGGACAGGACGGCAAGATTTTCGTGATCGCGCTGACGCCGTTGCTCTTCTGGGTCACCGAGTCGTTTCTGATTCGTGGGAACGGAAGGTCGATCGCGCTTGTGTCGTTGGTAGTGGGTGCTGTGATGCTCACGACCCATTTTCAGATGGCGTACTTCCTGTTCGGGGGAGTGGGGGCATACGTGCTTTTCCGTACCGCCATGATGTGGCGGGAGGGTACGACAAGCGATGTCGGTGAGAGGTCGAGGGTCCGGCGCGTCGCCGTCACCCGCTTTACGGTCTACGTCGCCGCCGCCGTGCTCGGAGCCGGTGTCGCCGCCGTCCAGTTCCTACCCGCAGTGTCATACGTCGTAGAACACTCTCGCCGAACCGCCACCACTACCGAAGCGAGCGCGGAGGAATCCCGTGCATATGCCAGCTCCTGGTCTCTCCACCCCGAAGAGGTGGTTGCGCTCGCCCTCCCGGAGTTCGTGGGTGTCAGCGGCGCGAACGCGGATTGGGCGCAGGGGACGTACTGGGGACGGAACCCGTTCAAAGGAAATCATGAATACGTGGGCCTCATCGTCTTGTTGCTGGCGGGCGTGTCCTTCTTCGGGGGTGCTCAAAAGCCCCTGAGGTTCTTCATGGTGGCGCTCGGTGGGACGGCCCTGCTCTTTGCCCTTGGCGGCCACACGCCCGTGTGGCGTATCTTTTATGAAGTCGTGCCTGGAATCGAACTGTTTCGCTCACCTTCGCTCGCCATTTTTCTCTTCGGCTTCTCGGCTGCCACGTTGATGGCCTTCGGTGTCGAACGTCTCTTGGATCTCGAGGCCAAAAGGAGTGAGACGGACTGGACGGGACCGGGGCGATTCCTTTGGGGCGCTTCAGCGGTAGTCATCATGGGTTTTTTGATCGCCGCGTCCGGTGCGCTGAGCGCCTTTTGGAGCTCGGTGGTCTATCGGGATATGTCCGATCGGGCCGCCCAGACGCTGGCCAACGCGGAGCCGTATATTGTGCGTGGCTTCATGATCGCCGTGATCTTGGCCGCCGCCACGGCCGGTGTAGCCTGGGGACTTCGGACGGCTCGGCTCGCACCGCTGGGGGCCATCATTGCGCTGGGGGTGCTCCTCTCCGTGGACTTGATCCGAGTCGATGTACCGTTTATTCAAAACCAGGACTTCACAACGTTTCGGGCGGCCGACCCCAACATCGAATTTCTTCTCGAGCGACAAGCTGAAGAGGATCCGTTCCGAGTGTTCTCAATGAGCGGAGGGAACGGGCAGGACGTTCGACCGGGGATGTTCGGACTCGAACTCGCCGGAGGGCACCACCCGAATGATCTTGGACGGTACAGAGAACTCATCGGGATGACGGGGAGCGACCTCCCGATAAACTTGCTCACCAGCGCCAATGTGCTTCGGATGCTCAACGTGCGGTATTTGCTCTGGCCGGATCAGTTTGGAGCCCCAGCAGACCAGGATGTGCTGCCCCCCGCGGTCAGGGACAACCTTCGGCAATTGAGTCAGACCACGATCCAGAGCCGTCCCTACGAGTCGGTGTACGAATTTCCGGATCTCCCTCGGGCGCGTCTGGTGTCCGACGTTGCGGTGTTGCCGGACGATCAAGCGGTTCAGTATATGCTGTCCAGTGAGTTCGATCCTGCCCTCCAGGTGGTGTTGTCCGAGCCTCTTCCGATCGAGCTCACCGGGGGGCAGGTGACGGGAAGCGTGGAATGGATCGAGCGTAACAACAACGACATGACCCTCCGGGTGAGCGCCGACCGGCCGGCCGTTCTGATCTTGGCCGACAATTGGTTCCCGGCCTGGCGAGCGCGAATCGGGGCGGAAGAGGTTCCGGTACTGCGGGCGAACCACTCGCTCCGAGCCATTCCTATCACCGCGGGTGAACACACCGTGCAGTTCTACTACGAGTCCGACGAACTCGGCTGGAGTCTTCGACTTACGATGCTCAGTCTGGCCCTGGTGGTCGGTCTGATTGGGTTGGATTGGATGGTGGGTCGTCGAGGTGCGGGGCACCCGGCTCAGAGCATCCACAACGCCGACGAGAGCAGGGAGCAACCCGAATAGTGAGGAAGTTCGGCGTGCCGTTGCTCCAAGTCGGCCTGACCGTCCTAGTCACTTGGTTCATTTTCGATCGTGTCGGGCTGGATCTCGCCCGTTTGGGAGAGCTCGAGGGTGGCACATGGCGTCCGCGCCCCGTCCTGTTCCTGTCGTCTTGCCTCGTCCTCATGACGGGGTATGTGTGGTCCGCCTCTGTATGGGGGCGCTTGGTGCGGGACATGGGAGGGCCGCCGCTGACCCTATGGACGTCCGTCCGGGTATTCATGGTTGCGAACCTCGGTCGTTACGTGCCCGGTAAAGTTTGGCAAATCGCCGGACTCGCCTATCTGGCGAAGCGCGAGGGCGTACAGGCGGGCGTCGCTACAGGTGCCGCGATCATGGGACAGGGACTCGCAGTTCTGGGCGCGACGCTAGTAGGGTTGGGGGTGCTTCTTGGCGCCAATCAGTTTTGGGGGGAGATCGGATGGGTGGAGGCCCTCGTGGGTTTCGGCGGCGCCGCGGCAATCATCACGGTGGTGGTTGTCCCGAGCTTGTTTCGCCGCGTCGTGAGATTCTGGTTCCGGATCACACGAACGGATCCACCCGTTGACGGGTTGGGAGGGGGCAACGCCGGGCTCCGCTGGCTGACTCTTTATGTGTTGAATTGGGGGATCTACGCGACCTCTTTTTGGCTACTTTATCTGAGTTTTGGGGAGTGGCGGACGTTTCTTCAAGTTGGCCCGGCCTTCGCGGCCGCATATGTGGCCGGGTACGTCGCCATATTTGCTCCAGCGGGAGCGGGGATTCGGGAGGGAGTCTTGGTGGTTTTGCTACAACCGATTATGGCGAAGGAAGCCGCCGTCGTACTGGCCGTGATCGCTCGTGTCTGGACCACCGCGGTCGAACTCATCCCGGCAGGCGCCATGGCCGTGGGTTGGCGCACCCCTCAGGACGATTCGGAGAGCGTGTCTTGAACGATCTCGACGTGCGTGACGATCGGGACCCTAGGGCCGGTCAGGACTCACGCTTTCTGGTGATCGTTCCCACGTATGACGAGGCGGACAATCTTCCTCGTATTGTCCCGCGTATCCTCGAGCAGAATCCACGAATCGACGTCCTCGTGGTGGACGACGATTCTCCCGATGGCACCGGCGAGCTTGCGGACGCCTTGAGCCTGGAATCAAATCGTGTCCACGTGATTCACCGATCTGGGAAACAGGGGCTCGGCAAAGCGTATCTAGATGGCTTTCGGTGGGGACTGGAGGGCGACTATTCACTCTTTTTTGAGATGGACGCGGATTTTTCGCATCGCCCGAATGCCCTGCCAGACTTCATAAACAAGGCGCGCGATTTCGACGTGGTGGTCGGGTCCCGGTACGTCGATGGTCGCGTCACGGTGATCAACTGGCCCATGAGCCGCCTGCTCATCAGCTTTTTTGGGAGTTGGTACGCCCGGATCGTGACCCGCCTACCTGTACGGGATGCGACGGGCGGCTTCAACTGCTGGAAGCGTGAGGTCCTGGAGAGCATCAACTTCGACGAAGTCCAATCCAACGGGTACACCTTCCAAATCGAGCTCAAGCTTCGGGCGTGGCGGAACGGGTTCACCCTGGTGGAAATCCCGATTGTTTTCGAGGAGCGGGAATCGGGCGAATCCAAAATGTCCAAGGAGATCGTCCGTGAAGCGATTTGGAAAGTCTGGAAGTTGAGACTGCTGGACTTGTTCGGACGCTTATAAGGATGCCGATCCATCACATGCTCTACCGTTGCCCGCGCTGTGGCCATGACCCCTTGGATGGTCACAAAGGAAAAGCCCACTGTCGTTCCTGTGGGACAAGCTTCGAGCAGGGTAGGGGGGCGGTCATCATCGCCCGCCCTTCGGACGGTCCACCGGAACAGACTGATGCTTCCACTCTCATCGCCGCGGTGCAGGAGCTGGGAGGGCCAGGTGTCCATACGGAACAGGGTGAGGATCTTCTGTCCCGTGAAGCGAGGATCAGGTTCGGGAAGGTCGAAGGGCACGACATCATTCGGTGGAGGGGCGAGTTTCTCGGCTTCTCGGAGAGGATCTCGTGGAAGGGGGAGGGGCTCCTCAGATTGGAAGGAGAGGCGTTGACCGTTACGCAGAACGAGCGGGCGAACGGAAGCTCCGAGTCGTTTTCCTGTCTCCTGGGCGAGATTCGGGGGGTGCAGATCAGTTCCATTGCCCTACAGATCACGCTGGGGCGGAACCGCATGTATCAGTTCGAGTTCATTGAGGACTCTCCAAAGCGTTGGGAAGATCTTGTTTGCCTCGCACTGACACGTTTCTTCGCTCGGAGCAGGCACGCGATTGAGGAATTCAAACCACGTATCGTCACAACCCATTTCGACGAGATGCCGTCGGACGAGGGTGGTGGCGAGTCCGACGCCGGTGCGTCCGACGCGCTTGCGCCTGCCGCCCGGACGGGTCGGGGAATCAGGACCCGCTGATGATTTTATACAGGGTGCTCCGCTGGACCATGAGTTTCTATTTTAGAGCGCGAATGAGGATACGCTTCGAGGGTGAACGGAATGTGCCGAGCGAGGGGCCCTTCGTGCTCGTTCTCAGTCATCAGAGCCATCTGGATTCGCTGCTTCTGCACACGTTTTGCCCTCGTCTCGTGTTCACCTTGGCCAAGAGTTCCGTGTTCAGGACCCGGTTCATGGCTTGGGTCGCGCCCAGAGTGGGGGCGATACCTACGCGTCGTTATCGGATCGATCCTCAATCCGTTCGAGTGGCCTTGCGTCTGCTCGGGAGTGGCCACGCCGTTGGCGTATTTCCAGAGGGGGAGCGCTCCTGGAACGGCAAGCTCCAGTCCCTACGGCGCGGATCCATCGGTCTGCTGCTGAAAGCCGGGGTTCCGGTGATCCCGTGCGGATTGGTAGGCACCTACGAGGTCAATCCCCGTTGGGGCATCATGAATTGGTGGAAAGTGGGCATACGGCGCGAGCCCGTGACCATCCGGTATGGGGATCCTATTCGGCTGGGACGACACGATGATCGACGGAGCCGGGAACGGGCACTGCCGGAGGCCACGGCTCGTATCGAAACTGCGCTCCACGCCGTGATGGCACGATGACCCAGGAAAGGATCGGTCGGGAGTTCTACGACCGAAGTGACTACTTCATTGGAGGGACCGAGCACCTCCAGGATCTCGCGAGCCCGTTCCAGAGGTACCGGGTGGAAAAGGTGCTCCAGATTTACGAGCCTAGCCCGGACCAGCGTGTTCTGGATCTCGGGTGCGGCTGGGGCACGTTTTGTTGGGCCTTAGGGCATCGAGTAGCTGAGATGGTGGGCGTCGACTTCAGTCAGAAGAGCGTCGATTTGTGTCAACGCAAGCTGGACGAACGACCGATCAAGGGTGTGTCATTCCTTTGTGCAGATGCTCGTGATACGGGATTGGAGGCGGGGAGCTTCGATCTGGTGATCGCCGCGGATCTGGTCGAGCATCTCTACCCGGAGGACTCTCAGGCCGTGGTGGCCGAGGCCTTCAGAATTCTGAAGAAGGGCGGGCGCCTGAGCCTCTGGACTCCGCACCGGGGTCACATTCTGGAAATCCTCAAGGCCCGTAACATCCTCATTCAGCGTGACGTGAGTCACGTGGACTACAAATCCATGGAGCGCCTCAAGGAATTGGTTCATGAGGCGGGGTTCGTTGTCGAGAAGGCTTACTACGCTGAATCACACGTTGAAGGGCTGCGCTCGGTTGAAAGGATGCTTCAAGGGTGGATACCGATCTTGAGGCGCCGGATCGCCCTTCTGGCTACCAAGCCTTGATCTCCCCATGTTAGGCTCCGACTTACCCGAGATCCCAGACGGACTCTTACCGGGGTCGCCAAGAGGGCGGATGGGAGCGAAATGTGCGCCTGTATCTGGCGTCTGATGTTGTCCTCTATTATGAGTCAGGTGATGACCGCTAAAGTGAATATGGACAACTGGATAGGGATGATGAGACTCGCCTTCGTTGTCGGCGCGCTTCAGGGATGCACGCCGGTTGGTCTTCGGCCTGTTAGCCCGGACCTTACGTCCGGAGATGGGCTGGATTTTGCCGAAATTCCCGATGCCGTCCCTCGCGACGAGTTCAGGAGTCGATCCGGTAATCCCGAAACCTACGAGATCGATGGGATCACGTACCGGGTCATGGAATCGAGTGATGGGTATCGGGAAGAGGGCTTCGCGTCATGGTATGGAGGGTATTTCCATGGGCGAACGACGTCCTCAGGGGACGTTTACGACATGTACCTGATGACTGCGGCCCACAAAACGCTGCCGCTGCCGACCTACGTTCGCGTCACCCACCTCGAAAACGGTCGGTCTGTGGTGCTACGCGTGAACGATCGAGGCCCGTTCGTGGAGGATCGGATCATTGATCTGTCGTTCACGGCGGCTACGAAGTTGGGGATGGCCGCGGAGGGCACGGCTCGGGTGGAGGTGGTGGCGTTGGATCCTCCCGCACGGGTGCGAGTGCGGTAGGGAGGGGCCTGGGGTGATCCAGTGGGCCTGAACCGGTACTGCGGTAGTGAACCCATATAATTAACATAATATATATTATACGAAGTTGTGCGGGGAAATCACCGTTTCATAAGGCACCTCTGAGCGAAGCGCACTCAGGACTGTATTTCGCGCACCTCGGCAAGCCGGAGTTGGTACAGGCCCCTGGTAGGATCGTTTTCCTCGAACGTCGCGATGATCCTCTCGTACAACTCCGCAGCCCCAATGTAGTCCTGCTGCCGTCGCCGTACCCGTGCAGCGCTGTCGAGTGCACCGCGGATCTGGAAGTCGAACTCGGCTCGATCTGCGACCTCGAGAAACGTGTCCTCGGCTTCGGGCCAGCGTCCCTGGTTCTCATAGGCGCGTGCCAAAAGTGAGTTGCCTTGGACCCCGATGGGATCTCTAAATCCGAGATCGGCGCGTTCGAGCACGCTGATCGCCACCGGGGCATCCCCAGATTCGAGGTGCAGTCGGCCGAGAATAATGACGGCTTCCCGAGCCTGGTCCGTGCCCTCGAACGATTCCAGGTACGAGCTGAGCTGGGCCTTGGCGTCCTCGGTGGCTGAGATCGCTATCGTCTGATGGATCTCCTCCAAGAGATTCACGGCCTGGATCCTCAGCGTTCGCTGAAAGTTCACGTAGTAGAGTCCCCCGGCCACCAGAATCACTCCGGTAATTACCAGGAGCGTGAGCATCTGCCGGTGTTGCCTGGCCCACTCGGAGAAATCAATGACGCCTGCGACGAACGCATCGTCCTGTTCGTTCGCAGACTGGGGCTTACGCCGGGCCGAAGGATGCTGACGCTTGGACATTAAGTGGGCTCAACTCCGTGGAACACATCTGCTAAAGGCCTGAAAAACCTATCCTTACGGCAAAAGAGGGTCAACGGGTGGCCGACGGCTCCGCAACCTTGCGCTTCCGCTTTCTTGAAGCTTCAGTGCCGGCTTTCCGGAGTGCTCCAGGCTTGTTGACGATGAGACCCCGCGGCAGTGGCTTGAGTACCCCATCGTAAATCCAATCGTTCATGGCGGTGGCAACCGTGGAGCGGTGAACACCCGCGAGGTCGGCGAGTTCCTGATGGGTAAACCAGTGATCGAGTCGAATTCGGCGTCCATCGCCCACTCCGAAGCGGTACGCAAGGTCCAGGAGAACGTCCGCGATTCGGGCTTTGGACGAGAAGCCGGAAGACAAACCCATGAGGCGTGCTTCTGCTAAATCCCGCTCGGCACTCTCGAAGTACCTCGACAGCGTTGTCGGCGAGGCGGGTAGCGTCTTGAAGACCCCTGCGCCGTTCAGGGAGAGCGCCGTACACGCCGATCCCGTGATGGCGGTATATCGCCGAGGGATGTGGAGCGTCACGGCTTCGAGACCGAGCAGTTCCCATGGCCCGGCGACGCCTACGATCCGAACACGGTCGGCGCCCGTCTTCGGAAGAGTCAAACATACGTGCCTCTCCTGGACCAACAGGACCAATGTCGATGGATCCCCCTGTCGGTACAGAACGGCCCCCTTCAGGTGAGTGGACGGCGGGGCCTCCTTGATCAAGGAATTGAGCTTGCGGTCACGCCGTGGGATCACTTGAAGGGGCACGCGCTTGTCTCTATGAGTGATCCGGCCGACGGTGCAGCCGAAGGGTTGGATGAAAGGCCAGAGCAGTCGCAATGGCTACCAGGGGAAGCGAGATGACGGCGGCGGGCCGCGGGCCAATACCATCGGCGAGGACGCCGAAGGCGATCACGACGACCGAACCCGTGGCCCAGGCCAAACCCATGACGATGCCCGAACCCACACCCCTACTTTTTGGCATGATCTCCTGCGCCAGCACGATGACGGGGGGCATCAGCGCCAAGTTGAGGAACCCCGCGATAGCGGCGGCGAAAAGCATCCATGGGCTACCCGCGGGTAACCAGAACGTGAAAAAATGAGCGGGGATCGAAAACGCGGTCAGTCCCGCGAGAAGGTAAACGCGGTCCATTCGGTCGGTGAGGACGCCACCCGCGAGTGTGCCAATCGCCTGACCGCCCATATAGACGCTCAGGACCACCGCGCCCATCGCCTCGGACACGCCGTCCTGTGCCGAAATGATTGGCGACAGAGTCATGAACAGACGTTGAAGGAAGCCGCTCAAGGCACCGATTCCGAAGACCACGCCGAGTGGGCCCAAAAGCATTCTGAGTACCGCTCTGGGGGACGGAGGAAGCGCCGCGTCCGGGTGGGGCCGATCCGTCGGCAAGACCCTGAACAACACGCCGCACACGATGATCGCGGGAATCATCGCAATCCACATTCCGCTCAGGTCCACCACGGCCACGAGACCGACCACGGCCAAGGGGCCGACCGCGAATCCAAACAATCCACCGAAAGCGAAGAACGACATCCGCACGCCACTCCCCTTCCCCCCTCCTGCCCCCCCTGAAAGCGCCGCCCCTGGTGGATGGAATACCGCGCTGCCGATGCCGCCAATGATCAAGAAAAGAGCCAGAATCTGGACGGACGGCGCGAGGCCGATGAGCGAGAGGAAGATGGCCGAAATCAAAGGGCCACCCACCACGAAGAATCTTCGTCCGTATCGATCGGCGAGGTACCCAGCGAGGGGTTGTAGGAAGGAGCCCGCCAGCGACCAGGTCATCATCAAACTCGCGGCCAAAGCGATCGACATTCCCAGGTCGTCCATCAACCGCGGGAGGAGGGGGCTTAGGAACGACGAATAGCCGTCATTGATGAAGTGAGCGATCCCGACGGCGAGCACGACGCGCCGGGTTGTCCCCCGGGGGACGGCGACGGGTTGGGATTCTGGCGTACTGGTGACTTGCATGGCGGGAGGTTACAGGGCATGGGGTGCGCGCGCTAGCGGGGCTGGCGGCGCATGGGATCGGCCTGGCAGTGGGACCCGATCATCCCTATGGTTGAGCCCGAATTCGGACAACTTCCACGTTCTCGTTTCTCGCAGGGTATTGGACCGAGTCTTTTCTCGTGAGAACGAAAGGTAAGATCATGGAGCGCTTTTTTGCCATCGCCGGTGCGATCACCGCGCTGACAGGTGTGGCTGTGGGGGCCTTCGGCGCTCACGGGCTGCGGGGCCGACTGACCCCGGCCGACCTGGAAATATTCGAGACGGGCGTGCGGTACCACATATACCATGCTCTGGGCCTCTTCGCCGTAGCGTGGATAGCCTCTCGGTGGCCGTCGGGGACGGCAAACTGGGCCGGTTGGTTATTGATCGTGGGGATCGTGGTCTTCTCGGGAAGTTTGTATACGCTCGTCCTCACCGGGCAGCGGTGGTTGGGGGCGGTCACGCCGGTTGGGGGCGTCGCTCTGATCGCCGGATGGGCGGCTCTGGCCTGGGCTGTATACCGCGGCTGACGCTCACATGGATCAGGCCCGGCGTTTGCTGGACTCTGCCCGTCGGATTTTGATTCTGACGGGTGCGGGCGTGAGTGCGGAGTCGGGCGTTCCAACTTTTCGTGGGCCCGACGGTCATTGGAGGAAGCACAAGCCGGAAGACCTCGCGACGCCTAAAGCATTTCAGGCTGATCCCAGGCTCGTGTGGGAGTGGTACGGATGGAGAAGGCAGCGTGTCGGGGCTTGTCGCCCAAACCCAGCACACGAGGCGATCGCCCGACTGG
>JAPYQK010000038.1:1989-6882 GCA_029941275.1 Longimicrobiales bacterium | reverse complement strand
GGGCCTCCCTCGCAGACATCCGAGGGGCGCTCTGGGGAGATGTCTCAAAGGGTTCTTCCCGCCGCACCCGTTCGGCTCCACGGATCGCTATTTCAAACACGGTGCACCCGATGTGACCATCGCACTTCGGATCGCCATCCTGTCGACGCAACAAGTGAGGCGTCATTGCCGAAGTGCGAGATGTGTACGGGGCTTCTTCGGCCTGACGTCGTTTGGTTCGGGGAGGGGCTCGATCCCGAGATTCTTAACAGTGCCATCGAGCTGGCCGAGACAGCTGAAGTTTGCCTGGTCGTGGGTACCAGCGCACTCGTGCAGCCGGCTGCCTCCCTGCCTCTCCTGACCAGGGAGTCGGGTGGTGTGGTGGTGGAGGTCAACCCAGAGGTGACCCCGTTGACCGAAGTCGCCGCATCGAGCATTCGAGGCTTGGCCGGGGAAATTCTTCCGAAATTGCTTTCCGGCTGCGCCGACTAGGTAGCTGGCACTGACGCGGAACGCATATGTTGACGCGCGTCTTTACACGGACGCATCGTGGACACTGGCCTTCTTGGTCGGCTCGATGGTGATTCTGAGCGACGACGAAGGTCCGAAGGGCCGACGGCCCCGTTGGGCAGTATTGTTCTGGAGAATTCAGTTTATGCGCAAGCTCGCCTATACGATTTTTTTCGTTTCGTTCTCTACACTGGTGGCCGCCGCCTGTGGTGGGACCCCGACGTGTTCCAGTCCGCTTTGCGAGAACGGCGGTTCTGGCGGGGGTGGGGGCGATCCAGCGGGGCCTGAAATTTCGAGTGTAGTTCCGAGTCCCATGGTAGAGGGCCGGAGCGCCGTACTGACCGGTACTGACTTTTCGGCAATTTCTGCATCTAACAGCGTCACGTTGAACGGCCTCACCTTGCAAGTTACGGCGGCGTCTGAGACATCTCTCACCGTCGACATACCCGCGGGGTGCGGCCCACTTCGAGTCGCCAGCCTTCAGGTAACAGTCGGAGGGAGTTCCAGCAGCCTATTCAGTTCCACGGTGGCGCCGGATCCGACGGGGCCCGCGCTCCAGGACGTTGCCCTCGCAGTGGGTGAACAAGTCGTGTTCCGGCAGCCGAGGCTTTGCCTCCGGCTCGCGACGGGCGGTGCCGCCGCGCAGTATCTGGTCGGGATCCAGTCCACGGGCCGGGACGGAACCATGACCCGCGAAGTTACCGTCGAAGGGATGGTCACCGGGCCTGCGGTCGCTCTTTCTCCACCGCAACCGACGTCCACGCAACCAGTTCCACTCCGTCTTACCCCGAGGTTCAACGGTTTCAGGGCAGGCCCGGCCTCCGGACTGTTGCGACGTCATCGTGCGGGCCACGACGAACTCATGGCGGACCTGGTCCGTCCCGTGCGGAGTCTCCTGCGCCGGTCGGGTGCGTTGGATCCTACGGGCGCTCCCTCGAGAGCAGTGGTGAACGGAAACGAGGCCGTCGGAGACTCCGTGGAGCTTCGGGTGCGTACACGTGGTGAGGATTGCTCAGCCACCTCTAGCCAAACCGTAACCGCCCAACTGAGGGTAAAAACGGCTAAATCAATGTGGTTTGTCGATGTGGCCAATCCGCCCGACGGCTTCCAGGACTCCGACCTCCAGACCATGAGCACCCTGTTCGACGACGTGATCTTCGACACCGAGATCGCGGAATTCGGGCCCGTGAACGACATCGACGGGAACGATCGTATCGCGATCCTGTTTACCCAGACAGTCAATGCGGACACGGCCTCGGGAGGACGGACGCTCGGATTCGTGAACCCATGTGATTTTTTTTCCCGCGATGACGTTGATGACTTTGTGGCTACCAACGAGGGGGAGTTCTTCTATTCGATAGCGCCGGATCCCGCCGGTGTCGTCGGGGACACGGTGACGGTCGAGACGTTGCTCGACCTTCTGCCGATCATCGTTGGCCACGAATTTTCACACATCATCCAATTCAGCCGCAGAGCTGCTTCCCCCACTGCTCTCAACTTCATGGACGCCTTCGTGGTCGAAGGACAGGCTTCACTGGCCGAGGAGATCGTCGGTCATGTGCAACTCGACAACGGCCCCGGTCTGAATCTCGGTGCCGACGTGGGGTTGGACTTCAGCAATGTCCAGACGAATCCTTGGTACCTTGCACCGTTACTGGACCTGATATTCTACTTCGGCTGGCCAGGATCACCGGACGACCCACGCCTCGATGACTCGCCGCAGGAGTGTACTTGGATCGACGCCGAGGTCGATCACCCCTGTGGTGGGCGTGCGCTCTGGTACGGGGTGAGTTGGTCGTTCCTCCGGTGGGCCTCCGACCTGTACGGCCCGGTCCTCGGAGGAGAAGCGGCGTTTCAGGCTGGGCTCATCGACGGGGACCTATCGGGCTTCGACAACCTCGAACAAGCACTCTCCGGACAGGGCACCTTCGAGGATCATCTAGCCCGGTGGGCGGCCACTCTGTATATGGACGGTCGTGCCGGCGCGAGTGCGGAAAATTCCATGTCGAGCTGGAATCTGCTCAACTTCGCCGAGCGGCTCGTGGAAAACGCGTGGCTGCGCCCGGTCGAGCACGCCTTCATCAATTTCGCTGACACCGTGACCGTTCGTGACCCGTCGACCGCCTATTTCCTTGTGGGCGGATCCGGCTTTCCCAGCCACAATCTTCGGATCACCACCCCGTCCGGCGACGACTTGGATTCGGACGTACAGGTCTGGTTGGTACGAACCCAGTAGGAGGATCGGGCAAAGCCCTCGTGCGCCCGGTCGATCTGTCCGGCGCCACGTAAGTGTGCGGAAGGGGTAGAAGTCAGTAGATCGACCAGGGGTAACATCAGTATCTCGGCCCTTCGCCAGCTGGCCCTGGGGCCGATAGGAGGGCCGTCACCTGTGCAATCCCCGCCGGCCCCAGATTGCCCCCGCTTACCACGATGACCAACGGGCCGAGATCCGGAGTGGCCGTCCATCCGGTAGAAAGTACGGCAGCCAGCGCGACCGCTCCGCCACCTTCTACGACCAGGTGCAGTCGACCCAACGCGTAGGCCATCGCGTCGAGGATGTCCTCCTCCGTTACGGTGACGTGCCGATCGATCCCGTCTCGGACCAACACGAACGTGTAGGCATTGTCGAGGCCGATTCCTCCGGAGAGGGCGCCGGCGAGCGTTGGCTCCTCGGGCACGTCGATGGGCCTGCCCGCTTCGAGACTCGCCAACATGACCCGCGGCCCGTTCCGCCGAGACTGCGGTGATGGCGACGTCAGACTGGAGCTCCTTGGCCGCCGCAGCGACGCCCCCAGCGAGGCCGCCACCCGAGAGGGCAACTACGATCTCGGCTACATCAGGCATCGCCTCGACGATTTCGCTACCCAAGGTCCCCTGCCCTGCGATGATCAAGGGATCGTCGAAGGGGTGGATCAATGTCCGCCCTTCGTCCCCCCGTATGGCTTCTGCCCTCTCTGCGGCGTGGTCGTAGGAGTCACCGGCGAGAAGGACCTTGGCACCGTCCGCTGTCATTGCTGAGAGCTTTACCCGGTCGACCCACTCCGGCACACAGATGGTGGCATCGACGCTAAGAACGTTGGCCATGTGTGCCACGGCGCGTCCATGGTTCCCACTCGAACATGCCACGACACCACGCTCACGTTCCGACTTGGAGAGGTTTAGGATACGGTTCGCCGCACCCCTCACTTTGAAGGAGCCAGTGGTTTGCAGGTTCTCGAGCTTTAGGAAGGTAGCCCTACCCAACCGAGACGAGAGCCACGGATCCCAGAGAAGCGGAGTGTCGATGATAAAAGGCTCGACGGTTCGCCGGGCTGCCGCAAAGTCGAAAGAGTATGCCATGGGGCCGGTCAACCGAACGGGGAGCTACTGCACAGGGTCCTCGCCCTCATCGGCGTTGAGGGGCGGTCCCGCCGGATCGAACACGGTGCCTCCGGCTCCCTGATACCGGTACCGGAGGGTCGTGCAGCCGGCTTGCGCAGTCGGGCAGTAGTAGCTCAGCACTTCGAACGCCGCATAACGACCGTCGGCGGTCCGGACGGCGTACACGAGGGGCTTCGGGCTCAAGATGTGGCTGGTCCAGCTGTACTCGTACCACCTCGCGGTGGCCTCATTGCTCACTTCGCGCCCAGGCGTGTTCCCGGCGTAGCCGCTTGTTGGGACGGCGGTCAGCGAGTCGAGCGAGATCGGTCCGAGGTCGATGATCCCGCCCCGGCCGGGGAAGTCCGGCCCTCCGTTCGCGAGGATCGTGAATCTTTGGAACGCGAGATCCCATCCGAGGGGGGGCGGCGAGGGGACAAGCGATCCACTGGAGAAGTCGAAGTAAACGAACCCGTCAGCCCTGGCGTCCATCGTGATGATGGACGGTCCCACCATACGTTCGCCTACTTCTTGGGGGTTCACGGCGGACAACGGATAGAACGTGAGCGGGATTGGACGTCGAAGGCTCGACGCCACGAACACCACTGCCACGACCAACAACAAGCCAATGATGACGATCGCTGCCGTGGGCGGACGACTCGAAGCCTTGGACGGCGCGTCAGAAGCTGGAGTGTTGTCGTCTTCGGTCATCAGGACGTCTTACTACGAGTCGCGCTCGCCATCTACGTGACGGGCGTCGTTCAAGCTCGACATTCGGGCCCTGTGGTTCAAGGCCGGCACACTCCTCGGACCGTGCTGATTGCTGTAGCTGTTGTGCTCCGCCAAGTTCTGGTCATGACCGTCCTCGGCTACCTAGGTGACTTCAAGTCGAACTCTGCCGCACGGCCTTTGCCGAGTTCCTATTGGGTGGTGGGGGCGTGGGTTGTGGGTCTCTGGGTCTCGGCTTGCTCGCCGGACGGCCCCGAGAACCGAGCGGGGGATGTTTCGGCTCGCCCGGCCCCGCGGAGTTCCACGCTGTCAGAGCAG
>JAPYQK010000038.1:551-1889 GCA_029941275.1 Longimicrobiales bacterium | reverse complement strand
CTCAGTCTGCGCCTCCCGCGGCTCCGCCTCTTCCCTGGAGGGCGTTGATCGGAGAGTACGGGTCGCGGGAAGACGTCTGGCTCCTCCGAGAGGACGAGGGGCGATTGCAGCTACGTCACGGGGAGACGGTCTATGCACTGGAAGAGGAGTTCCCTGATGAGTTCCTGCGCGTTGCGACGGGGGTCGAAGCGCCGGTGCGCCTCGTGTTCACCCGAGATGGGGACGGAGGCTTGGCGGGCCTTCAGATGGGCCCCGTCTATCTGTCGAGACTGGAGATCAGCACTGTTGAGGGCGAAACCTTTCGAATCGATCCCGTACGGGATGTCGAGGAGCTTCGTGTCGAGGCCCTCGCGGCTTCACCGCCGGTGGAGGGAGGTTCGTTCCGGGCGTCAGCCTTGGTGGACCTCACGTCTCTGGATCGGACGATTCGACTCGACGTTCGTTATGCGACGACGAACAATTTCATGAACGCCGTCTTCTATGAAGACGCTCGTGCCTTTCTTCAACGTCCAGCGGCCGACGCCGTAGCGCGTGTCAGCCGGGCGTTGGCGACCTATGGATACGGACTCCTGATCCATGACGGATACCGTCCCTGGTACGTCACCAAAATGTTCTGGGACGCCACCCCAACCCATCAGCGTGAATTCGTTGCGAATCCGGCTTCCGGATCGAGGCATAACCGCGGGGCGGCGGTCGATCTGTCGCTCTACGATCTCGTGACCGGGGAGACCGTCGAAATGCCGGGCTCGTACGACGAATTTTCTCACCGCTCGTACCCCGAGTACTCGGGTGGTACTTCGCGGCAGCGTTGGCATCGCGACTTGCTGCGTCGGGTGATGGAGGCCGAGGGGTTCACCGTTAATTCCGGTGAATGGTGGCACTTCGATCACCCAGATTGGCGAGAATACGGTATTCAGAACGAGGTGTTCAGCGAGATCGGGGTGCCAGCCGAGCGGTGAGGGATGGCTTGTCGCTGAGCATCTGCTTCAGTGTTGTTATGGATCGGCTCAGGGGCTCCTTGAAGTTGAGCTCGTCCTACTCCGAAGCCTCGAGTATCCGCGATAAGTCCTGGAGCGATCGAATCTCGGGACGATCCTCGAGCAGGCACGCGAGAATGCCGGTCACGTTCGCAGCGGCAAAACTCACGCCCTTGAGGTTGGAGTCAGGGGCGACTCCTGGAATGGGGCGGGGATATCCGGATGCGAGAAAACCGCCTTCACCGTCGGAGTTGAACGCCACGCGAATCTGATCTCGAGGACATTCCCAGTCGAGGCTCACCGCGGCGACTCCCTCCAGGCTTCCCGGTAACCAGTCCTGCCCCTCGTACTCCAGTGGGGA
>JAPYQK010000038.1:0-541 GCA_029941275.1 Longimicrobiales bacterium | reverse complement strand
CAGGGGGGACACGACCAACGCCCCCTGCTCTGCTGCCCGTTCAACCGACGCCCACAGGATCAAGTCGGACTGTGAATTCACGGTTCCGAGACTCAGGTTGATGAGTCGGGCTCCCCGTTCGACCGCCCAATCGATCGCCTTCACCAACACGCCGGTGGAGGTGGAGAGCTTGCGTCCGAATACCTTGACCACCTGGATCTGGACGTCGGGGGCCTTGTCGAGAATGGCAGCTGTCACGGCCGTGCCATGGCCCAATCGATCGCGATAGTCGGTGTGAATCTCACCGTCCGACTCGATCGCGACGCCACGGACGACGCCAGCGATGTGGGGATGCTCCACGTGTACACCGCTGTCGATCACGGCCACGGTGACGCCTCGGCCAGAGCGGCCCCGGATCAACGGGTGGTCCGGCCCCATCCGATGTTGAACCGAAGCACGGTTGGTCATGTTGCCGCCTCGACCGGATTCGCCAAGGACGCCTCCAAGCCCCTGCGGAAGAGCTGATAGAAGGGTCCTCGCGCTCGAATCAGCTCCGCGGGCG
>JAPYQK010000037.1 GCA_029941275.1 Longimicrobiales bacterium | reverse complement strand
GTGCTGGGTCATCGAATGAATCGTGAATACCGCCGCGATCAACGCGGCGATTGGAAATGACCAGGAAATGAACTCGGGCAGCATGTACACCTGGGCGGCGGCGACCTCACCCAAAGTCAGCCCCCGGTCCAAGTAATTATCGATGTTCTCCACGATGTCTCCGACCACGAACAACAGGGGTGCGCCGAAGATGAACAGGGCGAAAATACGTAAAAAAGATCGTATGATCAGGAGATCGAGAATCCGAATCATGCTCGACGATTAAGGGCCGCCATCCGACGCCCCCGGCCCGAGAGGTTGAAGAGCACCTCGCTGAGGCCACCTCCGCGACTCATTCCTGCGGTCTGTCCCATGCGCGAAGCCAGCACGAGGCCGAGCCCCAGAAACACGACGTCGGCGGTCCACATAGCCCAAAACGGCGTCACCACCCCCTTGTTGGCCAGGTTTTCTCCGCCGATCAAGCCTGCCCAGTAAACGGCGAAAATCACCACCGAAGCGACGATGACCATGCCGACCCCGCCCCGGGGAAAACGGATGCCCAGAGGCGCCCCCATCAGGACGAAGACGATACACGCGAAGGCGATAGAGTATTTTTTATGAATTTCAACTTGGAACTGGTCGGTGGCCGACTCTAGCGCCGAAAGCCGGCCTAAGTTCTGCCGGCCGGTCAACGCAGTTTGTCGCGTGAGATCGTCCGTGTTGTTGTAGAGTCGCCGGCCGCGTCCGGCGGCCACTACGGAGCCCCGGTTCGCCCCAGTGGACGGCTCTCCATCGTCGGCCTCGGTCGAGCCCGGGGGAGGAAGCCCTAGCGCATCCGAGAGCGCGGCCTGGGCTTGTTCGAGGCTCGCCATCCGAACACTGGCGAGTTCCTCTTTCCTACTGTCGATCTCTGCTTGCAGGAGTGCAATGGACATCTCGCGATCGCTTCGTGCGCCATCCATCTCTCTGCGGTCGAGTTCGTCGCCTACTCCCCGCAGAGGAATGAGCTGGGTTTCGAATTCCGAAACGTTGAACTCGCCGGTCCGGCTCTGGTCGGCTTGGCGGACGAAGCCGTCCGTGAGGGTGAGGTATAGATCGGTGCCCCTATCGTTGAACGCCATAGTGCCGCTCGAAGCATAGGTCGTGCGGCTGGTGGTCCCGTCGCTCAGATCGAAGATGACGACATCGGTCATCCCGTTCGTGACGGGGTCGATCGTCTCCGCTTGCAGGTATATTGCCCCTCGCCGGTTGTCCGTCTCGATCGGATTGATGACGCGCTCGCGAAGATTGAAGGTGGGACTCTTCTGCGAGAGGTCGATAATCAGGTTCTTGAGTCGATGATTGGCCTCAGGGAGCACTTGATCGTTGAAAAACAGCATTCCGCCTGCGAGGATGGTACCGACCCCCAGGAGGGGGAGAAGAATCCTGAGTGGTCTGATGCCCCCCGCTGCCATTGCGGTGATCTCGTTCGAGGCGGTCAGGTCGCTGAACGTGTAGAGTACAGATACCAAGATGGCCATCGGGAGTGTCAGTGCGATCGTGTGGGGTAGAGACAGCAGCAAGAACTCGCCGATCACATCCCAGGCCAGTCCCTTTCCGACGAGGTCGTTCATTCGTTGAGCGACGGCGTTCAGAAAAAGGAGCCCGGTGAGAGCCGAAAATGCGAATAGGAACGGCCCGGCGTGAGCGCGGATTAGGTACTTGGTGATGATTCTCATATTGAAACCCCTACACCGAACGCCGAGATCCGATCCTAGCGTGGCAGCGCGTTCATGGCGTTAAGACTGGCCGTTCTGGCCCTTTCGATGATCGCCCCTCGGGCGGTACTTGGGCAAGCCGCGTCGGCGTTGCCGGATACGGTGCGTCTTCGAGCACTCCAGCTCGAGGTGCCCCAGTTTCTGTCACCTTTCCCGAGCCGCCTAGGCGGTGGGTCGATCACGGTCGGCCAGATCGGATTGAAGACCGTCCCACTCCTCGTACCCATCCAGTTTGAGGTGCCAGCTACGGTCGCCGACGGGCCCACCCCTGATCTTTCTCGTTGGGTGGTGGCGCGTGGAGCCACCTTGATCCGTCGGCGGATGGCTCAGAGAGGGAGAGCTCTTTTTGAACCAGCAGGCGCCGCCCGCTCGCCCCCTTTTGGCGAGCCGATGCAAGGGTTGTTGGCGGGCGGGATCGCCGGCTTGAACTTCGAGATCGTCGGCCAGGGTGAATTGGGCGGAGATTGGACTCGATTCCGCCCGTGTGACAGCCAGGTTCAGTTTTCCTGTGAGCCCAGCCTACTTCCTCAACTCAATCCGGATCTTCAGTTCGCTGTTCGCGCGGCGGGCAGGATCGCCGATCGCATCACGCTGGACGTGGACTTCGATCAGGCACGTGAATTCTCCGCCACCAACAACATCAACATTTTCTACGAAGGTGACGACGACGCAGTGCTCAAGACACTGGCGTTGGGGGACGTCACATTCCGCCTTCCACGGTCACGGTTTCTGACTCAAGGTATTCCGGCCGGAAACTTCGGATTCTTGTTGACCGGGCAGGCTGGCCCCATGGACTTCAGCAGCGTTTGGGCTCAGCAGAGAGGCGACGTGTCGAATCGGGAATTCAGACTCGGTGGGGCCCTCGGACAGGAAAATTTCGTTCAGGCCGACACACTCGTTCTCGACGACGCCGATTACGTACGAGGTCAATTCTTCTTTTTGGTCGATCCCACGGAAATCGACCGCAGCCCGCACATCGACATCCTGGAGCTCGATCCGTCTAGGGCGCCGCTGAACGTCGTGCCCGGCGCAGACCCGGTTCAGATCTATCGGCTCGAAACGGACCCGGTAACTCGGCAGCAGGTGGAAGGACTCATTCAAGCGGATGCGACCGCGAGCGCGGACGGCGTCACGGTTCAGGAGTCGGGGTGGTTCCGTTTCTTGCAGCCGGGCATCGACTATTCGATTCATTCGAGCGGGTTGTGGGTGGCTTTGCGAAGGCCCCTAGGCCCGGACGAGATGCTGGCCGTCACCTATGTTTCGGCTGCCGGCGACACCATCGGCACGTACAATCCCGAGCGCGTCTACAACGCTGGGGGACGCCCCAATCTCAAACTGTTGAAGGCGTCGCTCGCCAACCACCGGCCGGGTCGTCCCACGTGGGATTACGAGATGCATCAGGTGTACCGGATCTCGTCCTCACCCGACGTCGACCCGGCCTCGGTCGGGTTGACCATCTCTTTGGGCGAACTCAGCGCCGGCCGTACCTTCGCGCGGGATCCGACCGGGAGAGACGTGACGTTCTTGAGGCTCTTCGGGCTCGATGAAGAGTCTCCGGTTGATGCCCTCGACCCGGCCGGGCTCTACCGAGCCACGGATGAGTTTCTCCAAGAGCAGCCGGTGGTGCCGGGGGTCTTCATCGTATTTCCGACGCTGCGCCCGTTCGAAGCCCCTCCACCCGTTCCGGTACTCGGTCTCACTGCTGCGCAGGCGGGGCAGGTTCTCGGCGCCGACGGAAATTCGACGATCTACGAAGCTGAGGATCCCTTCGTTCGGGAGACCGGCGGTCTCTACCGACTGACCATCCCGTTTGAGCTCCGCAGCCGCGGGGTCATCTCGTCCTTTTCGCTGGGGGCACTGGGTATCCGAGACAACTCTGAACGTATCTTCCTCGGAGATCGCCTCCTGACCCGCGACGTCGACTATACGATCGACTACACGATCGGGCAGGTTACGTTGACGCAGCCCGAAGCCCTCTTCGCCACGGCGTCTGAGCCGGTCGTGCGTGCGGCTTGGGAGCAGAAGTCGATTTTCCAGATCACGCCCACCACCGTATTCGGATTCAACGGTGGACTCCGGGCAGGTCCTTTCGGCGGATTCAATATTCTGGCTCTTCACCAGCGCGAGCAGGCCTTGGTCAATCGGCCACAGCTGGGAACCGAACCCGCCGCGATCACGCTGAGTGGGCTCAGCATGGACTTCGACTTTCCAGCCAACAGCCTCGACCGCCTTTTGGAGAACATCCCGGCTCTGCGTGTCGGTCGTCCTTCGCGGATTGGCTTGGAAGGGGAGGTTGCGCTGTCGCTCCCCAATCCGAACATTCGAGCAGACGTTTTCTTGGACGACTTCGACGCGACCAACGAGTTGGCGCTCTCACTTTCGGCTCCTGATTGGGTGCTCGGCAGCGCTCCGTCTTTTCGTGACGGGGCCGAAGACGTCTTGCCGCTTGTGTTGGGCCAACCCGAGGCGGCCCGTCTCGTTTGGCAGCATACCTGGGTGCTTCGGGGAACCGAACAGGACAGCGTCGGGGTTTTCGCTGGCTTCTTGCCGGAGGTCGATATCGATCGTCAGATCAGTGTCACCGGTAGCCAAGCCCGTGAGTCAGGCTTCGTCTTGACCTTCACTCCGCCTCTCTTCAGCGCGCCTCAACCGTCTTGGCGATCGCTTACAACGAGCTTGAGCACGACTGGTTTGGACCTCAGTAAAACGGAGTCGTTGGAATTCTACGCGGCCGACGGAGATTCCCTCAGCCTCGTGATCGACCTGGGTGTCGTCGCCGAGGACGCGATGTTCATTGATGGCGTGGGACGATCGACGGGCGTCAAGGTCAACGGCACACCCTGGGGACTCGGACGCCTCGATCATGAAGCAGACCCCCGGCGCGGCGAAATCTGGAGTGATGACGCCGACCAGAGAGGCGTGTGGGGCGAGGAGTGCCTTGCGACGCCCGGCACGGTCTACAATCTCGGGGACCCCAGGGCGAACTGTACCCGGGGAGATGGCGACGAGGATAGCGAAGATCTGGATGGGGACGGGAATCTGGATAGTCTCGAACGTTACCTGCGCTTCGTGGTCGATCTCGACGGGTCCTCCCCGTTCTTGGTTCGCACCAGGGCGGAGACGGGCACCGAGTTTCAACTCTATCGAATTCCGATTCGAGGGGGCGACGTCACGCAAGTGCCCGGCCCCTTTTCAGAGGCCGACTTGAGGGCGGTGAAACACTTGCGACTGACGGTCGCTGGTAGCCATCGCCAAGGTGTCACGCTGTCTCGGATGCGTTTGGTGGGAGCCCACTGGGTCAAACGTACGGTTTCGGGTGTCATGGACGGAATCGTGGGCGACACGGCGAGCATATTCGGGCGGGCTGAGGTGGGCCCTGTGAGCAGCGTCACCGAGGGGGAGACGTATCAGGCTCCTCCTGGAGTGATTGAGGAACTGGACGATCCCACGGCCGCTTTCGGCGGGTTGGGGCTCGAGTTCAATGAGAAGGGCCTCAAGCTGGAGTATGAGGATGTCCAGTCCGGATCGCGCGCCGAAATTTTTAACCGATTCCCACAGCGCCCGAGGGACTTTCTGGAGTATCAGGAGCTGAAGTTGTGGGCATTGGCCCGCGCGGGCGATTGGGATGTGGACGACCGTGTGAGCTTTTTCGTGAAAGTCGGGGAGGACGCGGAAAACTTCTATCTATATCGAACGCCGCTTCTGGCCGTGCCCGATCCAAACCAAGTCTCACCGGAGGATTGGCTCCCTGAGATCACGATCGATTTTGGGACGTGGATCGGTCTTCGTCGCCAAGCAGAAGAGCGTTTGATTTTTTTCGACGCAGGCGCCCCGGGAAATCCGCCCATCGAAATGTGGTCGCAGGATTCGACTTATGCCGTCGTACTCAGGGACCGAGCTCGGGCCCCCAACCTCGCGGCGGTTCGCGAAGTGTCGATCGGTGTGTGGAACCGAGGCGACTTCTCCACGTCGGGTGAGGTGTGGATCAATGAGATGAGGCTTTCCTCACCCCTGCGGGACGCGGGTATCGCGTCTCATCTAGCGCTGGATGTCGACGCCTCAGACGTCTGGAGCACACGTCTGTCGGTCAGTACTCGGGGAGGGTTGTTCAGGCAATTGGTGGGAAATCCCACTTTCCAAGGGGAGCGAAACGTAAGCCTCGGATCCATGTTCAACCTCGACCGGATGACCCCAGCGGATTGGGGGGTTGAAATTCCCATCACCCTGTCACACGTGACCACGGACCAGGACCCACGCTTCTTGGCGGGTAGCGACATCCGGGCGAATAACGTCCACAATCTGCGGGAGACGGGCTCCAGCCGAACGAGAATCGATGTGGCGTTTCGGAAGCGTACTCCCGCCGCGAACCCGGTGATCGGTCTCTTGCTAGACGGTTTGGAGGCGAGGGCCGGATACTTCAGGTCCGGTTCCGCAACGATTACGTCCGAAGGTGCGGCGTCGGGCGTGGACGGTCATTTGGGATATGGCCGGGCCGTGGCGCGGCGCGACTTCGGGATCGTCCCGGGATTCCTCAAACCGGTGCTGCGCCTGTTGCTGCCGGGGGCAGTGGAAGACGCGGTTATGGACAGCCGCTTTCGTTGGAGCCCCGAGCGTTTCTCTTTTGGCGCGTCATGGGCCCGAAGCCGTCAGCGAGCCCTGAGGTTCGATCAGATTATCGCACTGGCTGAAGACTCTTTGGTTGCGCCCTCACGGTCTCCTCGGGAATCGCTGGAGGGTGCGCTCGAAATCGTCTTCCGGCCTTTTGAGACCTTCACGGCTCAAGCGGATGTCGTATCGATCCGGGATCTCCTCGATGCGGAGAAGGTGATCTCGGATCCCGACATTCGGGACTTGATCGACGCCGAGAGGTTGGATCCAGTGGGATTCGATCTCGGATGGGAGACGGATCAGGTCCTGAGAACTCGCATGGGCTTCCAGCCACGACTAGGTGAGTGGATTCGTACCGCCTTCGGTTGGCAGACGTTCTACTCCAGCGATCGCAGGGCGACCTTCGTGGACAGGACGGTGGACCCCCTCGGAGACACACTTGTGGTGTTGGAACGCGACGTCAACGGCCGCCGCGACTTCACTGGACAGATTACGGTGACGCCAGCTGCGCTGATCGGGACGCCCGCTGAAGGGGGTACGGAAGGATCCGCACTCAGGCGGACGGTAGGGAAGATGGTGGGGGCGATCGACCCGATTACAATCACCTACGAAGACGGCGTCACCTCGAGATTCGATCGTGATCCGGTGGACCCGCACCTCTCTTACCGCTTGGGGTTCGCTGACCGGGGCGACTATCGATTCCTGGGGGCGGACACAGCGAATACGCTCACAGATCGGGGCGGCTGGTCCCTGCGATCCAGCGCACGATTGCCGGCGTCATTTCAGGTGGGTGTAAACTACCGTCTGACGACGGTCAATACCTTGGACACGCGGAGTGACCGGACGCTCAGGCGGGAAACATGGCCAGACCTGAACCTTTCGCTCACGAGTCTGCCGCTCCCGGCTCAGGCTTTTCTCAGGCGAGCTAGTTTGTCGGCCGGGTTCCAGCGAATCAAGCAAAAGGCAGACTTCGGTGGGCTCGGCCAGCAAA
Organism: Longimicrobiales bacterium; assembly: GCA_029941275.1. GTDB lineage: Bacteria > Gemmatimonadota > Gemmatimonadetes > Longimicrobiales > Gaopeijiaceae > UBA822. Next base: position 11,010 of record JAPYQK010000037.1, on the reverse strand, counting down.
GGAGGTTTCAGCGAGACGAGCGGATCCCCGTGCAGGTTGCACTCGTTTGGGTCGGCGGCTTGTCGACGAGCTATCGGGGCTCTTTCACGAGAGGCGAAGGGGGCGACCCGACCGGAGCAACAGAGAGGACCAGGGACAACCATACGGTTTCGCTCACCGCGTCGTTTGCCCCGCCCACCCGTTGGGCTGCCCGCTTGACCCGCCCCATCACGATGTCCGCTCTCCTGCAATCCACTTCAGATCGGAACTGTCGTACGACCACGACGCGAGCCGAATGCGTGCCGTTCTTGGACGAGCTGATTCGAAGCCTGGTATTTCGGGTTGAGACGGCGGTGGCCCAGACCGACGTCCGCCTTCAACTCTCGTACACGGATAGGCAGTCGTTCGTCGGCCTCCAATCGGGGTCCTCGCAATTTCAGTTCGGCCTTTTCGGTCGGTTCGTGATCGCGGACAACGCGCTTTTCAGGTAGCGGGCTCATTCGAACATGGTTGTGCACGCGTTGGTGTGGTACCGTGGCGGATGACTTCCTCCGAAACTCGGGCTCTCACACACGCGGCACTCTTGGTCTTGGGCCTCGGCCTAGTTCGAGTGGCGGCGGAGAGCGTCCGGAGCCCGGTCACCCCACGAGGAGCCGTCCCGGATTCCTCCGGTCTGGCGGTGCTGTTGGAGGAGAGCCGGGGGAGCAGAGACGGGCTGAGAGGCGCTCGACTCCCCTGACGAACGGCGAAAAAATCGACCCCAACACTGCCACGGAGGAGCAGCTCGACCGTCTCCCAGGCGTGGGCCCGGCTGTGGCCGGCCGGATCGTTTAGATGCGACTGGACCGGGGGCGGTTCGCCCAAGTGAGCGATCTTCTGTCCGTGCCTGACGTGGGCCCGGCTACGCTGGCTCGGATCACTCCGTACCTGGAGTTGCCCAATCGCAGTGGGGTTGATGGCTCCACCCGGACGTCGCGGATTGGACGAACCCGGCTTCGCAGCGTCGACCCGGATCGGCTTGACCTCAACCGCGCCACAAGGGAAGAGCTGGAGCAGCTTCCGGGGGTGGGTCCGGTCACGGCGGAGCGTATTCTGACGCTGGGACGGAGCTTGGGAAAATTCAGGGTATTGGAGGAACTTCGATCGGTTCGTGGAATCGGCTCGGCCGCTTCACGGACGCTCGGGACGGCTCGTTCACTCTTCGACGGGCTTCTCCAGCCAGCCCTGTCTGCGGATCGCCTTGCCCATGTGGCGATCACCACCCAATCTTCCTCGCTTTCGTATTGCAGCCATCTAAAACAGCCTTCTAGAGACGCTTAATGGAAACTCTCGAAAACGTCGCAACCGCTGTCCGGGTGTTCGTGTGGGAGTGGGGAATTCCGGTGGGGGACTCGACCATTCCGGTGGTCGTCATCGCCCTCATCGGGGCCGGAGCATTCCTGACGCTACGCCTCGGCTTCATTCAGTTGCGCCATTTCGGCCATGGCGTCGCGGTAGCCACGGGCCGCTACGACGATCCTGAAAGTACGGGCGACGTCTCACACTTCCAGGCGCTCACGACCGCATTGTCGGCCACGGTCGGCATCGGCAACATCGCCGGCGTCGCGCTGGCCGTTCACTGGGGAGGTCCCGGCGCGTTGGTCTGGATGTGGCTGACCGCGGTCCTCGGCATGGCCACCAAGTACGCTGAGGTCACGCTTTCCATGCACTACCGCTCCGTGCATCAAGACGCTGACAAAGTGGTCGGTACCGTCTCGGGCGGGCCCATGTATTACATTGAGCACGGGCTGGGGCCGAAATGGAAGTGGATGGCGGTTTTCTTCGCCGGGATGTTGGGATTCACCGCGTTTTTGACGGGTAACGCCATTCAGGCCAACACGGTGGCTGATACCGCCGGGACCGCGTTTGGAATTCCCGTGTGGGTCACGGGGCTGATCACGGTAACGATCGTGGCCTCGGTCATTTTGGGTGGGATCAAACGAATCGGGCGCATCACGAGCATCCTGGCCCCCCTCATGGCTGCGGTCTACGTACTTGCCGCCCTCCTCATCGTCTTGATGAACGTGGGGGATGTCATTCCAGCGTTCGTCACAATCTTCAGCGAGGCGTTCAATCCGACCGCTGGCGTGGCCGGTACCGGGGTCGGTGCCATACTGGTCACCATGATCTGGGGGGTCAACCGAGGGCTCTTCTCGAACGAAGCGGGCCAGGGCTCCGCACCCATCGCCCACGCCGCCGCCAAAACGGACGAACCTGTCTCCGAGGCGGTCGTGGCGTTACTCGGGCCCTTTATCGACACGATCATGATCGTCACCATGACCGCACTCGTGATCGTCATGACGGGTGTCTACGATGAGCGGGTCCCCACGGAAGTCACGCTCGGCGGTGGGGACCTGAGTTGGGTCTCCGGGGACGAACAGGCGGGATATGGAGACGTCGCTGCGCCGGCAGAGATCCAGATTCAAAACGGAACATACGCCGCCGGCAGCGTCGCCCTCGTGGCGTGGCATGAAGTGGCGGTGGAAGAGCTCTTTACCGACGAGGGTATGGCTCAAGCGTTTTCAGGTTCCGTATTTCCCGAGCGGGGTGAAGCCGTCGACAGTGATGGCACGGTGTATTCGTCTCTGTGGGGAATGGCTGTGGAAAGTGGTGCGCCGCTGACCATGTATGCTTTCCGGAAGGGCCTATCGCCCCTCGGTGATTGGGGTCACTACGTCGTGATCATTTCGGTCTTCCTGTTCGGCATCTCAACTGCGATTGCGTGGAGTTACTATGGGGACCGTTGCGCTATCTACCTCTTTGGTGAGAAAGCTGTACTCCCGTACAAGATCGCCTATCTGGCCATGCACTTCGCGGGAGCGTTGGTTGCGCTGACCTTCGTTTGGGAATTGGGAGACATCGCGCTTGGCATCGTGATCCTCCCCAACCTGATCGCCCTGGTTCTACTCTCGGGGAAAGTCAAAGAGCTCACGGACGACTACTTCGAAAGAAAGCCTTGGAAGTCCAGCGGTAAGGTTTAGGAGGCTGTTGAAGCCGTGGGGGCCAGGCCGGGACGGCAAGGGCCCCCAGGATCGTGCGGGACCGAGGCGGGAGCCCCGTTCTGGTTTGACCGGGCCCTGGGCACCCCTCGGTTTGGCTTTGGCGGCGTTCCACGACCGGGGTGAAGACGTTGCAGTGAGCGTAAGAAACGACTTCGGCCAGGCGGAAGAAATCGATGTTGCCATTTTTTTCCGCCGCGAAGGCGCTTTCGAGGAATGGGAGTCGATCGCTCTCCGCTACTGTGGCCCGCGAGTCCTCGACGTTGGGGCGGGAGTGGGTGCGCACGCTCTGGTGCTCCAAGCGCGGGGACACGAGGTCACCGCGTTGGAGATCATCCCACAGGCCGTCCGAATCATGCGAGAGCGTGGGGTGGCGGACGCAAGGGAAGGGGCCCTCTTCGACTTGCCGACAGAACAAACCTTCGACTCCGTCATCCTTCTCATGAACGGTTCCATGATTGCGGAGACACTCGCCGGATTCGACCGGTTGCTCGCGGCGGCGGCGGATGTGCTTAGGCCGGGTGGAGCGCTCATCCTCGATTCGACAGACCTTGGGAACGACGCGAACGCAGAAGATGAGCCGGGGCGGGGGGACGAAATCGACGGCCGGTATTTCGGCGAGCTTCACTACCAACTCTCGATCGGTGACCAGGACGGTGAGGTCTTTCCGCAGCTGTTCATCGATCCCGAGACGTTGAAGGCGAGGGCCGCCCTCGCCGGCTGGGTCACGGAGGTCGTCTGGAGTGGCCCCGAGGGCCGCTACCTAGCCCGGCTCCAAAAGTCCCCCGACTCCGGCAGTCTCTGACGGGGCTCCTCGACATCGCGGTGCCGCGACCACAATGGGTGGCCACATTTTGAAGGACGCCTGATCAGTCCCCGATAATGCGGCCCGGCAGAACCACGTTGTCCCCGAAGCGCTCGCTGAGTCCGTCCAGCGCGTGGCCAAGAGCACGTTCTCGTGGCCCCTCCAAGCGATCGTGCTCCTCGAACAGACCGAATTGAGAGGGATCGTCCTTCGAGCCCAGGTTGGTCAGGCCTACCCCGAGGAGCCTGGCAGGCGTCCTACGTTGGTTTCTCAACTCCGCTAGGAGGGCTCGAGCAATCCCATAGGCCGCCGGGTTGGTTTCAATTGCTTCGGTCACCGTCAGAGAGCGTGAGCGTGTCTTGAAGTCCGCGTCTCTCAATTTGACGGTGATGGTTCGCGCCCGGAGGCCCGCTTTGCGGAGCGTGCGCGTTACCGACGTGCTCAAGCGCAAAAGCATACGTTCCAGATCTTCGTCGGATTCCAGGTCCTTGAAAAAAGTCCGCTCCGAGCTGATCGATTTACGGGGCTCCCGTGGATCCACCCGCGACGAGTCGAGTCCTCTCATGCGGCGGTAAAGCCAGGCTCCGCGTCGATCCCCGAACCACCGCTCGAGCCAAGCTTGCTGGACCTCCACCGCGTCCTCGACACGAACCAGTCCACGTTTTCGCAGCGCTTCCACGAGGGCTGGGCCGATCCCCGGGATATCAGCCAAGTCCAGCGTTTTCATGAACGCTTCCTCTTGGCCCTCGGGTACGATGAACACCCCCCCCGGTTTGGCCGGCCCCGAGGCGAGCTTGGCGATCATTCGGCGCGTTCCGCCCCCGACCGACACGGAGACCTGGGTCTGCTCGAGAACGGTTTCTCGAATGCGCTGGGCCGTGGCTTCCAGTGTCTCCTCTCCGAAGAGACGTTCTGTACCGGTCAGGTCCAGGTAAAACTCATCGATGGACGCCGCCTGTACGACCGGTGCGAGACCCTTGAGAGAGGTCTTGATTTCACGACTCCTCCGCCCACACGCTTGCCGCGGCACACCGACCACCGTCGCGTCGGGGCACAATCGTAGAGCCTGCGCCGTGGGCATCGCGGACCGCACGCCGAAACGACGAGCCCCGTACGACGCCGACGTGACGACCCCTCGTCCCGTTTGGGAGCCCCCGACGAGGAGCAGGTCCACCTTCCCAACCCCGTCGGGGTCCTCGAGCCGCGCGACTTGAACGAAGAAGGCGTCGCAATCGACCAGCAGGATCCGTCGGGGTCGGCCAGATTCGTCCGGGGCCATGAGGGACTCGGTGAGAAGAATGACGTTGCGGAGATCCGTCCAAGTTTACCGGCTTCCACCGGTATTTGCGAAGGGGCCAAAGTGCGGTACAATCCGGTCGTCGTTCGACTACGGCGCCATCTCGGCGACCGGACGGCATATCGAACAACCGCGCCGATCACAGGAGAGAGACCGATGGGATATCCGTTCGAGTTGCCCGCGTTGGGATATGATCAGAACGCCCTGGAGCCCCACATCGACGCACGGACGATGGAGATTCACCACGGGAAGCATCACCAGGGCTACACGAACAACCTGAACGCAGCGCTGGAGGACTATTCGGACCTACACGAATTTTCGGCAGAGCAGCTCGTCACGAGGTTGGCCGACATTCCCGAGGCGATTCGCGGAGCGGTCCGAAACAACGGGGGCGGGTATGTCAATCACTCCCTGTTCTGGGCGATCATGGCGCCGGGTGGGTCGAGTAGCCCTTCGGGAGAGTTGGGGAGTGCCATCGACGCGGCGTTCGGGTCGTTCGACGATCTGAAGACCGCGCTCGGATCCGCCGCGGGCAAACAATTTGGCTCGGGTTGGGGTTGGCTGTCGGTGGGTCCGTCCGGGATCCTCCACGCGTCCGCTACTGCGAACCAGGACAATCCTCTGACCGATGGGTTCAAGCCTATTCTCGGGGTGGATGTCTGGGAACACGCCTACTATCTGAACTATCAGAATCGCAGGCCCGACTATATCTCAGCATGGTGGAACGTGGTTAATTGGGATGTCGTCGCGGAAAACTACTCGGAGGCTCGGGGTGAGTAGTGCGCAACGGGATCCTTGTGTTTCGGGATGCATATGTTTACAAATAGCTAATGGGCTGCCTGGGGACATTCCAAGCCCCCGCATGGTCCCAGGGAATTTTTCGACTTCGAGAGGACGCTGATGGTAGCACGAACGAGCCTGTTGGCTGGACTTCTTGTGTTTCTGGCACCCGGCGTCGAGCAGGTCCAGGGGCAAGCGCTTAGGGGCTCCGAGGCTTCCGTCACCCGAGCGTACGATGGGGCGGGGGACCATGACTTCACCTTCCTGCGGACGGCCGCCCAGGTTCAGCGGTTCGTTGATGCGGGCTACCTCGTCCGTATAGGAAATAGTCGGGACTTCATGCTGCACGATGTTTCATTCCCGTACGGTCGACCGGAAGTGAAGCTGTTCATCCAGCGCCTGGGAGGACAATACCATCGTGCTTGCGGCGAGGAGTTGGTCGTCACCAGCTTGACTCGGCCCTTGAGCGAACAGCCTCGAAACGCCTCGATCTATTCGGTTCACCCTACCGGAATGGCGGTCGACTTTCGCAGGAGTTCCAACTCCGTGTGCCGTAATTGGCTGGAGAGTACCCTCCTTTACCTCGAAACTGCGGGCGTGCTAGAGGCGACCAGGGAACGCCGGCCGCCGCACTACCATGTGGCCGTGTTTCCCGAACCCTATGCGGACTACGTGAGCGACATGTTGGCGTCCGCTAGATCTGGAAACCGAGCTCCTGGATCGCGTTATATGGTTCGTAACGGGGACTCCTTGTGGACCATCGCCCGCCGCCACGGGACCACCGTACCGAAGCTTCAGGCGGCAAACGACATCCGAGGCAGCCGCATTTACGCTGGCCAGGTTCTTACGGTGCCCACGGACGATTGAGTCGGTGGCAGACGACTCACAAGAGCCGCGGCGGCACAGAATAATTTGGACCGAAGCGGTCGACGGTCGCGAACGGTACCAACTCCTCACGTCACTCGTCGTTCCGAGACCCATTGGTTGGGTGTCGACCCGCGGTAGGGACGGAGTCCCCAACCTCGCTCCCTTCAGCTTCTTCTCGGCTGTGGCATCCTCACCCATGCTGGTGAGCCTGGCCATCGGCAAGCGGGGGGGCGTGGCCAAGGACTCTCTTCGCAACATTCTGGATCAAGAAACATTCTGTGTGAACGTCGTCACGGAGGCCCACCTCGATGTGATGAACCGGACCGCCGCCGGGCTGCCTCCGGACGGTGATGAATTCGATTTCGCCGGGCTGGCGGTGGCCGAAGCGGAGACTGTCGATGCGCCTTATGTGGCGGCCTGTCCGGCGGTCCTGGAATGCGAACTCTTCAAGCAAGTGGACCTGGGGGAGGCCGGCGGATTGGTGCTCGGTGAGGTTAAAGGGGTCCGTCTGGATCCCGCGTTACCCGTCGTGGACGGCTCCGCCTTCGTGGACAGTGAGGGACTCCGGCCCGTCGGACGCTTGTGGGGGTCAGCCTACTCCCTCCTCGGCGAAATTCGGATCGTCCCTCGGCCAGAGTTCTGACGTTCTTGCAAAACGCGACACAGAAGTATTGCACTGTGCTAGACTGGGTAATAGTGTGGGACAGACATCCCAATGGCACGGTCGACTCGTCCTGATTGGAGGCCCGTTTGAGGCCGGAAACGTCACACAGGTACGAATTCGGCAGCAGCCGCATCCTCCGCTGGGTTTACGCGGGGCGGATGACCCTGGCGACGTGTATTATCGGCTGAACGTCATCGCGCTGCATCTTCCACCGCTCCGTGAACGAAGAGACGATATTCCACTGTTGGCCCACCGCTTCCTTGATTCCTTGGCGGAGCGAGAAGGAGAAAAGGCTCTCGCTGACGAGGCCTTGGATGTTCTATGCGCCTATGATTGGCCCGGAAATGTCCGGGAACTGGAGAACGCGCTGGAGCGGGCCGCCGTGGTCACGCCGAATCAGGAAATCTCGGTGGGCGACCTACCGGACGATGTACGCGCCACCGATGCCAAGCCCCTGGTCACGGATCAATCGCCCTCGAATCCCTCCATGGAACTGATCGAAAGAGCCTACATTCAATTCGTCCTCACGGCCGAGGGGGGGGATAAGTCGAAAGCTGCCGAGGTGCTCGGCATCGATCCCTCCACCTTGTGTCGCAAGCTCAATCGTTACGGAATTGAGGTTTGATTACCCTCATGAGCCACTCCCAACCGTCGAGGCATCGATCCGTATGACCGCACCGAGTTTCCGCGGGATGGACGGCAGGCGGGGCGACGATCTCGCTTGGGACCGGGTGAAGCTGTCGGTAGTCATCCCGGCCTACAACGAGATCGGAAGCGCCGAGAAGCTGCTGCGTCGCGTTCGAGAGGTGCGCCTCGACGTGGAGGTGATCGTGGTCGACGACGGATCCACCGACGGGACGCGCGATTTGCTCGTACGCCTCAGGGATGAGGGTGTGATCGACGTCCTCGTCTTCCAAGAAGTCAATCAAGGCAAGGGCGCCGCTCTGCGCGCCGGATTCGAGCGGGCCAGTGGTGACATCATCGCTGTCCAGGACGCTGATATGGAGTACGATCCACACGAGATACCGGGCCTCATGCAACCGATTTTGGCCGGCAAGGCCGACGCAGTGTACGGGTCGCGCTTTCTGGGCGGACCTCACCGCGTGCTTTTTTTCTGGCACATGATGGGGAATCGTTTCCTTACGCTGCTGAGCAACATGTTCACGGACCTCAACCTCACGGACATGGAGACCTGTTATAAGGTCGTGCATGCGGATCTTCTAAAACGATTGCCGCTTTCGGCAAACCGTTTCGGGTTCGAGCCGGAAGTGACGGCCCGTTTGGCCCAGGCCAGGGCTCGCATATACGAACTCCCGATCAGTTATGACGGGCGCTCGTACGCCGAGGGGAAGAAGGTCAATTGGAAGGACGGAGTTGCAGCCCTCTACTACATCCTACGGTCCAATCTTTTCGGGCCGAGGGTCCAACCTTGGCAGGTGCCCGAGATACAACCTTGGGAGGGAAGGGTCCTGGCAGAGGGAGGGCGTCCGGTACTGCTCGCACCCCCTGAAGGTGAGGGTGACTCAGAGGCCGGCGGATCTCCGCTGGCCGATCCCGGCTGAGCCGGACTGGACGCATTGTGACCGGAGCCATCCCGCCCGGACGCGCGGCCCTGCTGGTGGTCATCGTGGCGGTGAGCACGTTCGCCAACTCCCTGTTCAATGGCTTCGCCTACGACGATGACGCCATCGTCGTCAGACACCCCGTGGTCACCGAGGGACGGGTCCTCGACGCGCTTTCGTCGCCGTATTGGCCCGAGGTTGTGAGCGGGTCGGGGTTGATCGGCCTGTCACCCTCTTGAGCTTCGCCGTGGAGTGGGGGCTTTGGAACGGCAATCCCGCGGGATTTCATCTCGCGAACATCCTCAAAGGAGTTATCACAATGCGTGACAACAAGGGTTTAACGCTCATTGAGCTGGTGATCGTGGTCGTGATCATCGGAATCTTGGCGGCCATCGCCATTCCGAAGTTCTTCGCCACGCGTGAGAAGGCCTACTTTGCCGCCATGAAGTCCGACCTGAAGAATCTCGCCAGTCAGCAGGAGATCTACTATTCGGACGAGTACCAGTACAGCACGAGCGCGACTAACCTCGGCTTCGTGAGTTCTGACGGCGTCACCGTGGCTATCGGCACCGGTACGTCCACGGGCTGGGCGGCAACTGCGATTCACTCCGCGTTGGCCGCCTCCGAGGGTTGTGGCATCTATTATGGCGACGCTACTGCGCCGTCGCATGGAGGCCCGACTCAACCGGGTGAGATGGGCTGCACTCAATAAGGAAGTCCCTGGCGGGCTTCGTGAGCGTGATCATCACGTCGGTGATCTTTGCGCCTGGGGCTGCCATCGGTGTGCTTTGTAGAGGGGACCATCTTGCCGCACGAATGTACGTTGCACTCTCTTGAGAATCGTGGGAGCCTGTTGCTCCCGCTCCAGGAGAAGCGCTCGCTATGTCAAATCGTTTTCCCATGTGGGCGCTCATGCCCAGTCCCAAATGTCCCCACTGCGGGAGTCAGCTAGGGCTGCCTACGCATTGCCCTGGCCGTGGTGTCGAATTGGGGCGGGGGCCAAGCAGTCCTCAGGCCGCTACGCCATCGAGCGTGAGCTGGGCGAAGGCGGCATGGGCGGCCCAGTACGCAACACTCTCTTGAACATGGCTCCCGCTGTTGATCGATCCGCCGGATCAAAGAAGCATGAGTGAAGTGATGGGATGAGATGGATCAGTATCCCCAGCTATCTCTCGGCCCTGTTCTTTGCCGTTTTCGGGATTCTCGCAACCGCAGCTTCATTGCGCATCGCCTTCTGGGAGTCTGCGGCGGAGATCATACGCTTGACGATAGTGGTGGTGGTTTCTTCGACCATCGTCGTGGCGTTGGTTGCTTGGGGTAACAAAGTTCGAAAAGGCTGATGTGACTCGGCGTCTTGACCTGCGCGGACGTGGCCGCGCTACGAGCGAAGGGGGGTGGAGGTGTGGTTTGGCTGCCCTTGACCAAAGGCCCCGTAACCCCCGGCGGGGGAGCTTGTGAAGCTGGCTGAGGGGCTGGAGAGGTAATGCTCCTGTGAAACGTGTTCATGTCTGGTCGGCCTCTTCGCCAGATGCTCGACGATCGGACCCCGCGCGGGACCCATCCGATATGCCGGGAGCGCTCGTTGATTGACTCTCGAAGGTGCCAGAGGGCACGCTGACGGTTCCGTCCAAGGAGACCCGGACGGAGGACCTCACCCGCTGGCTTAACCTCAGGTTAAAGCGGAAGCCCGGAAAATTATCGCCCCCGCCGTGTGGTGATGTCGATAATCCCGCCCACGTACCCTGTGCCGTGGAGCGTCGTCGCGTCTCTCGCGTTGAGGTAGTCCATCTGCTCGATCTCGGAGCTCGAAATCTGCATCAGACTATTGGTATCCCCCCACCGGCGTCCGTCCACGAAGATGATCGCAAAGGCGGGTTCGGGATTGCTTAAGGTGCCTTGTGACCTAGCCCGCAACCAACGTCGCCTCAGTTGCTGGATGATGGTCAAGGCGCTGCCGTTCGGGAGAGACTCGATCTGGGCTCGAGTAATACTGTCCGGATTGCCCGAAGCCATCGAGC
>JAPYQK010000036.1 GCA_029941275.1 Longimicrobiales bacterium | reverse complement strand
CCGAGGTCGAGAGCTTCTTGCGCCAACTCTGAGGCGACGACGGGGACCGTCGAAGTGTTCTACGGATAGCGGGGCCTCACTCATCCTACGACGCCTGTCAGGGCGCCAACCTGTTCATAAGCCGAGGATACGGGATCATCTCCCGCACGTGGGGCCGTCCCGTCAGCCACGCCACGGTCCTCTCCAACCCGAGGCCAAATCCGGAGTGAACGAAGGTCCCGTAGCGCCTCAAGTCCAGATACCAGGAGTACACGTCCTCCGGAAGCTTCTCCTCTCGGATCCGTACCAGAAGCCTATCGAGATCGTCTTCCCGCTGACTCCCCCCGATGAGCTCTCCGTATTCACGCACGAGCAGATCGTTACATCGCACCGTCCTCGGATCATCGGGATTCTCCTTCATATAGAAAGCTTTCACCGCCTTCGGATAGTCATGCACGAAGACCGGTCGGTCGAACTGTTCAGTCAGCAGCATTTCGTCGGGCGCACCCAAATCGCGGCCCCATTCGATCTCGCTCCCCTTCTCCTGCAAAAGTGTCACGGCATCCGTATAGGAGATGCGTGCGAAGGGTGCGGCGATCGCCTCCAGATCTGCAGTATCGCGTTCCAACACCTCCAGCTCTTTGGCGGACCGTTCGAGTACCCTCTCGACGAGGTAGCAGACCAGGTCCTCCTGAAGGCGCATGTTGTCGTCCGAATCGGCGAACGCGACCTCCGGCTCAAGCATCCAAAACTCAGTGAGATGCCGGCGCGTCTTGGACTTTTCGGCCCTGAAAGTGGGGCCGAAGCAGTACACCTTCCGAAAGGCGGGGCACGCCGTCTCTACGTACAGCTGACCGGTCTGAGCCAAATAAGCCGGTTCGCCAAAATAGTCGGCCTCGAACAACGTGCCTGCTGACTCACCTATGGAGCCGGTCAAGATGGGCGTGTCTATGCGGACGAAGTCCCGATCGTAGAAAAAATCGGCGATGGCTTGCTGGACTTCGTGACGCACTCGCAGGCCCGCCCGCTGGAGACTGGACCTGAGCCAGAGATGGCGGTGGTCAAGGAGAAACTCTACTCCGTGCTCCTTGGGTTGAATCGGGTAGTCCTCCGAGGCCCCCAGCAGTTCCAGCCCTGTGACCCCAATCTCATGCCCGCCTGGCGCTCGCGGTTCCGCGCGCACCTCGCCAGTAAGGGCCACGGAGCACTCCTGCGTGAGCGACTCCAGCAGCCCCCAGTCGTCCTCCGGAAGCTCGGCCTTGAGAAGAACGCCCTGCACGAGACCCGTTCCGTCGCGTACGATGACGAATCCGACCTTCCCATGGCTGCGGGTGCTCTCCACCCATCCGAGAATGGTAACCGACTTCCCGACGTGGTCGCCGAGGGACCTGACTTCTGTGATCTCTGCCTGATTCATTTCACCCGATCTCTTGTCGGAGCAATTGGATGCCTCTTGTGCGGTTCAGAACGAGATCTCGGTCCCCGTCGCTGCTGCCCCAATATACGGACGTCTGGTCCCCGTCTCGTTCGTGCGCGCCGACCAGTAGGTCCAAGAAGCCGTCCTTGATATTCGCGTCGGAGACCGAGGTGGGGTCGTCGGAGCCCCAACCGACGAACGTCGCGAACAGAAGTGTTCCAGTAAGAAAACCATGAGGGGGCAGCTGAGGACCCGCGAATGTGTCGGCGTGTCTGGAGACTGTCAACGGTCGTGTTGGGAAACCGTCCGGCGGTCTCCAGAGAGCGCCAACCGATGTGTCCGGAACGATTTTGGGGTCGCTGCGAGGGGGGGGGGCTCGCGAAGTGGCAGGCTACCCGACATAGTCGCGTCACCCCACCGAGAAAAGCTTCAGCCGCTCGGCGTATCGATGGTCCATCAAACCCCGGATTCGTGTGACCCCCTCGCCGTTCAGTTCAGGATCGATTTCGACCAACGCCCGCGCTCGGCCCTGGGCCTCCATCAGAAGCCCCTCATCCCTCGACAGGTCCGCGAAGCGCAGAATAGGATCCCGTCCGTGCTGCTGCGCCCCGAAGAGATCTCCTTGTCCACGTATGCGCAGGTCAGCGTGGGCGACGGCGAATCCGTCGGACGTATCCCTGAAGATCTTCAGCCGTTCGGCGGCGACCTCGCCCGGTTCGGCGACCAGGACGCAATAACTCTTCGCCGCGCCCCGCCCCACACGGCCCCTTAGTTGGTGAAGCTGGGATAATCCAAAACGTTCGGCGTGTTCTATGACCATCACGGACGCATTGGGTACATCTATGCCGACTTCGATCACGGTCGTAGCGACCAGGACGTCCAGATCCCCGGCGAGAAACGCGCGCATGACTTGGTCCTTTTCCTCGCTGGACCGCTGGCCATGTATGAGCCCGAGCCGCCGGTGCGGCCAGACTTCGTTCGACAGGCGCTCGTACTCCTCCGTGGCGGAGCGCAGATCCACCTTGTCCGACTCATCCACCAGCGGGTAAACGATGTACGCCTGACGCCCCGCCTCGACCTCCTCATCCACGAAGCGGTGCACCTCGTCTCGTTTGCTCGGATAACGAAGGAGCGTGGTGATGGGCTTACGACCATCTGGCATCTCGTCGAGAAGGGACAGATCGAGGTCACCGTACAACGTCATTGCGAGTGACCGCGGGATCGGCGTCGCCGACATGATGAGCGTATCCGGCGGATTCTCCCGCTCGCCCAACGCCATCCGCTGCTTCACGCCGAATCGGTGTTGCTCGTCGACGACGACCAAACCAAGATCCTTGAAGTCGACACTCTCCTGAATCAAGGCATGTGTCCCCACGGTGACCAAAGCCGTCCCGTCACGGAGAGCCCCCAACACGGCGTTGCGCTGGGAGGTCTTGAGCTGACCCGTGAGGATATACACGCTCAGGCCGAGAGGCTCCAAGAGTTCCTTCAGCCTCCGTGCGTGTTGCTCCGCCAGTAATTCCGTGGGGGCCATGAGGACCGCCTGCCGTCCGCTCTCGGCAGCCAAAAGCATCGCGAAGAGAGCGATGATCGTCTTCCCCGACCCGACGTCCCCTTGCAAGAGGCGATTCATCCTCCGGCTCGAACCCATGTCCGCGTAGATCTCGCGGAGAACCCTGGCCTGTGCGTCCGTCAGCTTGAAGGGCAAAGCCTCGTGCAAGGGCCGAATGAGTTCGTTGGTTCGCTCGAAGACTAGGCCGGGCTTCTCGAAGGTCTCGTGATAGCGAACTTGGGCCTGGACGAGTTGAAGGAAGAAGAGTTCGTCGAACGCCAGGCGGCGGCGTGCGGTCTCCACGGCATCCATCGAAGACGGCCGGTGGAGCGCCTCGAGCGCCTCAGCCAGATCCGGCAGTGAGAGCTTCCCGCGCTCCGCCCCGGAGAGATATTCCTCTTCGGGGACTTCCGTCAGAAGTGCGCCGAGGTTCTTCTCGAAGAGTCCTCGCAGAACCCACTGCGGAACCTCTTCGCTCGCCGGGTACGTGGAGAAGATGTGCCCCTCGATCATCTGCGTCGGAGCATCGTCGGAAGCACGAGCCAACACGGTGAATTCCCGTGGTTGAAGTTGCCGCCCGTGAAAGAACTTCACGCGGCCCGCCACCAGAAGGAGATCCCCCTCCTGAAGCTTCCGCTCCAGCCAGGGTTGCCCCGGCCAGGCGCAGGTAATCATCCCGGAATCGTCCTGCAAGACGGCCTGAAAGATGCGGAGGCCTTTGCGCGTGGGGATCACACCTTTCGAGCGGACCCGACCGATGGCAGTTACGTCCGCGCCGATCTCCAACTGCCCGATCGGCTCGATCGTAGAAGCATCGTCATAACGCCGCGGCACGTAGTAAAGGAGATCGCGAGCGGTCACGATGCCCATCCTCCCGAGCGCCTCGGCCCGCACCGGTCCCACCCCCTTCAGAAACTGGACCGGCCTGTCCAGTCTGAAAAAGCTCACTCCTCGAAGACCCCCTCGACGAAATCTTCGGGGTCGAAGTCCGACAGATCGTCGATCCCCTCCCCCGATCCCACGAGCTTTACCGACAGCCCGAATTCTTGCTGGAGACTCACCACGATACCACCCCGGGCCGTGCCATCCAACTTGGTGAGGATGATGCCGGAGAGTTCGACGGCCTCGCCGAAAGCGCGGACCTGCGACACCGCGTTCTGGCCGACCGTCGCGTCCAAGACGATCAGGCACTCGTGCGGAGCCCCTTCGCAGCGCCGGCTGATCACCCGATCGACTTTCTGAAGCTCCTCCATGAGGTTGCGTTGGGTGTGTAGGCGTCCCGCCGTGTCCACCAGGAGGACGTCCACCTCGCGAGCTCGAGCCGCTTGGATCGCGTCGAACGCCACGGCCGCGGGATCACCGCCCTGTTGGCCCGCCACGAAGTCCGCGCCGACCCGCTCCGACCACACGCGGAGCTGCTCCACGGCTCCAGCCCTGAACGTGTCCGCCGCGGCGACCATCACGCTACGTCCCTCACTTCGAATACGGTGCGCCAGCTTGGCCACAGAGGTCGTTTTGCCGACCCCATTCACACCAACGATGAGGTAGACCGTCGGCCCTGACTCCGCCATCTCGAGGTAGGAAGACCGGGCCGGATCGAGGATCCGGGTGATCTCATCTTCGAGCGCACGTCTCAACTCCGAACCACCGGACACCTTGCCCCGCCGGGCGAGCGAATCGACATGGTCGACGAGTCGCATCGTCGCTGCCACGCCAAAGTCGGCCGCGAGAAGGCGCTCCTCAAGCGACTCCAGAGACTCGTGATCGGCGCCCTCGACGGCCACACGGACGTCGGTCAGCGCGAGATCGACCGCTCTCCTCCACAACCCCTTCTTCTTGTCGCCCCCTCGCTTGAACAATCGGGCCATGCTTACGCCCCGCTCAATCCGAAGGCCCGTTCACGCAGGCTAACGTAGCCCGCCGCGACGGCGACCGATCCATTCGGAGGAAAGAAGCACGAGGATCAACAGGTACGGGGCGGGGTGAGTCCGCAGGGGAGGGCCAGCCGCTCGGTTCGCAGGACCTCCATCCGCCTCGTCCGACCCACTGAAAGAGATGTCCGCCGCTTGGTTGAGAAGCTCGAGGCTGTGGCCCTCGCTCTCGACGCGGCCATTTCCGAGAGAACCCTCTTCGCCGACGCGAGTGATGCGATAAGAATACTCGGCCACGGGAAGGGGCCGGGTGCGCGCCAGGCCGGCACCATCGACGACGACGGTGGTATCCATCACCACGGAGTCGCCCACGGCGAGCGTGAGACCCAAATCCGCTCCGATCAAGCCGGGAGCGCGCCACTCCATGGGGTCGTGCGCGCTCCACACACGCTGCGCAGGACCCACCGTCCTGATTCCCTCCTGCGGCGCGGAGGCGAGCAACCATCCGGAGACGCCAGCCCACAGTCTCCTGTAGGCCTCCCGGTCCGGACCCTCACGGAACGCCCATCGCCAAAAGCCAGACGCCAATACCACGGCGCGCCGACGCCCTTGGTTTTCGTCCAACACAAGCCCTGCTTCGGCAGCCCCGATTCCTTGTCGCTGCAGAGGAATGGGCGTCGGCGCGGTGCTGGGTGTTTGACGGGGAAGAATATTCGTCAACGGGGGCAGCCCCGTCAGGTCCGCGCCAGCCAAGCTGGCAGCCAGGGCGGACGGAGGGAGATCCGGCGTGGCGTACCATTCTCCATCCAGGGGTGGCAGAACCTCCACACCCGAAGCGCGCGCCCCGTCGGGATCGGCCGGAAACACGATGGTTCTCGGAGCGTCGGCCAGCGTCTCCGTCACCCACGCCGGCACTCCGGCACCGAGCCCATGGAGGATCACGATGTCCGCTTCTGCTAGAGCCTCCCGAACCTCCGCCTCGGCGGCCGGGGGTCCAACGTCTGCACCCGCACCCAGGCGAAGGTACCGGTCACCACTCAAGCGGAGGAACCCGCTCGCATCGAGTCCCGTGATTTGGGAGAGCACTGGTAGGAGAAACCGAGGCTCCCAGTCGGGCACCAGGGAAAGAAGGACCAACCCCCCGTCAGCCGGATCGACCTCAGTGAAAGCGGACTTGGTGTCGTCGGGCGCGAACGAGTCACCCGGCAGACTCACCAGCAGGCGGTAACGGAGCCAGCCCGTGTCACGAGGCGGAGGCAGGCGAATAGTCGCCGTGGCCAGAAGACCCGGCTCGACGGGGAGCAGCCCGACCGAGGCGACCAAGCGTTCTTCCTCCCACACCTCGACGCGAAGCGTGTCTCCAGCGTCGGTCTCCTCCGAAAACAGGGCGACGTCCACCAAGAGCGGCTGTCCCGACTCAGCCCGGGGGGAAAGTTCGAAACGAGCGATACCCACGTTGCGAACCGGCTCTCCGATTCGTTCGATCTCCACCTCGAATGGGGACCGACCGCTGCTGATCTCCGCTTCCACCGGATCGTCGAATCTGAGATCCGAAAGGACGTGTACTGATCTGGCTCCGGCTTCCGCGGCCCGCGCGAGCGCAGGGGTCAGCCTCGAGGCGGACTCTTCGGGGAGCACTGAGCCGAGAGAATCCAGCTGGACGATCCGAGGCACTTCGCCGAAAAGGAGGATCTGGCCACCCTCTCCGGCGAGTTCGGCGGCGCGTTCGAGTGCGGACGCCCAATCGGTATCACCTTGCGGAGCAACGGCAGACATGCTGGCCGACGCATCCAGCAGGACCCATCCGCCGTCTCCCGAACCGCTCCGGGGGCCACCCGGCAAGCGGGGGTCCCACAAAAGAAGAAGCACCAGCACAAGAATCGTCCCACGGATCGTGCTGAGCAGACCACGGCGGGGAATGGGAAGCTCACGGCGAACGTAGATCCACGCTGCGAATCCCCCCGCACCGGCTGCCAGAATTCCAAAGGCCAGCCAAGAAAGGGTCACCGCGCTCCTGCAGTCGGCGCGTCACTCTCGCTGCGAAGATTCACCGCAAGGCGAATGTCCCAGGGAAGAGGAAGCCGGTCGAGAAGGGCCATGCGGGTTTGGCTCTGTGATTTCCACAGTTCCCATTGGTCGATGGGGACCGGGTCGCCCGGTGGGAGTGCGACGTCCTGCGGGTCCTCGAGGGTTCCGTTGATGCGCATCTCGTAATGCACATGAGGCCCGGTAGCCAGGCCGGTCATACCGACGTACCCGATGACCTCGCCTTGATCCACCCTGCTGCCCACCGAGGTGCCACTGGCGAAGCCGTTCAAATGGGCGTAGCGAGTGAGCCATCCGTTCGTGTGCCGAACGACGATAGTGTTGCCGTACGTGCTCTGAGTGGCGCGTTCGATCACGGTGCCGTTGCCGGTCGCCTGCACCGGCGTACCGGTTGCCGCAGGGAAGTCCGCACCCCGATGCGCCCGCCACGTCTTCAAGATAGGGTGGAAACGACTGAGGCTGAAACCACTCGAGACATAGGCGCTGAGTGCGATGGGGCTCTGAAGAAACGCGCGGCGTACGGAGTTCCCATCCTCGTCGTAGTACGTACCCGCCCCGTCGCCATTCGGATCGAACCAGACCGCCTTATAAGCGCTGCCTCGGTTCACCAACTCCGCGGAAAGCACGTTCCCGACACGCATCGTCCCGTCCGGGCGAACCTCCCGTTCCACCGAGAAACGGTAGAAATCTCCCGTCCGGATTCCCCGGAACAAGTCCACTTGCCACTTGAAGATATCCTCGAGATGCAGAAAGAGCTTGGCACGGTCCCCGGAACTCACCCTTTCCAGGTCATCATTGGTGTAGACAGCCGTCCAAAGATCCGATTCGATCTCACCGGACGCCCACACCGTGTCCGTCACCACGGGCGTCGTGAAGACTTGCGAGTCCCAACCGCCGGGCGACGGCATGAGCCGCACCGTTCGATCCGCATCCAGCGCGATATCCACCGCCCTCAGATCGGAGGGCGATGCGGCGAACCATCGGAACGCCACTTCAGTACCCGTGCGAAGACGTCGCGGGTCGGCCTTCTCCATGAACGCGAGCACGAAGCTGTACTGGTCGTTGTTGTTCAACACGTCCAACAACATGTCGCCGAGCGTCTCGTCCTGGCCCAACCGGCGGAGTTCCACTCGCTCCGGCGCAGCCGCGAACAGAGGTTCAACCAGGCCGATGGTGGGCACCTCTTTCCCCGAGAACACAACGAACGCCAGACTCGAGGCCATGACCCCGAGGACGCCGATGAATCCCAATATTTTGGTGCCCGAACCCACCTTGTCTTCCTCCAGCATCAGTTACCGCCGAGAGTCCGCGTCCCTACGGACCCCCGTTCATACGCTTTCTGTCCCGCTCACGCTACCTCGAAGCGACGCTTCAGTCCATCTGTCGGCGGATGAACGTCGGAACGTCCAGCTCATCGATCTGGCCCCGCGTCACCATCCGCTCCGGCGCCCGAGGAAGGGGAACCACGCTCGCGGATCCCCCACCGACGGCCACTGCCACAGGCTGCGGCTGAACTTGACGGTGAGGCATCGTTGACGCCGGCTGCCCCCCGAAGTCCGGCCGAATCACATCGTCGAAGCCGGTGGCGATCACCGTGACCCGAATCTGTCCCTCCAACTCAGGATCGTGGACCGCACCAAAAATGATCTCCGCCTCCTCGCCAGCCTCCTCTTGAATAATAGTTGATATCTGGTGTACTTCGTCAATGGCGAGATCCATCCCGCCGGTGATGTTGATCAGCACACCCTGCGCACCCTGGATCGATACGTCGTCGAGCAGCGGTGAAGAAACGGCTTCTTGAGCGGCTTCTTGGGCCCTGTTGTCTCCCTCTCCGAACCCTGAACCCATCAGCGCCGGCCCGCGGCAAGCCATGATGGTTCGGACGTCCGCGAAGTCGACGTTCACTTCGCCCGTGATGCGGATCAGATCGCTGATGCCCTGCGTCGCATGCAGAAGCACTTCGTCGGCTTTCTTCAGCGCGTCGCGGAAGGAAGTGCCCCTCGGCACCACGGACAGGAGCCGGTCATTCGGCACGACGATCATCGTGTCGACGGTCCGGCGAAGCTCGGCCAGGCCCTGCTCGGCCTGCCGTGCTCTCTTCTTCCCCTCGAAGGAGAAGGGCTTCGTGACGATCCCAATGGTGAGGGCTCCCATTTCGCGAGCGATTTCACCAATGATCGGGGCGGCTCCGGTACCGGTCCCACCACCCATTCCGGCAGTGATGAACACCAGGTCGGCTCCTTCCAAGACCCTTCGAACCTCGTCCTCGCTCTCGGCGATGGCTTGCCGGCCCACCTCGGGGCGGGCGCCGGCGCCCAGGCCGCGCGTCAATCTCTTGCCGACCTGTAGCGTGACCTGCGCCCGAGAACCCTTCAGGGCCTGGGCATCCGTATTCGCCGTGATAAACTCGACCCCCTCAAGGTCTTCGTCCACCATTCGGTTGACGGCGTTTCCGCCCGCGCCGCCTACTCCGACCACCTTCATCCGGGCCGTTTGAATCGGAGTGTCTTCGAATTCAAAAATCATCATTATTTGGCTCCCAAGAGTGGGTGGTTCGATCTGATTCACTTCGGACTTCATTCACGCTCGATTTCCCGAGACACACACTCGCTTCGGCGAGTTAGTGTTCGTCAGGCATCAGAAAAATTCCTTCAGCCACGACCCGACTTTGGACACCAGGCCGGACGTGAGTGTCGAGGCGCCATCGCCGGTCTCTTCGAACCGATCGGCCCCGTACAACACGAGTCCTGCGGCCGTCGCGAACTTCGGCCGACCAACCGAGTCGGCCAGACCCGTCAGGCCTTCGCCCGGAAAACCACTCCGCACGGGTGCCGCGAACACCTGCTGGGCCAACTCCACGGTCCCGAACAAGGTCGATGCGCCGCCGGTGAGGACGATCCCGGCTCCCAGTTTGTTCAGCAGGCCCTCGCGCTCCAGTTCCCCATGGACCAGACCGAACATCTCGTCGAGACGTTGCTCAATGACGTGAGCGATCAACTCCCGAGCTACATGCCGCTTCTGGCCCGGACTCGGTCCCGGCAGCTCGACCGTCTCACGCGGATCCACGAGTTGGGCGAAAGCCACACCGAAGTGCTCTTTGGCTCGTTTGGCCTCGGCAAACGGGACCGACAGTCCCCTAACCAGGTCGTGCGTCAACGTGGCTCCACCAAAAGGCAGAACCGAGATGTGTCGGATATCACCGTCGGTATAGGCCGCGATGTTTGTCGTACAGGCGCCGATTTCGACCATCGCGACCCCCACTTCTTTTTCGTCCTCGGTAAGGACCGATCGCGACGCGGCGAGAGGCTCGAGGACCAACTCCTGAACCCGGTAGCCGGCCCGTTGGACCGACTTTCTTATGTTCTCAGCCGCCGAAGCGGAGCATGTCACCAGGTAGAGATCAGCTTCCAGCCTCGTGCCCACCATGCCCAGGGGATCCTTGATGCCGGGCTGGTGGTCCACGATGTAGTCCTGAGGGATGGCGTGCAGAAGTTCTCGATCCGGTGGATGCGCCACGGCACGGGCAACTTCATGGACGCGTTGTAGATCGAAGGACGAGATTTCCTCGTCCATGATCGCGACGACACCTGGAGACGTTGCCGCCCGGACGTGGTCACCGCTGATGCCCACGTACACACGGTCCACCTTCACGCCCGCCATGAGCTCGGCCTCTTCCAGCGCTGTCCTCACGGACTCCGTCGCTTCCTCGATGTGCGTGACGACTTGTCGTATTCCCGTGCTCCGGGCCTGACCCACTCCCAGAATCTTGAGGTCCCGCCGGAGGTACGGATCATCGTGGACCTCTGCGATCACAGCCGAGGTCTTGCTCGTGCCCAGATCGACGCCGGCGATCAGAATCGAGTGCATCTACCGGTCCCCCCGCGGTGTCGAAGCGACGATGGGTGATCTCGCATACCGGACCACGATCTGATCGTCGAAGCGGAGGTCGAGCACGGCCACTCTCTGGTCGGGGCGCACCAGAACCGCGTCCTCCAGGACCGTGAGGCCGTCCCGAAGCCGCCGGTGTGACAGCGGCGGACGGAATTGAAGGAGTAGGTCTCCGCTCACGACGGCCGTCGCGTCTCCGCGGTCGTCGATGGTTATCTCGGAAACAGCGGCCAGGAACGTCGGATCATCCGCACCGAGCCGGTCCACCTCCATCGCCAATATGCGCATCTGGGATGGCGACAATGCCTCGCCATCTCCGACCTTGAACAGAACGGGGAGATCCAACCGGTGCTCGACCGGGTCCAAGGGAAGGATTCGGCCTTCGCGGTCGACCGGTTCGAGGACCGGACTCGCGACGAAACCCACCGGAGTCCGCTCTTCGATCGTGACCACCAGCGTCTCCGGAAGTTTGGTCGTTACACGCGCGTGCCGAATCAGTGGGTGCTGCTCGAGTCGCTGCTCGATCACCGTCAGGTCGTCGAACACGCTCATGAAGGGCGAAATCGCCGCCGTGGCCAGAACTTGTTCATCATCGAGGTGGCGAGTGCCCTCGACCGTGTACTCGCGTGCCCGGAACACATCGAGTTCCGCGAGGGCGTCTGGAAGCCAATCGAAAGCCAAGACAGCGCCACCAACGGCCAGCCCCCATAGAGCCACTCGGAGCACTTTACGCATGAGACGTGACCTCCAGGCTCGCGAACACCGCTCGTGCCACGAGGTCCACTGATCCCGCGCCCATCGTCAACAGGAGGTCACCCGCCGCGAGTTCGTTCACGAGGGTGTCGGTCACCGTGTTCACATCGGCGTGATAGTGTACTTCGCCACCCGCACGCTGAGCCGCGTCAGCGATGATCTCACCCGTGACACCCGCGATCGGTTCTTCGCGAGCCGGGAAAACATCGGTGACCCAGATCGAATCAGCTCCAGCAAGCGCCTGCCCGAACTCCTCGGCAAGATCCCGTGTGCGCGTAAAAAGGTGAGGTTGAAACACGGCTACGATCCGTCGCCCTGGATGGGCGCCCCGAGCCGCATCAAGCGTTGCTCGGATCTCAGAGGGGTGATGCGCGTAGTCGTCCACGACCAAGACTCCCCTGCTCTCCCCCACCGTGTCGAACCTTCTCTCTACGCCCCGATACGCCAGAAGCCCGTCGCGGACGGCATCCCACTCCACACCGAAGTGGCGGGCCGCAGCCGCCGCACCCAACGAGTTACGCAGATTGTGAACGCCAGGCACCGGGAGTCGGAGCAGGCCTCGATCGACTCCCTCTTCGATCACCCGGAATTTCATGCCTGAGTCGCTCGTCCCCACGTCAATCGCTCGGACCTGCGCGCCCGCGTTCAGACCGTACGTGCATACACGTGGCAAGTTGTCTGTGACGAGCCTGCTCGCCCCTTGATCATCAGCACAGATCACGGCGAGGCCATCTGGGCGGAGTCCACCGAGGAACTCCCTGAAAGCGTCCACCACGCCCTGGAGCGTCCCGTAGATATCGAGATGGTCCGCCTCGACGTTGGTGACCACAGCCACCTCTGGCTCGATCTCCAGGAAGGATCGGTCGTACTCGTCCGCCTCCACGACGTAGAGATCGCCGCCGCTTCGAAGATTCCCGCCCCACGAGGACACGTGCCCACCCACGAAACCGGTCGGATCCATCCCAGCGGCCGTGAGGATCTCGGCCGCCATCGCTGTGGTTGAGGTCTTTCCGTGGGTGCCGGAGACGGCCAGCACTCGGCCTTCGTTCACCCACTGGCCGAGGGCCTCCGCGCGTTTGAAGACCGGGATCCCCCATTTTCGCGCCTCTTGGATCTCCGGGTGATCCCCCGGTACCGCCGCACTGATCACGAGCGCGGCCGCCCCCTCGACGTGGCTCGGGTCGTGCCCCTCGAGAATCTGGACGTTCATGCCCCGAAGCCTGTCCGTGCTCGATCCGGGTCGTAGGTCACACCCCGAGACGCTTCCCCCTCGGTTCGCGAATAGTTCGGCCAAGGCGCACATGCCCGCGCCCGCCACCCCCATGAAGTGAATCCGCCCTTCATTCGAGAGTCGCCGCAGGTCCCGTTCGCCCGCCGGGCCCCTCGGATCCGCAGAGCCAGCCATGCCTGCGGAGCCCGGATGAGAACGGAAGGCGATCATTTGACAGCCCCTTCGGCCTGGGACGACGGAAGGAGCTGTAGCATCTCCTGCACGATGACCGATGTGGCCTCCGGCCGCGCACGCTCCTTCGCGTAGTCACTCATGGCGCTGAGCGTCCAGGGATCCGCAGCCAAGTGGGAAATCGCACTCCACAGGGCCTTGGCGTCCAATCCCGCCTGTGGGAGGTGGACCGACGCACCGGCCTCTTGAAGCGCACGGGCGTTCTTGGCTTGGTGGTTCGCCGCCGAGGTAGGGAGAGGCACCAGAACGGAGGGCACGCCTCCTGCCAGAAACTCCGCCGTAGTCATCGCACCCGCCCGCGACAGGGCCAGATCCGTTGCGGCAAGGACCAACGGCACGTCATTGATGTAGGGGACCGCATGAACCCAGGAGGGGGCACCCAAAGCGGAGAGTTCCCGCTCAATGGACGAGTGGTGCGCCCGGCCCGTCATCCAGAGGAGCTGCCAGTCACCCATGGCCGGGAGTTCCCTCGTGACCACGGCTCTCACGACTTCGAGCATGAGGTCGTTGAGCGCGAGGGATCCCTGGCTCCCCCCGATCAACAGCATGAGTCTCTGCTGCGGGTCGAGGCCCAGTCCGACGAGCACATCGCGCCGATCGGGTGCGTCGACCGGGCGGGCCTGGATGGGGCAGCCCGAGACCCGAGCCACGCGTCGTGCACGGGGTGATAGCTCATCAACCGCTTCAGGAAAGGCGAGGTGTACCTGGGCAGCCCACCGCGCCAAGAGTCGAGTCGTGACTCCCGGCCACGCGTTCTGTTCCTGGAGCACCAGCGGAGTGCCCATGACCGCCGCCACCAGCCCCGCCGGGGCTCCCGCGTACCCGCCGGTCACCACAACCAATTCCGGGCGGATACGCCGGTGGAGTCTGACCGTGGTGGCAAGGGATGACGCGAGAGCAATGGGAACCCCGAGATTCGACCACCACCTCCGACGTTCGATCCCCCGTACGGGCAGTAGTTGGTGCTCAAGCAACCGCTCGGGGAGTACACGAGCCTCTAGGCCCCTGCGCGCGCCGAGGAAGAACGGCCGCACGTCCGGACGTTGTCTCACGAACTCGTCCGCCAACGCGAGTGCCGGGTAGAGGTGCCCCCCCGTGCCACCTCCGGCAAAGACCACGACGGGGCCCTCATGCACGGGCCCTCCTTCTCACGGGAACGGGCCTCTCTTTGGCCCACGAGACGCTCATGAGCATCCCTAGCGATGCCAGGGTAATCAATAGATTGGATCGCCCGTAGGAAACGAGCGGCAGCGCCAGCCCCGTGGCCGGCACCAAGCCCAACCCCACGGCCATGTGAAGCACGGCGTGCAGTGCGATCAAACTCGTCAGCCCAACCGCCAACAGCTGTCCGAACAGGTCAGGAGCACGCGCCGCGATCCTAAAACCG
This sequence comes from Longimicrobiales bacterium, assembly GCA_029941275.1. GTDB lineage: Bacteria > Gemmatimonadota > Gemmatimonadetes > Longimicrobiales > Gaopeijiaceae > UBA822. Next base: position 4,030 of record JAPYQK010000036.1, on the reverse strand, counting down.
ACCAAGACGAGAAGCAGATAGAGGACCACCGTAGTGATGACGCCGAGCAGCCCCCACTCCTCTCCGATCATCGCAAAGATGAAGTCGTTGTGAGCTTCGGGGAGGAAGCCGAGCTTTTGTCGCCCCCGTCCGAATCCCACCCCGGCGACACCACCCGAACCGAACGCCAACAGTGACTGATGCACCTGGAAGCCCGCCCCGGCGGGATCAGCCGAGGGGTTCAGATAAGACGCCACGCGACGGGCTCGAAAAGCGACGTCCAACTGGGTGTACAGAACGGGTAGGGCCAGCAGACCCAGAAAGAAGAAATGGCTCAGCCGGGCACCCGCCACGTACACGATGAGGCATCCCGTCATACCCACCAGAAACGCCGTGGATAAATCTGGCTCCAGTGCGATCGGAATCAGGAGCGCCGCCCAGACTAGGAGGAACGGGCCCAAACCTCGCCTGAGACTCGAGAACTCTTCCTGCTTGCGGGTTGCCAGGGCGGCGGTCCAGACGACGACCGCAACCTTTGCCAAGTCCGAGGGCTGAAAGGTCAAGCCGAAGCGAATCTGGCGCCGAGCCCCTTTGACCAACGGAGCTATGGACTCGGTGCCCGGAGCGATAACGATGAGCAAGAGGATTCCCGCCACGATGACCATCGGCCACGCCAGACGCCGCCACAGGCCGTGCGGAATCCAAGCGCATACACCCAGGACCACCAGTCCACCCGCCGCCCCCGCCGCCTGGCGGAGAACGTAGTCGTAGTCCGGAAACCCCTGGGCCTGAGCCAGAAACGCACTGGCGGAGTAAAGCGTGACCAGCCCAAGAGAAAGGAGCAGGATCGTGAGCGTCAGGATCGCAGCGGCTTCCCACCCTCTTCCTATGCCTGTGGTGGGCAAGGCCAGCGGCCCGGACGGGGCGAGATCGACGCGTCGCGCCATCAGCCGTCTGCCCCCGCGGACAAAGTCCGGGCCAACGCAGCGAAGCGCGCGCCCCGCTCCTCGTAGTTCTCGAACATGTCATAACTCGAGCACGCAGGAGAGAGTAGGACAGTGGTCCCGGAGGCCGAACGCCGAGCGGCTTCCTCGACGACCTCGTCGAAGCCGACGTCCAGCAACTCCACGGGCACCTGACCGTGCAAAGTCTCGAAGATACGCGTCCCGGCCTGGCCGAATGCCAATGCACTGGCGTCCGTCTCCGAGAGCGCCGCGACCAGCGGCGAGAAGTCCTCACCCTTGTCCTTGCCGCCGAGCAGCACGAGCAAGGGCCCCTCGAGGCTGCAGATCGCCGACCGTGCGGCGGCCACGTTCGTGGCCTTAGAATCATTGACCCAGCGCACACCGTTCGCCTCCGCCACCCACTCGGTACGGTGTGGAAGAGCCCTGGCGGTGGTCAAACCCCGACTGATGGATCTCGTGGAGACGCCCGCCAGGCGCGCTGTGATCGACGCGGCCAGTGCGTTTTCCAGGTTGTGAGATCCGAGAAGAGGGATATCCTCGACGCGGCCCAGCACCTCGTCGTGGCCGGGCAGCCCTTCACCGATCGCTTCGCTCCCAGCGAGCGCTTCGTTTCCATCGGCCGCTTCGCTTCCACTGGGCCCCTCGCCCGCACCGGCCATCCGGAGCGTCAACACGTCGCCGTCGAGGTAGGCTCCCGAACGGCTATCATCGCCGCCGGAGCGGCCAGCGTCTTTGACGCTAAAGTAGAAACAGCGCCCGGGTACACCCTCGGCCAGCGCGACCACGGCCGGGTCGTCTCCGTTCAACACCCACCGGCTATCGTCGTCGGCGTTGCGGAAGAGATTGGCTTTGTCGGCGTAGTATGAGTCGACTGACGAATACCGATCGAGATGGTCCGGAGCCAAATTGGTCATCACACCGATGTCGGGCCTGAAGCGATCGATCGCTGCCAACTGGAACGAGCTCATCTCGACGACGTACCACGCCGGGCTTTGTTCCCGGAGGGCGAGCTCGGAGGCCGCAGGGCCGAACGCGGCACCGATGTTTCCGCCGAGAGCGACGTCGACGCCGTCCTCTTCGAGCAGATGCGCCACCAATGCCGCGGTGGTCGTCTTACCGTTCGTTCCAGTCACTACGATCAGTGGACCATCGAAGAACCGAAAGGCGAACTCAGGCTCCGACACCCAACGGATGCCGCGCTCTCTGAGCTCGATGAGCACCGGAGCGTCCGGGGGGACACCCGGACTGACAACGACCGTGGATGCGCCGACGATGCGACCGATCGGGTGTTCTCCCACGTCGACCTCGGCTCCAAGCTTTCGGAGCTCGGCTCCACGAGCATGAGTTGCGGCGTCAGTGCGCAAATCCGAGACATGGACTTCACCTCCCTTTTCCAGTGCCAACCGTGCCGCAGCCCGTCCGGACTCGGCCAAGCCGACAACGGCAACTGTTTCGCCTTTCAGCGTGTTCACGACGTTTGTTCTTCACCGGATCTTGAGCGCGCTGAACGCGACCATCGCGCACAGGATTCCCATGATCCAAAAACGGACGACGATCTTGCTCTCCGACCATCCCATCTGTTCGAAGTGGTGATGGATCGGAGCCATCTTGAGCAGTCTCTTTCCCGTTCCGTATTTCCTTCTCGTGTATTTGAAGTATCCGACCTGAAGGAACACGGAGAGCACTTCAACCACGAAGACGCCCCCCACGATCACCAGGAGAAACTCCGCCTTGAGAAGGATGGCCATGACCCCGATTACACCGCCCAGAGCGAGCGAGCCGGTGTCTCCCATGAAGACTTCGGCCGGATGTGTATTGAACCAGAGAAATCCGAGGCAGCCGCCGGCCAGAGCGAGCGCTAGCACGGACAACTCTCCCGCGCCGGGCAAGTAGAAGAGTCCCAGGTAGGCGGAACTGTCCACACGGCCCAGCAGATAGGCGAAGATCCCGAACGTGGTTGCGGCGATCGCAGTCAAACCGGCGGCGAGTCCGTCTAGTCCATCGGTGATGTTCACCCCGTTGGAACTGCCGGAGATCACGAGCGCGACGAACAGCACGTAGACCACTGGGTTAAAGACCAAAGCGATGTCCGAGAAGAACGGCACCATCGTATGGTTCGGCGGGACTGGTGAGATCGGGCGGAGGATCAGGAAAAGCCCCAAACCGAGTCCGAACGTCCACTGCCCCAGCATCTTGTAGCGAGCGATCAGGCCCGCCGTTCGTTTCTGGACCACCTTGAGGTAGTCGTCCATGAAACCGATGGCGCCCATCATCACCAGGCTCAGCAAAGCCAGTACCGTGTACCAGTTGGTCAGCTCGGCCCAAAGCAGCGTTGAAAAAGCAGTCGACACGACGATGAGCGCGCCGCCCATTGTCGGCGTGCCGGTCTTGGGAAGATGTGTGGCCGGCCCATCCTCCCGAACCACTTGGCCGATGCCATACCGCTTGAGGGCGCGGATGGTCATCGGACCCAACACGAAGGCGATCAGGAGCGAGGTCCCGAGAGCTCCGGCAGCCCGGAACGTGATGTATCGGAAGACGTTGAACACGGTGAAGACGTCAGCAAAACCAGGAAGCAAGTGAAAGAGCATCAGGCCCCCACCGTGCCCGAACCGGCTTCCGGTGCCGATCCGCCGTTGCGGCCGTCGGATACCGATGAGCCGAAGTCCTCCTCGAAGAGCGGGATCAACCGCTCCATCGCCACGCCCCGTGACGCTTTCATCAGGAGGACCTCGTCACCGGCGAGCCTCCCACGGAGTTCCGCGTAGGCCTCCAACGGCTCAACAAAGGAAACAACGGGCGTCGGGCCAGAAGGATCGGCCGTCCGGGCGAAGTCCCCGGTGGCAACGAGCAGGTCCAACCCGAGAGCGGCGGCCTCGTCCAGAAGCATTTCATGCAGGACCTCGCTCCGGTCCCCCAACTCGAGCATACTGCCGAGAACGGCCACTTTGGTCCGGCCCGGCTCGATGTCTACGAGGAGGTCCAGGGCCGCGCGCACACTCTGTGGGTTCGCGTTGTAGCAGTCGACGATCAGCGTGAGCCCGCCGATCCTTCTGATCACTCCGCGCATCGGACCCGCTTCGACC
>JAPYQK010000035.1 GCA_029941275.1 Longimicrobiales bacterium | reverse complement strand
GCTGTCGGACGACAATACCGAACTCACGTTTCACATCCGCAACGACGTCTTCTGGCACGACGGTGAGCTGACGGACGCCTACGATGTCGCGTACACGTACCGGCGTGCGCTCGACCCCGAAACGGCGTTCCCCAACGCGGCGTACTGGACCCATTACGACCGGGGGCCCGACGGTGTAGAGGTGGTCGACTCGTTTACGGTGAAGTTTCGGATGGACCCCCACGCGGATTTCATAGACCCTTGGCGAGCCACGGCAATCATGCCCGAGCATTTGCTCGAGGACGTCCCCTCGACCGAGTTGAGGCAGCATCCCTACGGATCGATCTGCCCGGTGGGCAACGGACCGTTCATTTTTGTGGAGCACCGCCAAAACGCGAGTTGGACCTTTCAAGCGAACCCGGCGTTTCCCGCCGGTCTGGGCGGCCGTCCATACCTGGATCGCTACATCTTCCGCATCGTTCCCGAGCCGACGACGCTCCTTACCGAACTGTTGACCGAGCGACTGCACGTTTACATCGCTCCCACCCCGGATCAGGCCACAGCCATTCTCGACTCGGATGCCGTGGAACTAAGGACGTACCCGTTCCGGACGTACGTTCTCGTCGGGTGGAACTCACGTCGCCCACAACTCGCCGACAAGAGAGTGCGCCAAGCGCTTACGCGAGGCACGAATCGGCAGGAGATCGTTGATGCCTTGATCCAGGGTTATGGGTCCGTGGCGAACGGAAGTGTGCCTCCGTTCCATTGGGCCCATGATGCCTCCATAGGCAGGGATGAGATGTCCTACGATCAAGATGCGGCAAGAAGACTGCTCGATGCCGCGGGTTTTACGGACCGAGACGGGGACGGCGTCCGTGAAAACGCCGACGGTGTGCGGTTGTCCATCTCCATCAAGTACAACGCCGGCAACGATATACGGGAGGGGATCGCCGAGATCATGCAGGCCCAGTTGTCCGAAATCGGGGTCGAGGCCCAGCCGCTCGTGGTGGAATTCGGCACGCTGATCAGCCAGATCAGCGACCGAGAGCGCGACTTCGACGGTGTGGTCATGGGGTGGGTGGGCGAGTACAAGTTGGACGACACCGACCTCTTCCACAGCAGCAACCTGTCCGCACCGTACGCTTGGTCTGGGACCCAGCGGGCGGATATCGACGGCTTCCTGGAGCAGCTGCCTCTGGTTTTGGACCGCGATGAGGCCAAGGTGGTCTGGAACGAATACCAGGCACTTCTAATGGACGAGCAGCCGTATACCTTCTTCTACTTTCCCGACCGGCTCGACGGCGTGAGCAAACGGCTCCGTGGTGCCGAGATGGATTCACGCGGTGAGTGGTTGAACATCAAAGATTGGTCGATTCCTACCGAGCTGCGTTGAGCGACAAACACTGCTACATACCACACAGGTCTGAAGAAGGCGTTCGGTGAGGACGTTCATCGCGCGGAGGCTGCTCGGCGCAATTCCGCTCGTCCTAGGTATTGCCACGCTCATCTTCTTCGTGGTGAATCTCGCCCCGGGCGACCCCACAGCACGGTTCCTGAATCCCAATACATCGCCGGAAGCCCAGGAGCAGGTGCGCGTCAACTTGGGCCTCGATCAGCCGCTTCCTATTCGCTACGTGCGGTGGCTCGGGGCGCTCGCCAAAGGCGACCTCGGGGACTCTTTTTCACATAATCGCCCAGTCGTAGACATCATCCAGGAGCTGCTTCCGAACACGCTGCTCCTCTCTTTCAGTGCGATCGGATTGGCGTTCATCCTCGGAATCCTGCTCGGCATTCTACAGGCGGTACGACAGTACTCCCTGCTCGATTCCATAGCCTCGATGGTGGGCCTCTTCTTCTACTCCATGCCCTCTTTTTGGCTGGCGTTGATGATGGTGCTCCTGTTCAGCTACGGTGCCAACGTCTGGGACTGGCCGATTCAATTTCCGGCGTCGGACGTCCAGGATATCGAGTACGCGTTTTTCAGCCCCGTGGAGAAGGTTCAGGACCGGCTCATGCACCTTACGCTGCCGGCCACTTCCTTAGCCTTAGTCCTGGCCGCGGGGATAGCCCGGTTTACACGGGCGAGTATGCTGGATGTGATTCGTCAGGACTTCATTCGTACGGCGCGCGCCAAGGGTCTCTCGGAGCCCGTCGTGATTTTTCGGCACGCCCTCCGGAATGCGCTGATTCCGGTGATCACTCTCGTGGGTCTGTACCTCCCCTTCCTGTTCAGTGGCACGGTCTTCATCGAGACGGTCTTCGCGTGGCCGGGGATGGGAAAGCTCGTGGTGGATAGCATTCTGGAAAGGGACTATCCGGTGGTCATGGGGGGCACGTTGGTGTTCGCGGTGATGGTTGTCGTGGGGAATTTGGTCTCCGATGTGCTCTACGCGGTCGTGGATCCCCGGATTCGCCATGACTGATCGCCGCCGTGTGATTCTTTCGGCCCTGCTCCCGGGTTTTCCGCAACTCGCGGCGGGCCGGTGGGGGGGCGGTGGTTTGAGTCTTACCGTCTGGCTCGCATTTGTGGGCCTGCTCCTGACTCGATGGGCTCGGTTCGCGGCGGGCTGGGGCGGACCGCTGGATCACAAGATCGCGTCGTTGACGGTTGTGGCCGGGCTGATCGGCGCTTGGGGATGGTCCCTATACGATGTGTCGAACCCGGGCGGGGTGAAGCAAAGCGGTGTCAGCCAGTGGAGCCTTGCCGCACGGGCCTTCCGGAAGAACCGGATCGCGGTCGCCGGCGTGTTGGTGGTCGTGTGGGTATACCTGATTGCCTTGGTGACCCCGCTGATCGCTCCTCACGATCCGGCTGCGCAAGCTTCGTTGCTGACGGCCAGGATGGTCGGCCCCGGTGGTGAATTCGTTCTCGGGACCGACGATCTGGCTCGGGACGTCCTGTCACGCATCCTTTACGGTGCCCGGATCTCTCTCTCGATCGGCTTCGTTGCGGTGGGGATCAGTGTCACCATCGGCACATTGGTGGGAGCGGTATCCGGGTACTTGGGCGGTTGGGTCGATACGGTGCTCATGCGTTTCGTCGACATGGTGATTTCTTTTCCCCGACTCGTGCTACTCATCAGCCTGTCGGCGTTGTTCGACACGAATTCCATTCTTATGATCACGGTCGTACTTGGCTTCACTCAATGGCCCGGTACCGCACGAGTTGTTCGTGGAGACGTTCTCAGCTTGAGAGAACGCGAGTTCATCGAGGCCTCCCGCGCTCTCGGATTCAGTCGCCGGCGCATCATCCTCCGGCACGTGATCCCAAACGTGCTGTCTTCGGTGATCGTCGTCGCCACGCTCGCCATCGGAAACGTCATCGTCCTGGAAGCGGGCCTTTCGTTTCTCGGACTCGGACTCCTGCCCCCCACACCGTCGTGGGGGTCCATGGTAGCAGGAGGGCGGGATCAGCTACTCGGCGCCTGGTGGATGTCCACCTTCCCGGGCCTCGCGATCGTGCTCACGGTGGTTGCGTTCAACTTGGCCGGCGAGGGGCTGAGAGACGCTCTCGATCCGCGATTGAGGACGTGATGTGACCACTCGGCCCGATCTTCTCGTGGTGACGGATCTCCGCACTCACTTCACGACGGAGGTGGGGGTGGCGCGGGCGGTGGATGGTGTATCGTTCCAGGTCGGAATGGGGGAGACGTTGGGCATCGTCGGTGAATCGGGGTGCGGGAAGACTGTGACGGCGCTTTCGATCCTGCAGCTCATCCCCTCGCCGCCCGGCGAGATACTGAAAGGCAGTTCGATTCTTTTTGACGGCGAGGAGTTGTTGAAAGCAGCACCCGCACGGCTCCGTGAAATTCGGGGCAACGATATCTCGATGATCTTTCAGGAACCCATGACTTCGCTCAACCCCGTCCTCAAGGTCGGGCACCAGATCGAGGAGGCGCTCAGGCTTCACCGTGGCCTGAGCAAAAGTGAAGCCCGTTCGGCAGGGGTAGCTTTGCTCGCGGAGGTCGGAATTTCGGACCCCGAGGAGCGCTATGATTGTTACCCGCATCATTTGTCCGGGGGCATGCTCCAGCGGATCATGATCGCCATCGCCCTTTCGTGTGAACCGCGTGTACTGATCGCGGACGAGCCGACCACCGCGCTGGACGTCACGGTCCAGGCCCAGATTCTGGATCTGCTGGCGAAGCTGCAGGATCGCCATGGAATGGCACTGCTCCTGATTACACACGATCTCGGGGTCATCGCAGAGGTTTGTGATCGTGTGGTGGTCATGTACGGTGGCCAGATCGTCGAGACGGGGACTACGCAGGACATCCTGACCCGCCCCGAGCATCCGTACACCCAAGGGTTGCTGGCCTCTCTTCCCGGGAGTGGAGATCGTGACGTCCGGCTGAACCCCATTCCGGGTACTGTGCCCAGTCCTGTGAACTGGCCAGCTGGATGTCGTTTCCGGGACCGTTGTCCAGTTGCGGAGGAGCGCTGTGCGGAGTCCGTGCCCGAACTCTTGCCACTGTCGGAGGAAACGACCCGGTTGGCGAGGTGTTGGCGCGTCGGTTCGATCGGTGGGCCGGTGGAAGGCTCGACGTGACATTCGATGCCGAAGTGGCGTCCGATGCCGACGGGAAGTCCGACGTCGACGCGAAGTCCTTCGCCGGAGTGAACGGTGGTTCCGGTGCAGACGTGCTCTTCGACGTGCAGGAGTTGAGGAAATATTTTCCCGTCCCGCGCGGCGTTTTTGGGCGGAGCGTGGGTCAGGTGAGGGCGGTGGATGGGGTCAGCTTCCGCCTCCACCGGGGAGAGACACTCGGACTCGTAGGGGAGTCGGGCTGCGGGAAGTCCACGACCGGCCGAGCTATCCTGCATCTCATCGAGCCGACCAGTGGGCGATTGGTGTATGACCGACAGGATCTGGCAGAACTAGATCGTGCCCAGATCAGGGAGTTTAGACGACGCGCGCAGATCGTCTTTCAGGACCCGTTTGGGTCGCTCAATCCACGGATGACGGTGGGCGGAATGCTCTCCGAGGTCCTGAAGGTCCACAGGATTGGCGAAACTGGCGCCGATCGCTCGGGCCGTGTCCAGGAGCTACTCGAGATGGTGGGCCTTCACGCCGAACACGCCGGGCGCTACCCGCACGAGTTCAGCGGCGGCCAGAGGCAGCGCATCGGCATTGCGCGCGCACTGGCCGTGGAGCCGGAGTTTATCGTCTGTGACGAGCCGGTCTCGGCGCTCGACGTATCCGTCCAGGCCCAGGTGATCAACCTGCTCCGGGACCTTCAGAAGGACCTCGGCCTCACGTACCTCTTCATTGCCCACGACCTGGCGGTGGTCGAGTACGTGAGCGATCGGGTGGCGGTCATGTATCTCGGTAAGATAGTCGAGATGGCCGAAGCCGAGGAGTTATACGGGAATCCGCTCCATCCCTACACCCGGGCGCTCCTCTCCGCCGCCCCCGACCGTGATCTGAAGGCCGGACCGAGACGCGAGCGCATCCGACTCTCAGGCGATGTACCCAGTCCGATCCGGCCTCCTTCGGGATGCCCGTTCTTCGCGCGATGTCCCCACCCTGGAAAAGATGAGGAATGCGAGACTGCATCGCCCCTGCTAGAGGAAAAGGGACCTAATCACGTTGCGGCGTGTTGCAAGGATCCACTGCCAAGGGACGGGGGTTGACAGGGTTGTCGGGCAGCGGCAGGTTCGGACTTCTGAAAATTGAGAACTGCCGTCGTTAGGGCGGCCCCGCAACGTCGTTAGAACTTTTGGCTGGAGGTCGTTTTGGTCGGTGTGACGCGTCTATATAGTGCGCTGGTGCAGATTCCGGGGGTTGATGCGCCGGAGTTGACTCTCCAGGAGCAGGCTGTTCAGCTCTGGGGGGACATGGGCTTCATGCGCGTGCCCTTGGCCGCCTGTGTGGCCCTGGGCTTTATCGTCATCATTTGGAAGTTTTTTGACCTCCTCGCCAAGTCGTCCAGGACGAAGAAGATCCTGGGTGAAGTCGACGGACTACTCGAAGAGCACCGACTCGATGAAGCGCTCGAGGCGACGCGGAGCTCCGACGCTCCGGCCGCGAAGATTCTTTACGCCGGCTTGGACCGCCATGAGGAAGGTACCGAGCGCGTCATGAAGGCCATCGAGAACCAAGGTCTCATCGAGTTGAGCAAACTGGAGCGGGGCCTGGTGATATTGGCCACGCTGACCAACGTCGCGCCGCTCCTCGGCTTCCTTGGAACAGTGATCGGAATGATCATCGCCTTCCAATCCATCGAGGCGGCGGGTGAGGTCGAGGCGACGCTGGTGGCTGGAGGGATCAAGGTCGCGTTGCTAACGACGGCAGCGGGTCTGGTCATCGCCATCCCGGTGAGTGTTTCGCACAACTATTTCGTGGCACGCATCGACAGTCTGGTCATCGACATGGAAGAGTCGGCCCAGAAGATGATCGACATGCTCCACGCTATGGAGTCGGATCGCGCTCGTTCGTAGGAGCTTGCGCGGATCGAACGGGAGGGGCCATCCGGGAGGGTGGCCCCTTTTTTTGTTCACAAGGTTGGGACCGATTTTTACAGTTTGTGCACGTGCCACCCGACTTTAATAAGTGCCTTCTCCCGTTGGGCGCGGTAGGGGTACAGCCGGTACCGCTACCCTGGGGGCGGTCGCTGAGTGGAATTATTGGGTGACACCCGTATTATTAGATGTCCGCCGGTAAGCATCTGTTTCCGGACTTCCTTCGCGGCAGGTAGGGCCGTTCAGTGAAATTATTTGGGACGATTTTCGTTGTCTTGGCTGTTTGGGCAGGTACGCCCTCGACTTCGTTTGTTCCTGACACCCCCCTCGCAGTCGAACCGGCTTCCTACGAAGGCGAAGAGACCGGAGGGATCCAGGACTCGGACGTGTTCCTCCAGAGCCTTGATGTCTCCGATCCCACCGTCGATTCGGCCAGAGCAGAATACCGAGCCGGTAGGTACTGGCACGCTAGTGAGATGTTGAGGGACCGGGTCGCGGAAGGAGCCACAGCCACACCTTCGGAGATGCTCCTGCTCGCTCGTGCTGACGCCGGCTGGAAGAATTGGGAAGGGGTGGTGGCGGGGTTGGACGGGGCCGACTGGCTCGATGGGATTGAGGATGGCGGGGGCCGGCTCCTCTTGGCACGCGGCCTGGAATCCGCGGAGCGATGGGAGGAAGCGGTTCAGCACTACCAGCGCTTCCGGTCGACCGGAGGCGTCGTGGAGGAGACAGGCTGGGCGGCTTCTCGGGAGGCCCAGGTTGCGGCGAGGGCCGGCCTTTGGGAGCCCATGTTTTCTGCTTTGGCGGAGGCGGGCAGGCGTTCGACGCAGTTATCCCAATGGACAGTGCTGCAGGTCACCCGAGACGCACTGGAAAGTGGAGATGCGGCCCAGGCGTTGCGAATGTTTCCGCTGATCAGCGGAGATTCGGCCATCGCCGATCTGGCGTGGGACCTCGAAGCACGAGCCTTACTGGCAGCCGGCGACACATCAGGAGCGCTTGATCGTTACCAGGCTCTTGTCATCAGTGGTGATCTACGGTCCGCGCGGCGTGGCGAGGCGATGGAAGCCATCGCGGCATTGGCGGCGGCTCGCGGAGACACTGTTGCCGCCCGCCGTGCTTACGAGGCTTCCTTAGATGCGTATCCTCGGGGAGCGAGCGGGGCACGGGCAGCATGGGGCGTTCTTCGAACTGGCCCCGTGGACGCGGAGCAGGCTCTCCGCTCTGCCAGGATCCTGGATGCGGCCCGGGAATATCAGCGGGCTCTCATCGGCTACCAAAGGCATTTGAACGCGTTGGAGACGGTCCCGCCCGAACCCGCGACACTGCTGGCTCGCGCTCGGCTGCTCTCTGCCGTGGGGACGCACGAAGAGGCGGTGGTGGAGTTCAGGAAGTTGGTGGAGACGGACGATCCCGATTTCGAGCTTCGTGTTCTCGATCAGTGGCATCGGGCACGAGGCCGGCAGGGGCGTCGGGATGCGGTCCGAACGATCGAAGGGTGGATCATCGATCGGTACCCGGCGAGTCGCAAAGCGGTGGACATCACGGTGTCGTGGGCCAACTCGGCGCTGGCCCGGGGCGCCTACCCGGAGGCGGCCGCTGGTTACCAACGCGCGATCGAGATGGAGCCTTCGCACGCTTCCGCCGGCCTGGCCCGAATGCGCCTCGGGCAGATCCGTCTTCAGCAGAACGACCAGGAGGCCGCCGCGGAGGTGTTCGGCAGTTACCTCCAGGAATTTCCCAACGGTGGGCGATGGGCTGAGGCCACCTTTTGGACGGCCCAGAGTCTAGGGGCCATCGGCCGCGATGAGGACGCCCGGAGGTACATGGCCGAGATTCGCGATCGGGACGTTCTGTCGTACTACGGTGTGCTCACATACGAACTCCTGGAGGAGCCTTTTCGGCCCGATGTTCCGGAAGGGCCCGCATCCGCGCCCCGCATCTGGTTGCAGGATGAGTTGAGGACGCTCAGCCTGTTGGTGGCGGCCGGCCTCGACGAAGGAGTGGAGGTCCACATCGACGCCCTCATCGAGCGAACGGCTGGTTCGGTTCCGGAAACCCTTGATTTGGCCGATGCCTTGATCGAAATGGGTTTCTCCATCGAGGGAATCAACCTAGGGTGGGCCCTGCTTCGGGGCGGGGCCCCACAGACCAAACGGCTGCTTCGTGTGCTGTACCCGTTTCCCTACCGTGAGCTCGTGACCCGTGAGGCCGCCGAGCGCGGGATCGATCCGATTCTGTTGGCCGCACTCATTCGGCAGGAGTCGGCTTTTACGCCGGCCATCTATTCACCCGCTGGGGCCATCGGGCTCATGCAGGTGATGCCGGCGACGGGACAGGACCTTGCTCGGAGTCAGGGAATACGGGGCTTCACGGCCGAGAGTCTCGAGACCGCGGAGATCAACCTCCACTTGGGTACGAGGTTCCTGGTCGACATGGAGGCGCGCTACGGTGACGGAGACCTTCCCCTGGTGTTGTCCGCCTACAATGCAGGCCCCACACGTGCGCGCCGGTGGAGAAACCTTCCCGAAGCTGCTGATCCCCTCCGATTCACGGAGCGAATTCCCTTTGATGAGACGCGTGGATACGTGAAGAACATCATGCGCAACCTCGGGCTCTACCAGTTTCTCTACGGAGACGACTAGCGTTTTAGGGGTCTTTCGAAGGGCTTTCTTGACGTCCGCATGGTCGGGGGCATAACCTAAGGGCCGGGCCTCCAGGCCCAGTCGCGACCCTCGGTCGGACGTAGTACCCTGGGCGTGACGAACCCTAGTTCCATGCCGCGGACGGAGTAGGCCGCATGTCCAAAGGGACCGTAAAATGGTTCAACGATTCAAGGGGGTATGGGTTCATCGCCAGACCAGAGGGTGATGACCTGTTTGTCCACTTCACGGCCATCTTAACCGAAGGTTTCCGAACCCTTACCGAGGGGGAGGAAGTGGAGTTCGAGTTGGCGAAGACCAAAACTGGTTTCCGGGCTTCGAACGTGGTCAGGGCCTGACACGGCCACTAAAGAAAGCGACGCTCCGGGGATCAGGATCTCCCCGGAGCGTTTTTTATCCTCCGTTGAGCGGTAAACGTGGCCGGGCCTTCCAGGGGCCTCTAAGTTCCCCGGTCGATCAGAGTCCACCTTCCTACGTTATGTGATCCCGAACGATGGACGTGCCACCCAAGAAGGCCCCCCGCCTCTTTCTCATCGATGCGTACGCGTTGATCTATAGGGCGTTCTTCGCCTTCATCAACCGTCCGCTCACCAACTCGAAAGGGGAAAACACGTCCGCCCCGTTCGGGTTCGCGAACTTCTTGATGGAGATCCACGACAAGTACCAGCCTGACTATCTCGCGGTCGTTTTCGACGCAGGAAATAGCCACCGGGAAAAGGTTTACCCGGCGTACAAGGCGACACGGGAGAAGATGCCGGATGAACTGAGGGCGAGTCTTCCAAGGGTGAGGGAGCTCGTGGCCGGGTTCAACGACGCACTGGTAGAACTCGACGGCTACGAGGCTGACGATGTGATCGGCACGCTCGCGATCAAAGCGAGGGATGCGGGACTAGAAGCCGTCATCGTCTCAGGAGACAAGGATCTATATCAACTCGTGGGCCCCGGTATCCACCTGTTGAACCCCGGGCGAGGTGGGCGCTCCGGAGTGGCTCCCGAGTGGGTGGACGAAAGCAACGCTCACGAGAAGTTCGGAATTCCGGCAACCAAGGTGGTCGACTATCTGGCGTTGATCGGTGATTCCTCCGACAACATTCCGGGAGCCAGGGGCGTTGGGCCGAAAACCGCGCTCAAACTTCTCGGAGAGTATGAGGGCGTCGACGAGATCCTCGAACACGCGAGTGATATTTCCGCTAAACGCGTCCGAGAGTCGCTCACGGAGCATGCCGACGAGGTTCGCCTCTCCAAGCAGCTAGTGACCATCATGACGGATCTCGACGTTGACCTAGATCTCGACGCCCTGAAGGTGCGTGAGCCGGATCGTCCCAGGCTCCACAAGATCTTTTCCGAGATGGAATTTCGGAGCCTCATGGACCGCTTTTCTCCCGGCGGCGCTCCCGCTGGTGCTCCCGCGCATACGGGGACGGGCGGCGCCACTGAGGGCAGCGTGTCGGGCCGTGCTACTGAGAGCACTGCGTCGGGCGGGACCACTGCTGCCGCGAGGCCGGGAGCGGGCGTCGTAGATCCAGGCTCGATTTCTAGCGAAGATGGGTCCGGCGAGCAGCCTGAAGGCGGGCCCCCGTCGGTCCATTCCAAACTCGTCGTTGAGCCGGACGAAGTCGAAGCGCTGGTCGCCCGGGCGCGCGAGGGGGGTCGGGTGGCGGTGGGTGTTCAGAACACGTTTCCCGACCCGCATCGCGCTGGATTGGTGGGTATTTCGCTGGCGGTGGACTTAGGTGAGGCGTTCTATCTCTCTTTTGGGCACGTCCCCAAGGGGGAACCGACCCTGGCGTTTGAAGAGACCGGGATCACGAATCTTCCCCCGATCCGCGGTGAAGCTCTGGCCACACTAGTGGACCTCCTGGAGGATCCCGACGTCGCGAAAGTGGGGGCCGACTTGAAGAGTTCTGCGCTGTCCCTGGCCAGGGAGGGCGTTCACCTACGAGGAATGGTCTTCGATGTGACCATCGCCTCCTACGTCCTGGACCCGGGCCGTCGGAAACACGATCTCGAAGCTCTTTGCCAGGACTTCCTCGGGTTTTCCATGACCCCGTACAACGACATCGTCGGGACGGGACAGAAAAGAATCGGATTTTCCGAGGTCGATCAGGAGAGGGCGCGGGACTATGTGGGTCAAGGCGTCGATGCCGCACTCCGGTTGACCGAGCGTTTCGAGGCGGATCTCGTCGACCAGAGGCTCGCCGGCCTCTTCGAGGACTTGGAGATGCCGCTGGTTCCGGTTTTGGCCGAGATGGAGCAAACAGGCATACGCATCGATCCGGACTTCTTCCAGGCGATGAGTGAGCGGCTGGACCGTGACCTGACTCTGATCCGCGACGAGATCTACAAAGTGGCCGGAGTGGAGTTCAACTTGAACTCGACGCCTCAACTCCGAGAAATTCTGTTCGAGAAGCAGGGACTCCCGGTGATCAAGAGGACCAAGACGGGCCCTTCCACCGATTCCTCGGTCTTGGAGGAACTCGCCTCTCAGGGGCACGAGATTCCCCTCCTCATGATGGAGTACCGGGAGCTGGAGAAGCTCCGTTCCACCTATGTGGACGCTCTCCCGCAGCTGGTGCTGCCACGAACGGGCAGGCTCCACACGCGCTTCAATCAGACCGTTGCGGCCACCGGGCGGTTGTCGTCGAGTGACCCCAACCTCCAGAATATCCCGATCCGCACCGACTTGGGGCGGGAGATCCGCAAGGGATTCGTCCCGGCCGACGGGTACCTCTTCTATGGAGCAGACTACTCACAGGTCGAGTTGCGTATCCTGGCGCACTTCTCGGGTGATGAGCCTCTGGTTCGAGCGTTCAACGAAGGGATCGATGTTCACAAGCAGACCGCTTCGGTCGTCTTCGACATTCCCTTCGACCAGGTTACGTCGGAGCAACGTGGTCAGGCGAAGACCATCAACTTCGCCACGCTGTATGGGCAGGGAGCGTTTTCGCTGGCGCGTCAGTTGGGAGTCGGCCGGGAGGAAGCGAAAGCGTTTATCGACCAGTATTTCCAGCGCTTCAGCGGGGTGCGGGCCTATCTCGACGGACAGGTCGCCCTCGCCCGAGAGCAGGGGTTCGTCGAGACCCTCATGGGCCGGCGCCGCCACATCCCGGAGTTGCTCACGAAGAACTGGAACGTCCGCCAATTCGGTGAGCGAGTGGCGCAGAACACACCCATTCAGGGAACGGCCGCCGACATGATCAAGAAAGCGATGCTCGACGTGGCTGCCGCGTTGTCCGAGGCGGACACTGGTGCCAAACTGCTTCTCCAAGTGCACGACGAGCTACTCTTCGAGGTCCCACGTGGTGAAGAGGGCGATCTGGGCGAGTTGGTGGTGACAAGCATGGAGAGCGCAATGGAACTCACCGTTCCTTTGGTGGCGGAGGGGGGTGTGGGGGCCAGCTGGTTCGAGACGAAGGGCTAGAGCCTGTTCTAGAATGTCCACCGGAGTTTGTGGATCGCTTGTATTTGTCCCGTCCAGCCATCCTTCGGCCCCTCCCCAGCCCACAACTTCCGTCGTCCCACTCAAGACAGGCCTCAGTGGACCGATCTCGATGGAGCCGGACACGGGCCGAACTCGAACCAAGGGAGGATGAGATGAGCCGCAGCATCAACAAGGTCATCCTCGTAGGAAACGTCGGGCGTGAGCCCGATGTCTACGAGACGAAGAAGGGAACGAAGGTGGTGCACCTGAGTTTGGCGACCAACCGTCCACCGTTTGGAGACGACACAGAGCAACGGACCGATTGGCATCGGCTTACGCTTTGGTCCGGGTTGGCCCAGTTCACGGAAGAAAACGTGAAGAAGGGCGATCGTATCTACGTCGAGGGCCGTTTGGAGTACGACGCGTATGAAAGGGAGGGCGTGAAAATTCCCACGGCCGACGTCAACGTGCGCGAGCTGGTGTTGCTCACGGCGAGGGAGGCTGAGGTCCCAGTCGCAGCCTGATTCGGCTGGGTCGGCGAATCAAGGGGCGGGGCCAGAATACAGACGGCTGTCGAAGGAGTCTACAACCACTCCCAGAAGCGGCGTTGGACGGAAAAGACGAATTCCCAGTCGCCTCCGTCGTTCAGGCCCCGCCCCAATTCGAAGTGCAATAGATCCCATCCCAGATCGAGACCTACGCCGGCCGAACTCTTCACGCCTGATGTGCTCCGGCGAAGCCAGCCGGGGTCGGGCAGTCCGTTGCGGCCGAAGCCCGTTATGCCAGCCGCACCGAACACGCGGTATGTGAGCCAGGGAGCGAGCACAGCCTGGCTGGCCTCGACGCGCGCGAGGGCCATTTGGTTCCCGATGAACGAACGGTACGGGTAACCCGGGAGGGTATGGCGGCCACCCAAGAGAAAGAGTGTTTGTACGGGCGCGTCCTCCGTCGACAGTCCAAAGTGGAGACCAGCCTCAAGAGTCGCACCTCGTTCCGGTAGGTCACGTCGAAGCGTTGTGGCCCACCAGAAAGATGCGTACGGCTGGTCCTCCATTTGGCCGACCCGGGCGGTCGCCGAGCTCTCGAAACCGCGGGCGAGGGTCCGGGTCCGGTAGCTTGCCTCGACCGCCCGATCGTCGCCTTCGTTGATGGCCAGCACGGGTCGGTAAATCCCTGGAACGGTTGTCGGATTCCCACCGAGTCCATCGTCGACCACGCTGGTCCCGGAACCATGACGCTCCCATTCGGCGCCGATCTCGAGTGATCTTGTTGTGCCTGAGGCCCATCGGTAGCGGACGCCCAGTCCCGTTGTGAAATACGGATCGGTGTAGTCGCTTGACGTGAGTAGTCCTTCCAGCGAGTTGACCGTGCGGCTCGCTCCAGGGTGTCTGCCGCCTGCGTCCCGGAGCTCGTTCCACCGCAGGGCCATGCTTAACCCCTGACTCGCAGTGCCTGACCGGACGTCGACGGCGACTTGGCCGTTCTCCCGCCCGAGTGCGTAGCCACCTCTGGACAAGAGCCTCCACCGAGGACCCAGCGGGAGCGACATGCCCGCCCCTAGGAAGGAGCCTTCTGCGCGGTTGTACCGGTACACGGAGGAAACGAACGGCACGTGTAGGCGAGACCCGTTCAGGCCGCTCAAGGAGCGCTGTCTCATGACAGACGTGGCTTGGTCCCGGATCGCTTCTATGTCGGGGGAGGGGTCCAACCCCTGATTCGCCAGCTGGTCGTAGAGCCCGGATTCGAAAACAAAAGCGGCGCGTTCGGCTAGCGGAACGGCGCTCACCCGCCCTCCGAGAAAGAGGCCCGGCTGCAACGTGGGGTTGAACCGGTAGTCCCGAATCTCGAAGCGCGCACGGATGACACTGCCTCCCAAGAAGGAGATGATCGGGAGTTCACGCCTCAACTCCACCTCCTGTCTATAGGGCAGCCAATATTTCCTCTCCCACAAGGAGTTGTCCATGGAAATGCGGATGTAATCCAATCTCCGGTCTACGTAGGAAGCTGGGGTAAACGTGAAATTTAGACGCACGATTGCCCCGGTGCCCCGCTCCAAAAACAGGCTCCCAATGACACCCGGCGCCTCGGGGCCCTTCGGTCGAATCTCGATCTCGTAGACCCGGATGGTCCGCACAGGGCTGGGAATTGTCACGGTCAAAGAATCCGTGAGACGGTAGTCGTAGATCGACTTGGCCCCAGGTGCTACTGGATGGACCACGGCCTCGACTTCGTCGCCATCACCGAGGCGAATCAGATCACCGAAGTCGTCTTGGACGACGGTCAGGTGGTCGAGGTGGTAGTTGATGTTGGTCGGAAGCTCTTTCGCGTCGCGCCGCCCGACCAGGCGCTGTGTGCGCTGTCGCGGCGCCCTCCAGAAGACCTCGAGAGCGACCTGGTCAGTCTTTACCAGGGTGCGCTCATCGCTGTCGAGACGATCGAGGAAGAAGTACACGTAGCCGCGTGCGTCGGCTTGGTAAGCTTGAAACGCAGAGTCCACGGCGGTGGCCTGCCGGAGGTCTCGAGCTTGCTCCACCAGTCCGGACGCCCGCTCACCGTTCCACTCTGGTTGGGTCTGTCCTCTAGCGGCCCCGGGAAACAGAAGGGCAGTGAACAGAAGTGCCGCCGTCGCCAGTGAGCGAAACGAAACGTCCGAGGCCTGCCACTGGCGGTCCGCCGGGAAGCGCTCTCCTTCGATGGGAGCAAAAAAAGAGCCCCGCCTGCTGTGACGGGGCTCCGATCTCGGCGGATCCTGATCTCGACGCAAGTCGATCTCCGCAGGATCTGACTTCAGCGTACGCTGCCGCTCGTCAGTTGGCACTCCAGAATCCGGACAGTGACGCACCGTGCGGACTCTCCCGCAGCTTCTCGAACGCGCGGTTCCGAATCTGTCGAATCCGCTCGCGGGTCACGCCCAACAACGATCCGATCTCTTCGAGGGTACGCTCTTCGCCGTCGTCCAGGCCGTAGTAGAGATAGAGAATTTTCCTCTCTCGCTCGGTCAGGTAGTCGTCGAACATCGAATCGAGGAACTCCCTGCGAGCGATGGCTTCGACATCCTCTTCGATGTCGGTCGCCTCGAAGCCGGCGAAGCGCTCACCGAAACTTGCGCTATTCCCGTCGCTGCGATCGATGGGAGCGTCGAGGCTCAACTCGCTCGCGGCGACCCTTCGAAGTGCACGGATGGTTTCGATCGGCTCTTCCATCTCGCGAGAAATTTCTTGGATGGTGGGGGAGCGGCCGAGTTGTTGGGTGAGGGCCGTATCGATGCGGGCGAGCTTGGCGAGGTTCGAATTCTGATTGAGGGGAATTCGGACCGACCGGGTTTGCTCCGCCAGGGCTTGGAGGACGGTTTGGCGAATCCACCAGACCGCGTAGGAAATAAACTTGACGCCCTTGTCCGGATCGAACTTCTTGACCGCCTTCAGTAGCCCCTCGTTGCCAATGCACACCAACTCGGCGAGTCCTAAGCCGCGGCCCTGATATTTTTTCACGTAGGAGATGACGAACCGGAGATTGGCGGTTACGAGTCGCTCAGCGGCCTCTTTGTCTCCAGATCGTGCCCGGCGTGCTAGCGCTCGTTCCTCGGCCGGATCCTGGATGAGTGGGTATTTTTCGACGTCTTGCAAATATTGGTCGAAGGAATCCAGGCCTCGGGAAGTGGAAAACATTCGTGCGGGGCGCCTCGTCTGCAAGGTGATGAGGAGTCTTCAAGAGCAGTGAATTCGTACAGTACTGCGTAAAAACCCCACCCTATCAGGAAGCAAAACGACTGGTTTTGCTAAGATCCAAGGAGGGGACAGATAAAATAAAACTTTTGTTTCCGACGTCAAAGGGTTGGTTCAACGCCCAACCGAGGGATCGGGGAGGACGGCCGAGCCCACACCGGAGCGTCGGCTCCGGCGTAACTGCCGGTCTTCGACCCCCCGGAGGAGGCCCAGCAGCTCTGAGGAGATGCGAAACTTCGGCTGACTGAAGGCGTCCGAACCGTTGAGTGGGAAGGCGATATCGATGCGGGCCACGTTCCTCCTCCCGCCCGGAAACCCGAGGCGCAACCCCGCGCCACCGGTGACCAAATACCCTGTATCCGCCCCGAACGGCACGTCTCCTTCCCAGATGGATCCCACATCCGCGAATATCGTCATTCCGAGATCCGCGAAGCCATCGCCGGGTGATCCGAAAAAAATCCGATCCTCAACGGTGGCGATCAAACGTCTGCCTCCTGGGAGGTCGTCACGGCTGTAGCCCCTCAGACCGTCGGATCCACCGAGAGTCAATTGAAAGGGACCCGTCGCCGACCAGCCCCCGGCGCCGGAGACGCGCGCGAAGAGTGTGTGCCGTGAGTTTTCCGACGCTCGCCAATACGAGTAAATGTCAAACTCACCGAGTATGTCCGTCCATCCACTTTCGGCTCCGCCAAGAGTCCTACGGCCCTCCAGGCTGATCGCCGAGGCTAAAACCCAACGTCCGGGCGCCAGCCCCCCGAAAAGACGAATCCGGCCAAAATAATCGGAGTCTTCGATCGCAGAGTTCGCATCCAGGAACGAAAGGGTGCGACCAATCATGAGCGCCACTTCCCCTCCGACGGGGATGTCCTGTTCGCTTACCAGCAGGTCCAGACCGTTGCGCCTGGCAAATGACAGGTTGCGTTGGGCGAATACGAGGTTAACCCGGGTCGCGGAGTAATTCCGAATCTGTGGATTCAGCATCGCGGAAATCTCAGGGGGGGCCGGTTCCGCGTCCTGAAAATCCCGGTCCGTGACGACTTCGGCCCCTTCGTCGAACGTAGTGTACTCCCAGCGCTCTCTCGAGAGTCCACCGCCGATGATGGTGAGCCGTCCGGGGGTCCCGAATCGCCTTGCCCCCGTGATTTCACTCGAGCGTTGAGCGAAGGGCTGCACCACGTGAGTGTAAGGACCCCCCGTGGGAAGGGTGTAGGAGAAGAGATCCTCCTGGTCGAGGAAAGACTGCACCCCCGCGAAGCGACCCACCTCTCCCACGAATGGGTAGGAGAAGCCTTGCTGGAGAGTTCTGCCGGCACGGGTACGGCTGGCTTCGAGTACAGCGCCGGCACGGGTTCCGAAGAGGCGGGTGGTGGAGAATCGTCCACCGACTGCGAGTCGTTCTCGGTTCTCGAGGTAGAAGGCCCGGAGGGTCATTCCTCTTCCCAACAAGTTGCGTTCCGCCAGGTTGATCCCGTTGAACTCGAATCCCTCCTCGAAACGGAAACGCGGATCCACATTGAGCGTCCACCGGTCCCAGGTATCGAAGACGACTTGAACGGAACCGTCGGGTTGTTGTGCCGTAGCCACTTCCACCCGGTCGATGAAATGGAGTTGGCGAACGAGACGCTCGGATTCGTCCATGAGAAACGAATCGAAGCATTCGCCGACTTCAAGAAGGAGTTCGCGCCTCAGAAACCCTTCATTCGTGTCGGCGTGAATGCCGTTCGCGAGATTGTAGAACCACGGGAGTGCGCCACCCTGCGTGGTGGGGTCCGTGTCGAAAACGGAATGTACGTTGACGACGATGGACGACACTTCCCCCTGGGGGCACGTTTGCCCGGCGAGTGGGGTGGCCGAACTGGCGAGTGCCGCGGCCGACGTCGTACCGAGAAAGGCTAGGAACGTTAACGTATGTGTGGGACGAACGGCCATCAAAACTCTGGTCAGACGATAGACGCGCCGACATTCTATTGGCCTAAGGTAACCCAACCAATCTCCACGAGGCTTCCGAATGGACGCTCGTAAGAAAGCGGCTCTCGAGTATCATACCATGGGCCGGGCCGGGAAGATCGAAGTAATCCCCACTAAACCACTCAGCATCAACTTTGAAGTGCAACACGCATCAGTTTTGTACATAACACTCC